>JAHEGY010000067.1 GCA_024644875.1 Cyclobacteriaceae bacterium
ATAATTCAATTATTGCTCAATCTTAAAATTGATTAATAATCCATAGAAAACAAAATGGAAAGTATTATTACTTATGTACTTTGAAAGCGGTATGGCTGCATGTTAATTTGAATACAACAATACGTTAATTAGATCAATATTCGGTGCTGATGCAATCCATCCTATCGCAGAATCTTACAAATGACAGAAGGCTGTACGAAATACAGATCCTGTTTAAGGCATTTCCAGATCTGTTACTGAATTCCATTTATGGATCAGTTGATTAATTGTATATAATATAAATCGTTTTTAATGTTTGATTAGTTTAATAGAACAAAATTCTCCGAGGTTATCGATCTTAAGGGTTTTCCCTTCGGTGTGAATTGAAGCACCCCCAGCCATCAGTAATTCATGATGTGTAAAATCGAATGGTAAATTAACCTCGATACCTGAAACTGTTATCAGATCTCGCAAGGGGCGATGTGTGGCCGAAGAAGTATTGACAAGGGATAATTGATATACTTTTGGATCCTCGTCGCTGTGATTCAGATAAACATGAACACTGGATGGTGCGTTAGACTTCAGAATTGCATCATGGCCAAGGAACACATCAAGTGAATTTTCTATTTGATCCTTATAATCAGGATGACCAATGGTATAGTTCAAGCGAGCTGCCTCGTTGGCAAAGTAGACAACCTGCCCTTTACCATAGTTGTTCAATACCATAATTGGATTCGAGCTGTCCCAATTCTCCGGGAATGCATTTTCCGGCGGCTGATTATTGATTTTTGGCAAATATCCGGTAATGACAGTAGCCTCAGGATCAGAAGTGACCATCATGGTTTTCCCACTGTTATGCAACAGCTCTGTCTTTTCAAACCCTTTTAAAAGTTCATTTCGGGTTAAAATCTTTTGATAGCAATCTGTATTTGTGTTAACGACTTTCCCTGAATAACTTACGCCAAACACATCGGATAATCCAAAGTCTTCTCGTTGTGTGCCATTCTCATCGAAGAGGGAGGTTTGAAAGGTAGCAATCAACTTCCCGCCATCCTCAACCCACTCGCGGATAATCTTCATATGATAATCGCCTATGGCAGCCACATTCGGCATAATTAAAACTTTAAATTGATTCAGTTTCTCAGGCTGTAGTTCATTGTCTGTGACGAATCCATACTGGTAATGGCCTTCTTCCATCAATCTGAAAATACCTTTAAGTGGTAATGAAAAATCCTCATCGCCCAACATCTGCCCAGATGCCTTTGAAAAGAATATGGCAATATCCTTAACCGGTTCCAGATTTTGTATAAGCTCCTGGTTATCAAGAATATACTTATAAGCATCACTCGCCAGGTAGGCATTCCGCGTATCAAGTGTATTTGCCGGAAAGGATCCATTGAAATAGCAATTCCAGAATCCACCACCAACACCGGCGGTTTCCCACAGCCAAAGCCTGGATTCCAGGGGAGGATCGTAAATATACCTGTGTTCAGTGCCATTACCACCAAAAAGAATAACCGGAGATTTATCGGGTCTCAGAGCCTTTAAAAACCGGACAATACTCGATGGATAATATATGTCCTTGTAATCTATCGGATAGCTGTTATTGGCGATAAAGCTCACAGTTACCAGAAAATCAAAATATTCTGCTGCACTATACAGGCTGATGCCAGTATGTTTCTGTTGTTCCACCCTGTACATATCGAATACCTCTGCCGAATAACTTTTATCCTCACCAAACTTTTTGACTGTAGCCCGCATTTTTGCAAGTTGTTTGCCAGCCATTATTTCATTCCACCTGTAGTAAAATTCCCAGTCATCTTCTGGATCAGATTTTACAGGAATTCTTTTCTGGTATTTCTCAAAATACAGGGCCTGACAGCGTGTGCAATAGCAGACATTATGAAAATTAACAGCATTATGCCAAATGCCATCGATATTATATTGTTCAAAAAGCTGTGAGATGAATTCAACAGCATGTTCATTGCGATAGTAACCATTATAACACGGGGCATACAAACCAGGTGTTGTATAATTTAATATTATTGGTTCATTATATTCATCCCTGGCAAACCAGTCAGGATGCAGATCATAGCGTTCTTTATGCACCCCCCTGAAATCAATCCTGGCAATCACTTTGATGCCTGCCTGATGACATCTCACGACTATTTCAGCCAACAGGTCTCGCTTTCCGATGTATGGATTTACATTTGCCATCGGAAGCGTGTTCTGAAAATAATCCACGACACCACCACCATTGATGACCAGCACATTTGCATGCACTTCCTCCATATACTGAACGAGGTTGTCAACATTATAATCAGCTGCATCGGGTTGTCGAAGTACGGTCTGAAGGATCCTTAACGGATGCTGATACCAATATCCTTCCAGGGAATTTTGCTGGGAAACAATATGATCATCCGGACTATTTGATTGACATGCGAATAATGAAAGTAGAAAGAGAATAGAATAGAATTTAAGCATATTTTATAAAGTAATAATATCAGTTATTTTTAGGCACTTATAATATGAATGGATTATTCTTCAGATTCCTTTAAACCTATTCCATACACATGTTCTACACCACGAAATATTAAGATCCCTTCTGAAATGGCAGTTGAAGACCAGAATTTATCATCCAGTGTGTTGGTAGTCAGCACTTTGAATTCAGGACCGGCCTGTAACACATAAGTAGTCCCTGATTCCTCAAGGCAGAAGATCATATCATTATATGCAAAAGGAGAAGCCCAGAAAGACTTCGCTCCCTTTAATTTTTCCCTCTCATAGGCGTATTCTCCTGTCCTGGCATTAAAACAATTGACCGTTCCCCCGTTTCTTGCCAATCCATAAAGATAGCCCTTGTACAATACTGGTGTAGCCATGGCTATTCTGGATTTAGGCTGGGTCCAGGCCACCCATTCGTTGCTGCTCTCCGCCGGATCAAGGGATATATCCCCCTTGGCACCCGCTTTTATGGCAAATAGCGTTCCACCGCCATCCCGTCTTTCCTCATTACATACATAGATCATTTCCTTATCCCCCACGGGTGAGGTAATATCTCTTCCTCCTCGCATATCAATTTCCCATAAGAGTTTCCCGGTATCAGGATCATATGACCTGGTTTTCTTTCCGCCTGTTACCAGCTCAACCCTCTCCTTATTTTTCCATATGTAGGGTGTACTCCAGGTTGATATTTCATCACGCTTCGCTAGCCACTTTTCGTCTCCGGTGGTTTTATCCAATGCTAAGACCTGTGAGTTTTCCTCGTTATCAAACTGCAGAATTAAAAGATCCTTATATACAATAGGTGAACTGGATGTTCCCCAGTTTGATTGCATCGGATATATCCCGATATTCTTTTCCCAGATCTTGTTGCCCTGCAGGTCATAGCAGAATAATCCCCTCATTCCAAAGTAAACATACAGGTTCTTACCATCCGTAACGGGAGTTTCGGAAGCATAGGTATTGTCCCGGTGGGTTATTATCCCTGGTTTCCCCAGGTAGGCGGTTTCATTCCAGATCACTTCCCCTGTGATTTTACTCAAACAGTAGATCTCAAATTTGTAATCCTCCTCCGGCCGGATCCTTCTGTCATCGGCTTCAGGTGCTCCCTGCGTTGAATCCTTATCCTGGGTTTTCTCCTTGACTTTGTAGGCGGTGGTAATAAATACCTTTTCTTCCCAAACAACTGGACTTGACCACCCTTTACCCGGAATTTTGGACTGCCATAGCAAGTTTTTATTGTTTCCCCATTCTGCAGGCAGATCGACTTCAGTTGAAATGTTATCGCCCCCTGGCCCCAGGAATTGCGGCCAGTTGCTATTACTCGAACATGCTGTAAGGAATAAAAAAATTACAATCAAGATTTTTATAGGCTTTAATTCTTCCATAACATTGGTTTTTATTAATCAGGTTATATTCTGTATTCATTCTGAACTTCTTCATTTTTTTTCAGGTGCCCGTCGAAGGTGTAAATCTCATATTCTTCCAGGATATCATGAACTTTAACTTCCGGATGGCGGCTTTCAATAGTGATCCAGTTTTCCGGATGATAAATTTCGATGTTAATTTTATCCCTGTATCTCTCCCTGATATCCTTTACCTTTCTGATATAAGGCCATACATGAATCAACACTTTCTCGAGGTTTATCTTTTCACATACCCACCTTTCAAACTGGCCGCTTACAGCCAGTTCATCACCGGTGATATCTATGATCCTGGCGCCTTCTCCTGTACTGGATACAATATATGCCTGGTTTATCCAGGCATGATACTTTAAAACATTAATAAAAGGCGCCTGGGAAGGAAAACAGATGATCTCTGCACCCTCCTTCTTAAGATGCTCCCAGCAATCAAACCAGTTCGCATCATAACATATTTGCATACCCAATTTACCAAAATCTGTCTCAAACACAGGTGGCTTCAAAGTGCCAGGCTTCAGTTTTCCATTTTCGATCTCGGATGGTACCAGGTGTGCTTTGTGGTAGACGCCATCAATTTCTCCCATTCTGTTGAGAAGAATCGCGCTATTATAATAATTATCATTGCTTTTAGTTACCAGTGGGCATACAATATAGCATTGTTGTTTCCTGGCTTCTTCTGCAATAATGCTTGTAACAGGGCCCGGGATGTTTTCATCCTCGGCTATGTCTTCGGTTCGGCTTTCTTCTCTAACCCATGACGTTTGAAAAGTTTCGGGAAGGCAGATAAGATCCGGTTCAAAAACATAAGTATTTTTCATTCTATTGAGAATATCGCTGATCCTCTCCTCAATAGTATCCACTGGCCATATGCCTCGAAGATCTACCCCTGCTACCACAATTTCCCGGGTCAATCTGTCCTTTTTATTAGCATTATCCATATTTTCAGTTTTAAAATCCTTGTTCAAAGGCTGTGTTTTTCAATTTTTTGTCCTATTACCGGTATTGTGCCTGTATTACTTCAGACGTTCTCAAATCTTCCCGGTAAGTGGGTATTTCGTATTCTTTCAGAATGTCTTTCACAAAAAGGCCCGGATCAAGGCTTTCAATCGTGATATGGCCAGCCCCGGTACCGGCACCCCCACCCGTATCCCGGAATACTTTGATCTTGACACGATCCTTGTATTTAGTCAGGATATCCGGAATATGGTATTTACCAGGGAAAGTAGGAACATATTCTTTTTCAAGATTTATAGTCGCCCAGGTGTACCCGAGTTGAAAGCTGCTGGAATCAATATCGATACCTGAAATGTCAATGATGCGTGCATCCTCTCCCGTACTGGATACCACATAGTAATTATTTTTCCAGGCGTGAAAATTCAATATTCTGCCGCCCGGAAATTGGGATGGGAAAAACACGATCTCCGCACCATCATTCTTGAGGTGTGCCCAGCTTTCAAACCAGTTGGCATCAAAACATATCTGCATTCCAATTTTTCCAAAATCAGTCTCAAATACCGGGGGGCGCAATGGTCCGGGAATGATCCCTTCCCCATGCTTAATTTCCGTATCTACCGGATGCGCCTTATGATAAGCGCCGGCAATGCGGCCCTGCCTGTCGATCAGAATAGCACTATTAAAAAACCTGCCATCATTTTTTGTAATAATCGGGCAGATTATGTAGCAATTATATTTGCGGGCAAAATCCACCACCCTACTGGTTACCGGTCCCGGAGAATGTTCATCCTCAGCGATCTCCGCATATGATCTTTGTTCATCCACATAAGATGTATCAAAAGTTTCCGTGAGGCATATAATATCAGGTTCAGCACCAACTGCCTTTTCCATTCTTTCCAGCATATTATTAACCCTGGATTTTACGGATCTCTCTGGATACAGATGCTGAAGGTCAACCGAAGCGATCTTTACATTTCTCCTAAGTATCTCCCTTTCGACATTAGGATTTGAGCTGGCACATGATTGAGTGCCCAATGAACCTGTTATACCCATTCCAATTCCAGCAGCGGATTTCCCCAGAAAGCTACGCCGGGATATTCCCTTTTTTTTCATAGGATTGATCATTTGATTATATCATGCAGATATCGATTCTTGATATTATATATTTCTTCAATACTTGCAACTATTTAATATTTCACCAATTTAAGCTGTTTTCAGATATAGCATTAATTGACAGAGATAGATCAAAAAATGTGTCTTGCCCTTCACAAAAGTATAATCCTGCAATTAATATCTCAAGTTACGGGATAAGGATGTTAAATCCAATCCCTTTGTGGTTCAAAGAAATTGTGAATTTGCAGGATATGATTTACAAATTATGATAGCCTGGGGCATTGTGGATTTGGCTCGTTATGGCAAATCTTTCTGGATTTAATACCAGGAGAAGATTATGAAAAAGCTGAATAACTGGGAAATTCTGGCATATTTTCGTAAATTTTAATCCTTATATGGTTAATTTTTTAAAATTGTGAGATCCAGAACCTATACATTTGGTTATATTCCTCCCGGATTGTTATTGTCATTACTGATTCTAACATGTACTTTATTCCTGATATTTCCCTCCCAGGCTCAGGATGAAGAAGATCCCGAGAACCTGGACGTATTCTGGAAATGGATCCGATGGAATGATCCGGGAAGTTTTTTGATAGACCATTATGTTCAACAAGCTGATGTCCTTTTCGAACAGAGAAAAGAAAAAATCAGGCAATTAAAAACTAAAAAAGACTGGCAGGATCGTCAGGTTATGGTCCGGGAAAAACTTAATCAGCTGATCGGACCTTTTCCTGAAAAGACAGCTTTGAATCCCAGGATCACCGGTGTTATACAAAAGGAAGGATACCGGATAGAAAAGCTTGTCTATGAATCCATGCCTGGTTTTTTTGTGACGGGTTGTGTTTTTATACCGGATAATATTGACGGTAAGGCCCCGGCAATTCTAAATGTCATCGGGCATAACCAGGAAGCCTTCAGGGCTGAATTATACCAACTTGTATACCTTAATCTTGTCATGAAAGGTTTCATTGTACTGGCCATTGACCCTATCGGCCAGGGGGAGGATGTTCAGTTTTATGATCCTGAAATTGGGTTTTCGAAAGTTGGATATACGGTGGTGGAACATTGCTATGCCGGGAACCTTACATTTCTTTCGGGGATATCTCTGGCCCGGTATTTTACATGGGATGGCATACGCGGTATTGATTATCTGATCAGCCGGGACGATGTGGATCCTGACCGGATAGGTGTGACAGGATTCTCCGGGGGCGGTACGGTAACTGCTTATATTTCTGCAATGGATGACCGTGTAAAAGTATCGGTTCCCTGCAGCTGGTCCGTTTATAATAAAAGCCTGACCGAAACCAAAGGAACCCAGGATCCCGATTCTTTCTTTTTCCGTGGCTTACAGGAAGGAATCTCATTTGAGGATCTGCTCGAAGTAAGGGCACCTGTGCCTACCCTGATGACTTTTACTTCCCGCGATCAGTATCTCTCGATTCAGGGAGCCCGTGAAGCCTATAGTGAAGCCAGAGAAGTGTATATGGCTTTTGGCAAGGAGGAAAACATTCAATTTGTTGAGGATGATTACAAGCACTGGCTTACACCCAAAATCCGATTGGCTATTTACTCTTTTTTTATGAATCATTTAGGGATTAAAGGGGACCCGGCAGAGGTTGATATTGAAATGTTATCTGTAGATGAACTTCAGGTTACACCAACCGGACAGGTTTCTACATGGTTGGAGACAGAGAATGTTCAGAGTGTTAATGCAAAGGAAACGGAAGCGCTTTTAAACAAGCTCGATCAGTCAAGAAAAGATATTCCTACCCATCTTGAAAAGGTTAAGAAAAATGCAAAGGAATTATCGGGATTTATCCAGCCGGTATTTGAGGATGGCAATCCCTTTTTTAACGGCCGTTACCAGAGAGATGGATATACAGTAGGCAGGTATGCCATCGATGGAGAAGGGGAATATGTTATTCCACTGCTTCTATTTGTACCAGATACCCGTAAAGACAAATATCCGGCCATTATTTATCTCCATCCGGATGGGAAAGCCGCTGATGCCCGGCAGGGAGGTGAAATTGAGAAACTGGTAAAAAAAGGATATATCGTAGCAGCCATCGATATTCTGGGTATTGGTGAAGTGAGAAATACAGCAACCCGGGAAGGGGCTGATGATTATACCGGAGTAGTGATCGGCAGGTCGACACCCGGTATCCAGGCCGGGGATATTGTCAGGGCTGTGAATTACCTGAAACATCTTGAAATGGTTGACACGAAAATAGGTGCAATTGGAATTGATGAAATGTGCATCCCGCTATTACATGCTGCATCTTTTGAACCCCTTATCAATAATCTGACATTGAAGGGATTAACGATATCATACAGGTCAGTCGTCATGAATGACATGTATAAAATTGGACTTGTATACAATGATGATGGATACTGGCATCCCTGGGAAATTGATTTTTCATGGGGAGTGGCTGGCGCTTTAACGGCCTATGACCTGCCGGACCTGGTAGGAAGCCTGGCACCCAGAAAAGTAGTATTAGCGGGAATAAAGAATCAATTGCTTGAGCCTGCTACTGAACAGGAGATTGAAATGGACATGGCCTTTCCTGTAAAGGTATATTCTGAGCTGAATGCTGAACAGAGTTTGAAAATCATTGCATCTCAGGATTTTAACTATTCCTTTATTGACTGGTGTTTTGAATAAAAAAAAATGATAAAGAGTAAAAGCCGTCGCAAATTTTTAACGCAAGCAGGTATATCCACAACCGGTATTTTACTGGGAAATACGCTGACCAACTGTTCAGTCCGTGAAAAATCAGAAGAATCCGCATATAACCTGATGCAGGAAGTGCATAGCTACAGAAAAATAGATGCTCATGCGCATGTAGGACTTAAGCCAAATGAAGCGGATCAACAGATAGATATGGCTGACAGGCTTGGTATCAATAAGCTTTGCATTTCAATGCCCATAACCAACTATTCCGGCACTGAGCCAGAAGATCCGGATCAGGTGAGAAAAAACAATGATCAGGTTATGAAGGCGGTTAAAAAGTACCCCGACAGGTATATTGGTTTTATGACATTAAATCCAGTATACCAGAAAGAAGCATTAGAGGAGATTGACCGTTGTGTGGATATGGGTATGGCAGGTTATAAAGGATATACCCAGGTCAAGATCAATGATCCATTGTATTTTCCAATTGTCGAGAAATTCATTGATCTGAATATGATCATGCTGATGCATGCCTTTGTACAGATCGGGGTTGGAGGATACCGGATGAAATACGATGAAGGTCAGTCGGCCCCGAACACAACAATACCCGAGGATATGGTCGACATCGCCAGGAGATATTCAGAAGGTATGTTTCAATATGCACATATTGGAGGTGGCGGGGATTGGGAATATGCCTGTAAAACTTTTCGTGACTATCCGAACATCTATGTCGATACCTCCGGAAGCAACAATGAAGAGAACATGATCAATTTTGCTATAGATTGTCTGGGAGAAGATCGATTGTTTTTTGGATGTGACGGCAGCCATTACCAAGGCGTGGGGAAGTTCTTTGCCGCAGATCTGTCTGAAGCCCAGAAAAAAAAGATCTTTTTTGATAACTATAATAATATTCTGAGAAAATCCGGGAATCATGTTGCTTGACATTAATGCATATGTTGGTCACTGGCCATTTAAACAATTGAAATACAATACATGTGAGGCCACTATTGACAGAATGGATCGGTTTGGTGTTGATATTTCTGTAATAAGCAACCTGAACGGGATTTTCTACAAGAATACACAGTCAGCCAATAAAGAACTGTTTGAAGGGATCCAATCAAATAAACATTTCAGGGAGCGGTTAATACCTTTTGGAGTTATTAATCCCATATATGCAGGCTGGAGAGATGATCTTGAAGAATGCAGAACAAAATTCGGTATGAAGGGGATCAGGTTGTATCCAAAATACCATGATTATGAACTTTCGGACCCGGCATGTATTGAGCTGGTTCAGCTGGCACATGATTTTGATTTACCTGTGGCATTTTCCTTTCGTATGGTTGACAGCCGTCAGCGTTCCTGGATTGATATTGAACAAGAATGGGATCTAAAGAATATCATTCCAATTGTAAAGGCCGTTCCGGATGCAAAATATATTTTCTTAAACCTGACCAACAGCACTAAACTGAATGATGAGGAAGAGCTGCTCCTGAAAGATGCCAATATGGTGATTGATACCTCAGGCAGATCGGTTAATGCTTTTCAAGAACTTATCAACAGGTTCGGCAAGGAAAAATTTGCTTTTGGCACCCATTCACCAATCCTGGATTATATGACCGGTTTATTGAGAATTGAATCACTGAGGGATAGTGAAGCCGATGAGGAATCAAAGATCTTATTCCGATCCGGAAATGCAAAAAGGATTCTTGGAATATGACTTTGTCATTTGTCCCTTTCTGAATGAGGAATGAAGGTAAAAATAATAGAACATGTCCTGGTTGGTAATGGATATTTACTGATCTTGGAATAATTGACCTGTCCCTGGAAAAAGGGACAGGAATTGGGCAAAGGCCATTCCTATTGGGATGGCCTTGATTTATTTATGTCATTTCTCCAGAAATCAGCATGATAGCTCGGGCCATCCGCATTCCAGACCTTTGTAGCTATATCTATATCGCCATCACCATCCACATCGCCCAGGGAAGCGTCATGCCATCCCGGGTTATCAATATGGATAATCACGGGGTTAAAGTCAGGAGGAGATCCGCCGTCATTTTCCCAGATCACACCGCGTTCCTTCAAACCAACAGGCTTCATGGCCAGCAATCCATTGGCTTCCATATAGATATCCGGATCTTCCTGTTCACCGGCAAATATATCCAGGTCTCCATCAAGGTCGAAGTCAGCGAGTCCCAGGGAATGAAAAGAACCGGTTCCTTCCACATCACCATCCCGTGTTGGTGGGTCCGGTAATTGATGGCTGATCCATGATTGTCCTTTGTCGGTATTTTCCACCCAGTATACATGCCCCAGGCCAGTATCACAGTGACTGTATACAATATCCAGGTCGCCGTCCTTATCCAGGTCGTCCAGCCAGGATCTGGTACTTCGGCCGTAGGATGCCTTAGGAACGGGGGTGAAGGGCCATTTATGGATCTGCCAGTCTCCTCTACCATTTCCAGGATTCGCAAACCAGTATCCCGGAATTATAGCATCGATATTGCCGTCCAGATCTATGTCCCCGACACCTTTTGGAGCCAATCCGCCGTGATCGTCATATCCTTCAGAAATTACGATCTCTTCAAGACCATTGCTGACATCGAACCATGAAATTCTTTTTCCATCGTAGATCATAAAATCATCGATACCATTTCCATCAACATCTATTGTTATGATGTCATGTCCCCGGCTGGGGTAATCAACCGGTTCCCAGGGAGTATCGGGGTTTTCTATCAAGTTCCCGGGATTTCTGAACCATACATGCCCAAATACAATATCTTTCCATCCATCCTGATCAATATCCAGGGCGGTTGTCCCTAGGGTGTTATCGAGGCCAATATGCGATCCGATCAGATGCCGTATCCAGGTAGAATCATTTTTATATTCATACCAGTATGCCGACTGTACCGATCGCCGTGAAAGGGCCAGGTCAAGATCACCGTCTCCATCATAATCCGCCAAAGTCGGACCACCTGTTCCCCAATTTTCACCTGGCAAATCGTCATCTATGGAATAATGTGACCATGAATCCAAATTGGTTGTTTCCACTGGAGGGTTACAGGAAGTAACAAGTATGATAGCTAAAAAAATCTGCAGAATTTTCATAAAAATATAATCTGATTATAACTCTTAAAATAATCAATATTATTTTCATTGCCTGACAGATTTGATATTTAATAGATAAGAACCAGAATTTTTCCTCTGATCATAGTTTGGACATTGGTACCTGCCCAATCTATACTGAGCTATCATACAATAAAGGGAAAAACTGGCCGCTCAATTTACTTCCCTTTTTAATCGGAGGAACACCGACTAGAAGAGAGTCATTTGAGTCAGAGCAAGTTCCATCAGCAAATACATTCAAAACAAATGCTCTTCTTGGATCATCAGAATTATTCTCAAAAGATCCATGAATCAACAAAGGATGGTGAAAAGAAGCATATCCCTTTTTCATTTCAATCGGGATAGCATTATCCAATGCTCTAACCTGTTCCCTAGTTAGAAATTTAGTTAAACCTATCATTTCACCGGTCAAAGATGGTTTTTCCAGCAATCCCCACTTATGACTTCCTGGCACGTAATACAAACATCCGTTATCGATGGTTGTATCATCAAGTCCTACCCATGCAGTCAGGTGTTGCATCGGATGGGTCCGGGTCCAGTATGAATAGTCCTGGTGCCATGCTACCACCCCTCCATGATTTGCCGGTTTCAGGAACAGTTGATCATGCCAGAACCTAACTGAGTTGCCTCCCAGCAACTGGCTTGCTATTAGACCGAATACCGGATTCCATAATACATCATGAAATCCGGGGGTCATCCGCCAATGACCCAGAGAATGAAAAACAACACGATCCGGATCTTCTGATTCATTGCTGTGAAATTCATATAACAGATGATGTTTTGGATGCTGGGGATCCATGATTTCAATCAATTCGAATCTAAGCTGTTCGACCTGCTGATCATTCAGAAGTTTTATCCCTGATACATAACCAAGTTCTTCGAAGTGTTGGATCTGTTCATCGGATAACTTAAATTCTTCCCATTCAACAGACTCCATGGCGTTTAATAAGTTCCCGATAGGTTCATGATACAGGGATAAATCTGAATGCAAATGCATAGGTATTATTTTGGCTTAATCTTTATACGACAATCCAGCAAAAAGGTGTATCCCTATTCAGGATAACTATAATCCCTGGATTATTTGCTAGGCTTGATGTTCGCATTAATTCTGAAGAAATTATCCGGATCATATTTTGCCTTAATATCCTTCAGTTTCTGATAATTCGAACCGAAAGAATCTCCAGCAAGATCCTGTGATCCACTCATATCGCTGTTAAAATTAAAATACACCTGTCCGTTCGAGTAATTATGCACCTCATCAAAAAATTCCTTGGTATATTCAACACACCTATCATTATCTGCATCATCTTCCCACATGGTATCAATACTCACAAGGAACCTGCCACTTCGATCACCAAAGGCAGTCATATCTTCGTGAACCCTTGATATGGCTCCTTGCAGATTCCGGATGGATAACAGGCATTGGTTAGTTGGTGCCTGGTTTGCCCTATTGATCAGGAGATGCATCAACTCTTCGTTTATATCTTCCACATACAGTGATTTCCAGTAACTGTTCAATGTCCCTTTCACCAGGAACGGATCGAACATTTTGTTTACCGCAGTATAAGGTATGATCCCACTTAGATCCAGCAGTGGTGTGGCCACTTCCCTTAAGGGTTGGAGCAGCTTTTCACCTTCCTGTGCTGATCCAAAATACATAGAGGCCAATCCTGTTACCCGTTGGCCCTGTAATTCAGGAGGGAATGCCGGATGCTTCGGAATAGCCCAATGAATACAATCACTGGAAATTTCATCTGGCAGGTCCCTGGTAAAGTCTATCCAGAACCGCATCGCTTTCTCCGCTTCTTTTCGCGGATACAGGCAGGCGGCCATCATGACTTCAGGGCCAAGCTCATACAAATTGAAATGAAAGGATGTTACAATCCCGAAATTTCCACCTCCACCTTTCATGGCCCAGAAAAGATCCTGGTTCTCTGAATCAGAAGCATGCACATAAGAACCATCTGCCAGGACGACATCAGCCCCAATCAGGTTATCGATACTCATGCCTGCTTTTCTTCTGAACCAGCTTAAACCACCTCCTAATGTAAGTCCTCCGACACCTGTATCAGATACCACTCCACCGGCACATGCCAATCCGAAGGCCTGGGTTTCCCGGTCGACATCTCCCCAGTTGGCACCTCCCTGCACAACCGCTGTCTTTTTTTTGGGATCGACCATCACAGTCCGCATATTGGATAGATCGATCATGAGGCCATTATCAATAGAAGCATTCCCGGCCACGTTATGTCCGGCACCCCGGACTGCGACTTTCAGATTGTTATTTCTGGCAAATTTGACGGCCTGGATGACATCATGTACGCCCGTACATTGGGCGATCAACCCGGGTTTTTTATCGATCATTTTGTTCCATAGCTGACGAACCGCATCGAAATCCGAGTCTTTGCCACTTACAAGGGAACCCCCGAATACCGCATGGAAGTTTTCGAGTGATTGACCATTCAACTGATCAATCTCAATCTTTGCATCATAATTTTTCATGTTTGTAACGTTTGGTTAAAGTTTATTTATTTATGGTTGTAGTATCTTCTTGATCATAGATTGAGGGGCCGGATCATGGATTTTATATATAGATTATCTTATTGGAAACTTTCAATGTACGAACAATTGCATTAATTCACAAATTCAACAACTACGAAAGTCCATGGCTTGAAAACTACAAATGAAATATTACTTTCAATTTGAGTTATTCCAGTACGTATTGGCAGGGATACCCGCATGGTGGATTATTTTTTTAAAATCCTTTAACCTGGAAAGTGGTGCGGATTCATTTAAATAGATCCTTAAATGCAGGGGGAATGCAGGATCATGGGTGTCCGAAGGAATTTTTAAAGCCTTAATGGCCAGATCTTCTTTACCGACATAAACTGCAGCAATCGTTATAGCTGTCGGCATTAAAAATATATTCTCAAATGCTTTTTCCAATTCATTACGTATTTCCAATGCCTGCTCTGGCTGGAAACAAGCAGCAAGTTTGCGTGATGAGGACGTGTTGATGCGGTTCTGATCGGTCATAGACAACTAAGATAAGGAAATAGGCATATAATCTGCTAAATAAGACAGTCTATTTTATTTTCATTTAAACATGATAGTAGATAGATCTTCGGGAGCTTAAAGATTAATGGACAAAATTGTTTTATCCCAAAACTTGATAGATCCTGATTTTTTCTCTTTTACCTTTGATCCTGACCCTACCCCAGCGTTTTGTTAAGATTATGTCCTTTGTTTTTAGGTATATAGGTTCGCTGATCAAAATAGCATTCTTTATCTTTTTGGTCATTGATTCAATTCGTTTTGCCGCATTGACAGCATCTCCTGTTATAGAGTAAGATAATCTGTCGTCGGATCCAAGGTTTCCCGCCACAATAGATCCATAATGGATACCTACACCTATAGCCATATCTTCAGTAAGGATATGGTCCAGATTCCTTCTGATCTCAGCAAGCTTATCTATCATTTCCAATGCACATTTTACGGAAGAGATCTCAGGATCAGGTATTGGTACGGGAGCACCAAAGGAAACGAAAATTTCATCGCCTACAAATTGATTGATGACTCCATTGTGCTTTTTGATCACCTCCGACATGATAGAATAATAGGCATTGAGCATGTTAACCACCTGGTTTGGTGACAGCCGTTCAGCTATGGGTGTAAAGCTCCGGATATCACAGAAAAGCAGGGCCGCATCCAATAATTCACCATTCCTGATCTCTTCATCGTCTTGTTTCAGGGCCTTTTTGACTATTGGTTCCGGAACATATCTCTTAAAGAGGTCAAGTGTCCTTTTCTGTTGTGATACTAATTTATTCAGCTTTTTGTTTGCCTTTTCAATTTCTATTAGTCTTAGCTTTTCAGCTTCCATTGCTGCTTGCAGCCTTTTTTCAGTAATCACAAATTGAGTAACATCCTTCTGGACTGCCAGATATTGTATTATTTCTCCATGGTCATCTTTAACTGGCACGATAGACCATTGCATTTGAAACTCTGACCCGTCTTTTCGATAGTTTAAAGTTTTGCCACTCCAGACCATACCTGCCTCAAGGGTATTCTGCATATCATTGAAGATTGTATAATCAGTATCCGGTCCTTGCAGAATTCTGGGACTTTTCCCAATGATCTCATTTCTATTCCAGCCGGTCATCTTTTCAAAGGCAGCATTTACATAGATTATATGAGGCCCCGGATACTTGAGGCTAGTATCAGTGATCAACACACTCTCAGCCATGGATTCCAGCATGACCGCAGAATTAAAACTATGTTCAACCGGTTTTTGCATTAATTTTCTAATATACTATAAATAGTCTTTATTTACTACTTACTCAATTGGTGAAAATTTCTGAAAAAGAATAAAAAAGCAAACCTATTGCTCATTTTGCTGTTCCAGTTGATCAATGAACAGATTCTATTAAGTATTACATGCCATGCTTTACTAATGATCCTCCAGAAAAGTGCTCATTTTCAACACAAGAGAATAAATTTAAATAAACTGCAAATCGTAATTTTTTAACTATTTGCTGATCGAAGAAGGTACCCAGGATAAAAACTATGGCATGATTTATGGTATTTAGGTTTTAAGCGAAACTTTATTTTAAAAAGAATGAAAACCGCAACAAAAATCTTAAGCATATGTATCACAGCGCTTGTTATTTCCCTGGGATCTTTCTCCTGTGATGATGATGGCAGAGAGGCCATAAAACCATCACCATATGAACAAAAAGGCGAAAATAATGTCGAAGTATTATTGACTGACAACCTTATTAAACAATGGAGGCTTGTTGACATTTACGACCTTGACAATGCAAGTATCCCTGTTCACAAATGGAACGAATGTGAAAAGTCAGAGATCCTGACGTTCAATACAAATAATTCGTTTTCAATAAGTTGTTCTGAAAACGGGATCAGTATATTCACCTGGAATGTTAGCGAAATGGAGGGGAAAACGCTTCTTAATCTTGAATCCTTTGCGGCTTCAAAAGCACCGTCAGGATGGATGAGTCAAAATATAGTTATCCGGTTATTGACTGAAAACACCCTGGTCATAGAAATTAATGGAATTAAACATGAATACGCTTCATTTCATCTAGGAAACACTGACTCAGGGAACTACCAGTAAGTATCATTTCTAATCATATATAGATTAAAATCATGAAAAAGCCCGGATTCGAAAATCCGGGCTCGAGATACATATTTATAACACAAAAATGATCCCATTCCCACCAAAGCGGGAGGTATACACCTTTCTTAGTTCGCCTGATAAGAGGTCATCTTGTTCTCATCCGAGCGGTAATATACCTGCCCGGTGATATCATCGACTGCATAAATGGGCTCGCGGTCTTTGCCAAGACTGATCCTGCCATCGACCTTGCCACTGGCTTTACTGACTTTAAGCAATTCTATCCCATTGGGCTGCTTCGACATGATGAACATAAAATCCCTTCCACTTTGCGTCGCTTTGAGCCTCGCATTTGCCATTTTAAAAGCCTGGACTGCATAGCCGGATGCCTGGTCACCCAATTCCCCATATGCATTGCCTATTTCGTTGACAACTTCCCCGGCCAGGGCATCTTCCTGCCTTACATCGTCTTCAACAGCAGCCATGACCCCGGAGACATAATATGATGTTGCCCCGATGTAAGCACCCCTGATGGCTTCAGCATACAATAAAGCACGCTTCCAGCCCGGTTCCTTTGGCGCAGGATAGTATTCTTGAAACTTTACAGTTCCATCAAATCCGAATTTTGCCACATTCTGGTCTGAATGGATGAATATGCCATCTTTCAAAACTTCCAGATTTCTCGGTGATTCTCCACCCATAAATTTTAACTGGAAATCAGATAATTCACTTACTTTTTCGGTTTGTTCATCAACTACCTTTATTGTCCTGGATTTGGTATCAAAAGCATAGATCTTACCATCAAACTGTGCTGTTAATTGTGGCGTCGTCTGAATGCTTTTTGACCATTTCAATATGCCTGACTTAGGGTCCAGAATATTCATGGATTCAGTAGTAATGTAAAGAATGCCACTTGACAAAGGGACAATTCCTACCACATATCCATCTACTTTCACTGGTTTTTCAAAAGTTATAAGCCCTGCATTGGGATCCAGATAATTTAAAAAGTTATTACTGGAAGTCTGAGATACGAGGAGTATACCGTCACCAGCATCGAGGTAATCATAAATACCTCCTTTTATGGGTATTCCTCTTCCCTTTTTACCCCACTTACCTTCACGGGTCTGATAATCAAACAGGTTGATCTTTGTTCTGTTACCATCATCGGGAAGGACGAGGATACCATTGTCCAGGAAAGCAACCTGGCCAAGTTTACCCTTCACCTCCAAAGGCTCATCCCATACCCGATTTCCATCAGATATGTTATAGGCAATGTAGACATTCTGGTAACTTACTGTGCTTCCTCCACTCGATGAAGTAAAACCGGATTGTGATTCCTGCTGGGATCCAAGATAGAATACATCACCGCCTTGGGGCCTGTAGTAACGGAGTTCTATATCTATATCCTCAACCATATTTTCCGCCATGGTTTTCATCAGGTCTCCCAGAGCACCCATGTTCTTCATCTGTTCTGCTTCTGCTGAATTCTCCTCATTCCAGATTATATCCCCATTTTCTGCATTTAGTTTGTAATTATTAAAGAGTGTAACAATTAAAAGTTCCTTGTTTTCTAGTTCAGTAACTGAAATTATCCTTCCAAATTCCTCGTTCATGCTCCAGGTAACACTTCCATCAGACATTCGTACGGAAACCATTATTGGTTCACTTCCCTGACTTTTTCCTGAGACGAGAATGGCATCTGAATTATACAAGAGAAAATAATCTTCAATGGTGCCAATACCTGCTTTCTGAGAATCAAAAACCAGATCACCGGAAAACTGATCAAGGACTAGGATGCTTTTCCCCAGGTCCACTGTAAAAAATGGGCTTCTTGGTAACTCATTATAAGCAATACGGTTCAACCCGGCTAATTCCGGTTTGCTCCAGATTATAGCTCCCGTTTCAGTATCTACTCCGGAAAGCTGATTCCCTGAACTCACAATCAGGTTTCCCAAAGCAGTAACTTCTTGCCATAAAATATCCGATGATAATTCTTTCTCCCATTTGACCTCTACCTGGGCCAATGCAGAAAAACTGATCATACCTGCCACAAAAAAAACAGACAGGTATCTTGTGATACAATTAAAAATATACATAGTTGGTCTTGTTAGTGTTTTCAAATCATAAAACGACGAGATGCAAATTATAGTGTGTTTATGACGGATTGTTCAGATCTAATACCACCTGTTATGAAAAATTCTAACACAAGTCGTAATAGGATATAAAGGCAATCAGACATGGGTCCTTAAATCTGAAAATTAATAATAATCTTAATTATAATTTTACTTGAGTCTGAACAAGCGTTTAAAAATTAACATATTCGGTTCTTATGTAATTTTGAATAATCAACATGTATGTATTACATGAAAACTTATGTTCAGGATTACATCAGGATCAGTAGTAAAGTTCTGGATTAATCCATGATCGGGCATTTTTTGAGTTGCCAGTTTTTATAATTATTTATCTTTTCAAGTATAGAATCACTATATTTATCAATATCACCATGGATAAGGGAAAGTGAGGGTATGGTATAATCCGGATCTGCACTTGTTATGGTTGGTGAGTTGGCAGACCATCCGATTTCATGGACTCCTGAACTTCCATTTTCTGCGGGATAAGACAGGTAATAAAACTGCCGGGTATATCTTAATAGAAAATTCTCTAATCCCAGAGGTCCGCCCGAGGTGTGAAACATGTCAAACAATCCATAAACCACATCGTAGCCATCCTCTCCCATCAGCCATTTATCAGGATATCTTGCGCGCAATTCTCCAGTATATCGCTGCAGACCTTCATAAGCAGAGTAATCCGGGCTGTTCTCCCAACGTAAAGTGCCGTCAAGAAAAACGCCATCCACATTATAGCTATCAAACAAGCCAGCTGTTCTATCGATCATATATTGATTATAATCCGGATGCCCAAAATTCATGATCATCCCCATAGTCTCAATGGAAAGATCAGTATTCCAATCAAGCCAATCCTGCACCTGGGGAAATCCATTCTCTTTCAATAATGCTGCATCCATCATATTATGCTGTTCCAAGAATTTAAATGTGGCCAAATTAGGTCCTCCAAGCATGAGAACAACCTTTACACCAAGATCATGCGCAGTCTCCACAAAATTCCTCAAACCATCAGCGCCACCCATTCTTGGCTCAGGCTCATGTTCAGGATAGGTATTGTAATATCTTCCATCCCAGGCTGGGAGAAAGGCCATTACATTCTTACCATCGATCGATTGGCATACCCATCTAAGCTGATCTTCCATTTGTTTGAAAGTATTGAACATATGACCGGTGAAATGAATCCCATGAAAGAATACCACCAGCTTGATCTTATTAATTGAACTGCTCACAGGATTATCCTTATATGGTTTGATATTAAAGTGCTTCTCCAGGTCATCGCAACGCTCCTTAACAAGATTCAGTCGGGATTCCCCGGAACCCAGTATCCATTCGGGGGATTCAATTTTACCAGATATTTTCCGGGCATCTTCATCGTGACTGATCAGGATCACCGGTTCTTTACTTAAGTGGTCATATGAACAGGCAAAGCCCTTTTTTCGTATCTCCTTATCCTTAGAGAGAACAAACCATTCCTTCTCGGCTGCAGGAAAAAAAACCAGTGGCATAGTAGCAGACCTCGATGGATAACTTACTCTGATGTTGTTATTACTATATTCTTTTACACCCTTTGCCACGGGATATTCTGAAACCATTGATTTTACATCTATCCCCTTAATCAGGATCAATATGGTTTTACATTTTTCGGTCGGATGACTTCCCGATGCCCGCAATGAAAATCTTGAATCCCCCAGATCGTTTACAATAAGGCTGATATTTCCTTCTGACATCAATTGTCCCCCGGCAGCTGACAGCATATTGCTACTGAGGACCAGTTCCTTATTATTACGTCTGATGACTTCCAGAGGAGATTGTGATGGGCAATAAATATTATTATCAGTAGATAGCCTTACAGCAAATTTCAATCTCCCAAATTCTATATAGGGATCCTTAAAATCGTAACCTATTGGTCCGAATTGCGCAAATATATTCCCGGAATATAAAAAGAGGAGGATCAATAATATCAGATGATGTTTCAGTCTCATATTTTATAATGTCTAAAATTTAGAAAAAATCACTCAATTGCTTTATTATAGGGGACCAGTCCATCGGGATTCTGAAAATAATACGGAAAATGATCCCAGATGGATTGACCAGATACAGCTCTTGGATCTTCCGTTCTGAGAAGATAAGCATCCAATGCCTTTGATAATCTCATTTTATCTTCTGAATGAATACCCTGATCAGCCAGATTATATAAACAATAGGGATCCTTGATAATATCATATAATTCTTCATAAGGCCGCCTATCAGTTGCCATCATAAAAAACGGATTGACATTCTTTGCATCCTGGTTTTCCAGCAAGTAACTCATGGTTGGAGACTGATCGATATCTCCATAGATCCATCCATGCACTGATTTTTCATCAGGTGATCCGGCTGGCCAGCGGTCTGGCTCCAGGTTTCTTATATACAGGAATTGATAATCCCTGGCAGACCTTTGCGGATAGGGAAGATCACCCTCCCTGCATATGGTATGCCGCTCTTTTCCTGAAAAAACATAACCGCGCTTTGGATCCACTCTTCCGGATGAAGAAGAATTGAAGATATTTAACAGAGGCTGCCCTGTCATGGCTTCCGGAGGAGTTATACCGGCAAGTTCGAGTAATGTGGGAGCCAGGTCGGTTAGACTAATCAGGTCCTGTATGATCCGTCCTCCCTCGGCGATACCCTGGGGCCAGTGAATAGCCAATGGCATATGAATCCCATATTCATATAGATTGTTCTTCGCTGATGGGAAAGCCATCCCATTATCGCTTGTATAAATTATTATGGTATTATCAAGTAGCTCGCTTTCCTCCAATGAGTTTATCATTTTTTGCAAATGCTGATCCACCCATTGGATCTCTAAAAGATAATCAGCAATATCCTTTCTGACCTCTTGTACATCAGGAAGGAATTCCGGGACTATAATTTTCTCAGGATCAATGCCATTATTAATTCCTGAGTTTTGCTCAAATGCCCTGTGAGGTTCAGAACTCCCAAACCAGAAAAAGAAAGGTTTATCCGCCGGGCATTCTTTTAAAAACTGCTCAAAATTGCCTGCATAATCGTTCGAAACAATCTTATTGGCAGGCGGCTCAATTTTTTTCTCATTGAATGCCCTACCCAGGGGATTTCTTTCCCACCTGTGGACTTTAAAATCATTTGGAGCCCATCCTTTCTGGGTATAACCTATGAAATAACCTTCTTTTTCAAGCAATAATGGGAAACTCAAATCCTCAAGTTCTTTTGGTACAGCACTGAACAATTGTGCAGCCTCCCCAAGTCGCCACATTTCCTGCCCGGTTATGATAGATCCTCTGGACGGCGAACAGGAAGGAGATGCACAGAATGCATTGCTGAAATAAATTCCCTCACGGGCTAATCGGTCAAATCCAGGGGTGGAAATGGCTTTCTCCCCGGCATATGAAGTATGTATCCAGGATTGATCATCTGAGATACAGAACAAGATATTCGGCTTGCCTGCAACCTGTGATTGCTCTTTAAAGCAAGAAGTACTTAATATTATCAGAATAGCTGATATAACAATGTGCTTTGACAGGATATAAAAACTCATCAGGATATTTTTATACTTCGAAAAATGATCGGAATCTTTTGAAAAAATCATTATCAAACTAAATTTAAGGATTAATAGATAAAGACAAAAATTTTTCGAACCGACTTGAATTTCTTGTGTTGATGTCATGTGCATGATTAAAGAAAGTATTCTCATATCTCTCATATCCTTGTTTACATTGGCTTCAAGTGCACAGGATAATCCTGATAATTTTTTTTTAAGGGAAAGGCTGGAACCCGTCAAGGAAAACAATTTTTTTAAAACCGATGGGTATTTTAACTGGGGTGCTTCAATCATCAAAGGGAAAGATGGCAAATACCATATGTTCTATGCCAGGTGGAAGAAGGATTTTACATTTTTGGGATGGCTGACACACTCAGAGATAGCCCATGCTGTTTCAAAAACACCATATGGCCCATGGAAATATAAGAACACAGTCTTAAAAGGTAGAGGTAAAGGTTACTGGGATGCCATAACCGCACATAATCCTAAGATTAAATACTTTGAAGGGAAATACTACCTCTATTATATTTCAACTAATATGGGAGATGCCGATTATACTGAAGAAGATATGATCAAAACTGCCCGCACAGGTTATAACCACCAATACTGGAAAATTCTGCGTCCTAATCAAAGAACAGGGGTGGCTGTATCAGAAAGCCCCGAAGGTCCCTGGGAAAGGCAGGACACTCCCCTTATTGAGCCTTCCGGACCTATAACCACCTTAACCGTTAATCCTGCTATAGACCGGGGGAAAGATGGCAGATACTATCTTGTTGTTAAAGGGGACAAGCCAAATGAAACGCGTTTCATTAGAAATCAGGCCGTGGCGGTTTCCGAAAAACCGGATGGTCCGTTTACCGTTATGCCAGAACCAGTCATTGATTATATGGATACAGAAGATGTATCAATATGGTATGATGAAGTCAGAGGCCGGTTCTATGGCATTTTCCATTCAAATGATGAGGGCGGATTTATCGGATTGATAACTTCTGTTAACGGAATTCATTGGAAAAAAGCGGCTGATTACTGGATGATGCCAAAAAAAGTCAGGCTGGAGGATGGCTCATATCATACAGCCGACCGTATCGAACGTCCGTTTGTATATTATGAGGACGGGGAACCCCGGGTATTATCTCTTGCCGCCAGAAAAGGTAATGAATCTTATAATATTCTGATCCCGATAAAAAATCCTGAATACCCTCTACCGAACAGGAACCAGTTGGCCTGGCAACAGGCTGAGATGGGTGCTGTATTCCACTATGATCTTCATGTTTTTGACAATAAAAAATACACACAGGCAGATAACCGGATCAATCCCATAGTCGATTACCAGATCTTCAACCCGGAAAATCTTGATACTGATCAATGGATCAGGGCGATAAAAGATGCCGGATTCAAATTTGCCATACTTACTGCCACCCACGAGACAGGGTTTGCTCTATATCAATCCGATGTTAATCCCTATTGTATGAAAGCCCTGAGATATAAAGATGGCAGAGGGGACCTGGTTCGGGATTTCGTTGAATCATGCAGGAAACATGGGATCAAACCAGGGATATACCTGGGCATAAGATGGAATTCCTATTACGGTGTATATAACTTCCAGGTCAACGGGACCGGTGATTTTAAGGTTAATCGCCAGAAACACTATAATGAAATAGTCGAAGGCATGGTAAAGGAGATCTGCACCAACTATGGGGAATTATTTGAAATCTGGTTCGATGGTGGGGCTGACCATCCGGAAAATGGCGCTCCGGATGTACTTCCCATTGTGAGAAGATACCAGCCAAATTGCCTGTTCTATCACAATAAACAATATGCTGAAGCTCGTTGGGGTGGTTCTGAAAGCGGTACCGTTCCTTATCCCTGCTTTGCTTCTTTTCCTTACCACTATTCACATGCCGGTGACACTGAGGGGGACAGATTTTACATTCTGAAGCATGGCGATCCGAATGGGAAATACTGGATGCCGGCGATGTCGGATGCCCCTTTGAGAGGTTATAATGGCAGGCATGAATGGTTCTGGGAACCGGGAGATGAGGAACATATATATCCACTTGAGGACCTGATGAACGTATATAACGGTTCCGTTGGCCATAACTCCACGCTTATTATGGGGCTGACACCCGGACCGGATGGACTTTTGCCTGAACCTGATGTACATCGCTTGAGAGAATGGGGTGAAGAGATCAAAAGAAGATTTTCTTCCCCTATTGCCACTGCGTCCGGTAAGAAGTATAAAATTGAGCTTAAATTGGAAGATCCAAATGACATCTCGCAGATTATGTTACAGGAAGATATCAGCAAAGGGGAACGGGTTCGCTCTTTTAAAGTAGAGGGAATGGTCAACGGCCAATGGCTCCAACTATCCGAAGGTTCTGTTATAGGTCAGAAGTTTATTGATGTTTT
>JAHEGY010000068.1 GCA_024644875.1 Cyclobacteriaceae bacterium
CTCAGTTTAATGCGGATGGTTTCCCTGTATATTATGAAAATGTAGCCCTGATTGCGTATCCCTTGATACAAAACAACCAGGTCAATGATCTGAAAAAGATCATCTATCTTGACCCGGATAAAATAGAGGGGAATGCAGTTGATATCAGTTTACCGGAAGGCGACTGGGTTCTTGCCAGGGCTGTTGTAACTCCTCTTGGGCAAAAGATGTGGGTTAGTAGTGACCGCTCAAACGGTTTTATTATGGATCATTATTCTGTAAAAGCCACAAGAAATCATTTCAACTATGTGATTGGCCGGCTGGAAGACCGCCTGGGTAATTTGAAAGAAACTTCTCTTGAAAGATTGTACCTCGCTAGTTTCGAGGCAGAGGATTATATCATCTGGAGCCCTGAACTGAAAGAGACATTCTATGCGTATCATGGCTATGAAATGGATCCATATATTCCGGCACTTGCCGGTCTGACTGTTGTAGATAAAGAAACAACCAAACGTTTCCTGTATGACTACCGTTTGACTGTATCTGAAATGTTCGTCAATAATCATTACCGCCAGGCAAGGGATATCAGTAATGATCATGGCTTATTGCTTGCTTCTGAATCCGGTGGTCCCGGTCCGCCATTACATTACGTCCCGACAGAAGATCTGAAAGCACTGGGCTCTGTGGATGTTATGCGGGGAGAGTTCTGGAACAGAACTCCTCAGCATTTTGACAAGTATGGGAATGATCTGACCTATGTCGTCAAAAATATCGCCAGTGCGGCTCATATATACGGTCACAAAATAGTAGAGATGGAAGCATTTACCAGTCATGGAAAGCACTGGCAGGAAAGGCCAATAGATTTAAAAAAACTGGCCGACGAAGCCTATTGTACGGGTATGACTCGAGTCGTTTATCATACCATGCCGCACAGTCCGCGGGAAGCGGGAGTCCCGGGCTGGAGTTACTCGGCAGGAACACACATATCCCCTAAAATGACCTGGTGGGACCTATCTAAACCATTTCATGATTATTTTGCAAGAACGAGTGCACTATTGCAGTATGGTGATTTTGTGGCGGATGTAGCCTATTATTACGGGGAAGAAATCCCGAATTTTGCCATCGGTGTAAAATATATCAGACTAAGCCTGGGGGAAGGATACGATTATGATGACCTGAATAAGGAAGTACTGCTGAATAGTTCGGTAACAGAAGATGGACAGGTTCTTCTTCCTTCAGGCATGAAGTATCACCTGCTGGTATTGCCTGATCAGGTGGACATGAGTCTTGTTGTGTTAAGGAAAATAGAGGAATTACTGAAAAATGGGGCAACTATTCTTGGAAACCGGCCAGCTACTGTACCGGGATTGAAGGATTATCAAAACCGGGAGAAAGAATTAAATGCGTTGGCTGATAAGATATGGAGCAAGGCAGGGAAGAAGTACAACAGAAATTATGGAGAAGGCAGAATCTATGTTGGCTATACCGAGCAAGAGATCCTGACCGATAAGGGAATTTTACCTGACTTTCAATTCTGGTCTGCCGCTGAGGAGGAAATCAATCTTAACTATATTCACCGGTATACGGATAAAGAGGATATTTATTTTATCGCTAATAAAGATTCCGTTGGAATTCAGGCAGTGCTTGATTTCAGAATTTCAGAAAAACAACCTTATGCTTATGATCCCGCGGATGGATCCATATCAAGAATTCCTTTATACTACGAACAGGATGGAAGGACATATATCCCTTTACATCTTGAAGCGTATGGATCAGTTTTTATTGTATTTTCAGATGAAGCCGAAAAAATTCCTCATGTCATAAGTATTGAAAAAGACGGCCAACCGATATTTCCACTTAACATATTGCACAAAATAGATCTCCGGTATAACCATAATAATGAAATTGTCTTTTCATCGGGAATAAAAGGAAGATACGTATTGATATTCAGTAATGGTAAGATCATGGAAGCTAACTGTAAAGAAGATGAAACTTACCAGGTTTTGACCGGGGAATGGGATGTGTATTTCCCGGGCGGCTGGGGCTTTGATCCTATACAGAAATTTGACGATCTGTTGGATTGGACCCGGCATCCTGATAAAGCACTTTCCATATTCAGTGGAATAGCAACCTATAAAAAAACTTTCAAGATCTGTCCTGATGATCTGGAAAAAGACAGATCCTGGATCCTTGATCTGGGCTTAGTTGGAGAAGTGGTACGGGTATATTTGAATGGACAGGAAATAGTCACAAGTGTTTTCCCTCCATATACTATTGACATCGGAAAATACCTGAGAGCAGGTGAAAATTACCTGGTCATTGAGGTTGCCAATACCTGGTTGAACCAGCTAATCGGTGAAAAAGACAAGCCATTTGATGAACAAAGGACCAGAAGCAATGTGGGCAGGGGGACTAAGGAGGATGCCAGGCGTCTTTGGGGGAATTATAAACCTCAACCTTCTGGTCTGATTGGGCCGGCACGAATCATTCAGAAACAAAATATTATTGTAGAATTCCAATAAAAGAGGAATATGGATTCAAAAAAACTATTATTCAGTCAAATTTTTTCGATTTTATCCGTGCTATTCCTTCTTTCAATAATAAGCTCATGCACAAAACAAAAACCGAATGTACTACTGGTTTTTACGGACCAGCAGAATGCGAGTATAATGAGTGCCGCTGGTAATCCCTACCTAAATACACCGGCAATGGATAAGATTGCCAGCCGGGGGATAATGTTCACCCAATCCTATTGCACATCACCGGTTTGCGGACCAGCACGCAGCAGCATTATATCCGGACGTATGCCACATGAAACGGGCGTAGAATGGAATGGTGATTCGATGAACATTGATATTCTGAATGCAGGTGATATATTTCGGGCTGCAGGATATAAAACAGTATGGGCGGGCAAATGGCATCTGCCGGCAAGTTATCCACAGAAGGCAAATTCACGACAAAAAGAAACCAAAGGCTTCGACATGCTCCCGTTTTATGATCCGGAGATCTATAACTGGATGCTGGGCGCAGAGACCGATCCTCCACTTACGGAAGCCGTTGTCGAATTCCTTGATAATTATGAGGATGAAAAACCATTTTTCCTGGCAGTAAGTTACCATAATCCCCACGATATATGCTTCTATCCACGCAAAGATGGCTGGTTTACAGCGGAAGATTCCCTGTTACTTATACGGCACTATGGGTTTCAATATAAATTACCGGATGTTGTAGGAACCCACCCTGATAATTATGCTGACCTGCCTCCTCTCCCGAACAATTACGAGGTTGATCCGAATGAACCGGAATTTATTATCCGGAAACGTATGGATCATAATGAATATGGTCTGGAAACCAAACTCGCGAACCAGGAGTTCAGCGAAAAGGAATGGCGGGGGTATTATCATGCGTATTGCAGGTTAACTGAAATGGTAGATATGGAGATAGGAAAAGTTCTGGATGCGCTATCAGAGAACGGTTTTGGAAATAACACAATCATTGTATTTACTTCCGATCATGGGGATGGGGCTGCTTCCCACAAATGGGCTGCCAAGCTGAGCCTTTATGAGGAATCCTCTAATATCCCCTTTATCATATCCTGGGATGGCATGATACCCGCCGGAGTGAAAGATGCTTCTCACCTCGTATCACAGATTGATATTCTTCCAACCTTATGCGATTATGCAGGAGTCAGATCACCGGTAGATTTTACAGGCCGAAGTCTAAGACCCATTATTGATGATCCGGAAGCGACATGGCGTAATTGCCTTGTCGTTGAACTTGCTGATTATGAGCCCGACAGGCAACGTAAGGGCCGGATGCTGCGGTCGGCCAGATTTAAATATAATATATATTCCTCAGGATTAAGAAATGAGCAGTTCTTTGACCTTGGAGCTGATCCCGGGGAAAAAAATAACCTGATCAATGATCCGGATTATAAGGAAGAAATCGAAGAACACAGAAATATGTTGACTGAATGGCTTGAAAAAACCAAAGACACCTTCAATTTTTGACCGCAATATGGATACCGGTTTTTAAGTGTCATGGGTATCCAGGCAGTATCCTTCTTCACCCTATTCGATTTTTTAAGAGCATTATGGAGGGAATTATTCCGGAATTATAAAATTCATTTGATTATGTCACTAATATCCAGCATGACCAATTGACGGCCCTCCTGACCGATAGGGCAATCAATCACCACTTTGGTCCCATCCGGGGAGGATCTCGGATGGGTATCGCATCGCCATTCACCATTATATACCGGATCAAGGTAAAAATCACCTACCGGGATCCTCTTCCTGGTGGGAATATGATACAGATATACATGTTGCAATCGATCGCCATCCGGATATGTATCATTCAGGATCCATTCATTCCCGGGCAGATAGGTATTATGGCCATTGCGGGTCATAATACCCTCTCCTTCCTGGACAGCAGTGTCGGACCCATCATCTTTAAAGAGAAAGAAACCATCTTCTCCCTGGTGTTTTGTCCACATCATAAGATGTTCCGGATCCCGCCAGATAAAGTGAGAAGTATATCCTGAACCATCTACGATCCGGATATCCTTTCCTTCCAGGTCTGCTGAGTACATCAAGGTTCCAAAACCTCCTACATTTCCTTTTGATGGTGACTTCCAGCGGTGCAGAAAAACAAACCGGCTGCCATCTGTATTGAACAAGAGATGGTTGAACCAGTTCTTCTCCGTGTAAAAATCCTTGAATGCGGGATCATCCGATGGCTTAAGTGGCATCTGGCTCATCCGGGCCAGGGAAATAATGAGGGTCTTCTCCCCTGTTTCAAGATCACATCGATAGATCCCGGTATTATCAGGTGCCAGTTCTTCCCTATTGGGGTCAGGGATTCCCGCATATCCATAACCGGGACGCAAGTCATTGATCCGTTCAAAGTCAACAGATAATGCCGTCCGGCCATCAGGGCTTAGTGTATAGATTGGAAATGGGAGGGTTTTCTTTTCCCCGCTAATAATATCATAAATATGACATATGAACCGGTCTCCCCGGCGGTCGTTCCAGATCACTTTTGATTTTGTTCCGGGCACGAACTGCAACATACAACCCTGCTGCCATCCCCAGGCTACTGAAGTCCCTATTTGATGCCAGTTGTTCGAATTCTCGAGGTCTATATAACCAACCCGGATTGTATCTTCCGGCCTTGGGGACCTTCCTTCAAAATCAACCTGTGCAGCCAGCACATACCTACCTGAAGGATCAAATTCGAGTTTATCGTAATACCCGAACCAATGATGTGAGGGCCCTTCAGTCAGGATTTGAGCCGGTACATGAACAGTTGAATTTGGTATTGAATGGATATATTCACTTTTTGAATTACAGGAAATTCCAAGTAAAAGTAGCACCCAGGCTATAAATCGATTTCTGACTAATTGATTAATGTTTGATATTGATTTCATTTATTTTATCGCTTGTATATCATCCTTTTTCAAAAAAAGAATCTATTAGCTAGGTTCAAAAATATGACAAGACCCAGACAAAAGAATAATGCAACCTTCAGCAGGTACAGAGAACTGCATCCATTTATCAAATCTAGGTAATATATCTAAATTAATGAGAAGCAGAGAAATTTTAATCTTTAATATCATCAGTTATGATATCCAGTTCGTTGCCTAATTGTGAAATTACCTCTTCAGCAAATCCGGTACCAGCCTCCATATCGAAATCCCAAACGGCATTTACACCTTCTTTAAGAAAGGCTTCAACCTGGTCGGGGTATTCAGCAACAGTAACAATATATTGTATATCACCTTTATATTGCCTGATCAGACGTGCTATGCTGATATTCTCTTCATATTCTCTCTTAGCCAGCAGAATAACGCTCATATTATTTCCATGTGATTCTAACCAAAAATCCTCACTGGTTGCATCAGCCAGGATCACATTTCTTCCTTCAGCCCGATGTCTTTCAACCACCGATTGATCAGGATCCGTCCCAATCAATACATCTCCATATTTTTCTCTGAGGGTATCATATGCCCCTGTCCCCAACCTCGCCATTCCAATAATGGCGATCTTAGCTGGGCCACAATCAATGGGCAGATCCTCGGGCAAAGGATTTTTACGCTCGAAACGGCTTAGAAAGCCTTTGCGTTTGCCAAATATCTTTCTTGCATATTTATTTAATGGGGCTGCTATGATAAAAGAAAAAGTAAGGGCAAGAGATATTATAACGATCCAGTCACCGCTCAGCCATCCATTAGTGAAAGCAATTGAGCCAACGATCAAACCAAATTCACTGTAATTGGCCAGGTTAAAAGAAGCAAATGCAGAAGTTCTTTTTCTTAATCTAAATACGGAAAGTATCAGGAAATAAAGATCTACCTTTATGATGACAGCCATTGCCAGCACAAAGGCGGCTAAAACAGTGATATAGGAGATGTTACCGACCGTCCCTATGCTTAGGAAAAATCCGACAAGTAAGAATTCCTTAAACCCATTTAGATTTTTAGACATATCAGGGGCAGATGGGTGTGCAGCCAACATCATACCTATGATCAATGCCCCGAGATCGCCTTTCAAACCCAGGAAATCAAACAATGCATATGCTCCAAAGGCAAGACTGAATCCGTATAATATCAGAAGTTCTCCATGACCCGCCCTGTTCATCAAGTGCATAAAAACAGGCCGCAATGGGATCAATGCAAGTAATCCCAGTGCCCAGACAGAAGGGATCTTGCCCGTCGACATGGCCAGGAATATAACAGCTATGATATCCTGCATGATAAGAATGCCTATAGCTACCTGTCCGTGACGCGAACCCATCTCTCCTTTTTCTTCCAGTGTTTTTACGGCGAATACTGTACTCGAAAAGCTGAAAGCAAAAGCGATCAGAAATGAGGTTGATAAGTTGACATCTGCAAATAAAGCAAGTCCACCAAGGCTGATCCAGAAGATCAAGGTTCCAAATATAGCTACCACAGCCAGCATGTGCAGGCTGGCCCCTGCCCATACATAAGGTTTTAATAGGGATCTGATATTAAGTTTAAGTCCGATGGTAAAAAGCAATAAGGTAACACCCAGGCTTCCCACCTTGGTTAAAAATACCGGATCAGATATCCCGTAGATATTTAATACAAAACCACCGATCAGGTATCCCACCATTGGTGGCAAGCCTATCCTGACTGCGAGCAATCCGAATATCAATGCAGGGCCGATCCAGATCAATTCTTCCATGGAACTAAATGATTTTATATTCTATCATCAGCAATTAAACTAATATGGAGTTAGAAACTCCTGGAATCAGGATTAAGTAGAAATGCCATCCTGATATGGTTAGCAATATAAATGATTAATTGGCTTTGCAGGAAGAAAATGAATAAAAATTGTTACCTCTTATCCGATTCGTTCCGATCGATCTTTAGCGTATCGGTACTCAATGGTTTGGTATAATGATCCGGCCCCATTGAATTACGCATATAATAGGTAACACCTGGTTCTGCAATATTGAAGTTCGGCATGAGATCCGTTGAATATGGCCTCGCGATCGGCATGTTGTATTTATCCAGGGTGGAATCCTGTTCCCATGGATCAGGTATTATTCTCAGCTGTAAAGTATCTTTCTTTATCAGATTATCATTGAATGGCAATACCAATAGATTATCCCTGAAAGATTCCCCTTTGTCCTTCTTTTTTCGTTCTTCCTGACTGAATCCGGAGAGGAATGATAATGTAAAAAGTAATATAAGACTTATACTTATAAACATTGTATAATCTCATTTACACTAATATAAATTTACCAAAATCGCATGATCCTACCAAGTTACTTATTGGATTTAACTTCCTTTAACTTCTTACAAATCAATAATCCATATTCAGTAGGTTTTATTGTATGTTTTATTCACACGTATGTGTTCTGATCCTGATCTTTATAAAATATGGTTATGATCGGAGATATTTGCATGAGATATTTATTAATTCCGATAAGGGGCTTACTTTACCGGTATCCCGGGCTCTGATTACATTGGATTTCATAGGCATGATGAAAGAATATATTACATAGAGTACAAAATATCTGAATAGATTTCAGAACTTTAAACTGAATTAAGATTATACTTAAATGTTTTTTTAATTAATCCACAACAAAAAATTACTATCATGAAAAAGTTATTGGTAACGATGTTCGCAGGTCTTTTACTTGCCACCTGTTTTAATACGGTCTGTGCACAATCGAAAGTCCCGGATTTATCAAAAATTAACGATCCGGAGGTATGGTCTTTACACAATCGTGAGATCCTGGATGACGACGTTGTTCATTTAAACGGACAACCGGGTGATGGGCTGTTATGGATCAATGATCTCAATTTCAAGAATGGAACTATTGATGTGGACATCAAAGGAATAGATGAGCGGGGAAGGAGTTTTGTAGGTATAGCATTCCATATATTAAATGACAGCACTTTCGATGCTATTTATTTCAGGCCTTTTAATTTCATGAGCCCGGAAAGAAATGGACATTCAGTGCAGTACATATCGCATCCCAGGAATACCTGGTATTATCTGCGTGAAAATTTCCCGGAGAAGTACGAAAATCCTGTAAACCCGGTTCCTGAACCTACCGGATGGTTCCATGCGACAATCGTAGTGGATTATCCAAAAGTATCCGTATACGTGGATAAAGCCGAAGAGCCATCCCTGGTGATAGAGCAAATAAGCGACAGGAAAGAAGGTCAGCTTGGCTTCTGGGTGGGGAACAATTCCGAAGGATGGTTCAGGAACCTGAAGATCACAGCCAAATAAGATATTTTTATTCATGAAATTAAATTTATAACATGATCGGCAAAAACCTCCTCTTTGTAGTTTTAATAATATTTTACCTGGCCGGGTGTGATCAAACCAGCTCCCGAAAGTCTGAAGATATCCCTTCTAATGAAGAGTTAGAGGCTCAAACCAGGAATTTACAGGATACAATGACTGATCAAGAAACTGGAAAATATACAACCGAAAATATAGAAGGGAATTATGTGTCGGAAGGATACTTAAAAAGACAGGAAGGCTATGACTGGGTAGCCGTTTCGGTCACTTCAATCGGCACCCGGGAGGTATATATCAGGATCCGGTCAAGGGCTGACCGGAAAAAACCGACCTGTACTTTTGAAGGGATTGGCACTATTGAGAATAATGGGGTAATGAAGGTCGATTTTGATGGCAATAACATTCTTTTCATAAGTGACGAGGATAATCTAAGGATAACTGCAGACAATAAAGACCAGGAGGATTTCCTGATGTACTTCTGTTCCGGTGGAGGCAACCTTGCCGGTACATATAAAAAATTAGAAGAACCTCTAAATGAGAAACAATTAAAACCATCAGGATTTAACAAAAGCCTGAGCTTACAGGGTGTTGCATTTAAAATTCATGCCAGTGAACAGGGATCTATAAATATCCTGACAGTTCAGCCTTCCGGATTGGAAATTGACAACCGGATGGTGGCGCATAAAATTGATGGAAATGTAACCGATGCAGAAATCGAGGACCTGAATAGTGATGGTTCACCAGAGGTGCTGGTGTATATAACCTCAGCTGGAAGTGGCAGTTACGGATCTGTTATTGGTTATTCCGTAAATAACAGGAAATCCATGAGCCAGATCTATTTTCCACCCATTTCAGATAATCCGGAAATTTCAGAGGGATATATGGGCCATGATGAATTTGCTATCATTGAGACCACCTTCGCACGCAGGTTCCCCATATACAAAGAGAGTGATACCAACATCAACCCAAGCGGGGGAATCCGCCAGGTCCAGTATAAGCTGCATGATGGGGAAGCTTCCAGGGTGTTTAAGTTGGATAAAGTAGTTGAATTCCCAAAGCAATGATTTCTCTCGTATAAGAGTTTGGATTAATATTTAGTTCTTTCAATTATTTTTTGGATCTTCATCAAAGTATTTGGGCATAATTGAAGAATTTTCTGATTTATAAATAAAATGTGAAATTAACATTGTTAAGACTTAGAATAGGAATCCTTTTTATTTCATTTAGTTTATTTCAAACCATGGGATATCCTCAATCAAAAATGAAGGAGATGTTCGTAGACAGCACGGATAATGCCTTTGATGTTGGTAATTGGATGCTAAATTATAATGGTTTTTTTCCACTAATATCCATCATCACTGAACCAGCGGTTGATAATGGAATTGGAATGGGTTTGCTTTTCTTGAAACAGGACAAGGATGCTTTGGCTGAAGGGAAACATGTCGCTCCTACAATCTATGGTATTGGTGGATTGTATACTTTCAATGATTCCTGGGGTGTAGTGGGATTTTATTCAGGTGTTTGGAAACAAGACAAGATAAGATATATCGGTGCCTTGGGATATACCTCAGTAAATCTGAATTATTACCGGACAATTTTCACCGGGGATGAATTAAAACTTTCATTTAACCTGAAGGGATTATTATTTCTTCAGGAAATCGCCTTCAGGTTAAAAGACAGTCGTTATTTCGTTGGTGGGAAGTATACGTACTTTAATTATAAAGCTAAATTTAATCTACCGGAATTACCTATAGATATCCCCGATCCAGAGCGTGATGGTTCGATTGGAGGAATAGGACCTATAATTTACTATGATAACCGGGATTTCACAATGACGCCAAATAAAGGTATTCGCTGGTATCTGCAATATGCTTATAATGACACTTGGCTGGGAAGTGATTTTAAATATAATCGAGTTGATGCTTATGGAACCGCTTTCTTTGACTTAATACCCAAACTGGTTATGGGTTTCAGAGCAGATTTTCGATTTATTTGGGATGATTATCCTTTTTTTACTGCACCTTATGTTATACTTAGAGGGATTCCTGCGCTGCGTTATCAGGATAAAATGGTCACGGTTCTTGAAACTGAGGAACGTTGGGACTTCGCGAGGCGATGGAGTCTTGTGGGATTTGCTGGAGTCGGAAAAGCCTTTTCCAATGAAAAAGCATTTAAGGACTATACCACTGCGTGGAGTGTTGGCACTGGTTTCAGGTATAAACTTGCAAGACTATTGAATATATATTGGGGGGTTGATGTAGCACGTGGCAATGAGGAATGGGCATTTTATCTGCAATTAGGTCATTACTGGAATAGCCTATAATTTCTCCTATGGCGAATAATATTTTATCTTATCGACTTACCTGTCTTTGAAGTAATTCATATCATGATTGAGAAAACCGACAATGAACTTTGCCATAGCCAGTAATTGATTTATAGAAAATAAAATAAATAATAAACTAATATCATTCCAAAACTACGAAGCCTATATTTAGGTGAAACCTGTGGGAGGCATCTGGAAAATGTATAATTTTGAGATGATGGAAGAAGCCCGGATCATTTAATTATGCTAAGAATCCAGAACCTGTATTTTAAATACCCGAAATCTGATTTTCAACTTCAGATTGATGATTTGTTATTCAATAAGGGAGAGACCCATGCTTTGATCGGACCCAGTGGTTCGGGCAAAACAACACTTCTGAATCTGATTGCAGGTATTTCAACTCCGCATGAAGGAAGAATAAAATACAAAGACATAGAGGTCAGCAAACTGAGTGAAGCTGAACGAAGAGGTTTTCGTATCAGCAGGATCGGGTTTGTTTTCCAGGATTTTAAGCTGATCAATTATCTGAATGTATTTGAGAACATCATGCTTCCCTACCGGATCAATGCCCGGTTAAAGATAGATTTGCAGGTTCGGTCACGTATAAAATTGCTATCAGAATATGCAGGAATAGATAAATACTTATCGAAATACCCGAAAAATCTTTCTCAGGGTGAACGGCAAAGGGTGGCTATTTGCAGGGCCCTTGTAACACAGCCTGAACTTATACTTGCCGACGAACCAACAGGCAACCTGGATCCGAAAAACAAAAAGAAGATCCTTGACCTGCTTTTTAAATATTGTAAGGAAGAAGGAACTACCCTAATTACCGTGACACATGATCACGAATTACTGCCGGATTTTGATGAGGTCATTGACTTTTCAAAGCTATTGTCAGAAGATGAGATTAATCTAAGGTTGAATAAAACGAATACGGAGTCATGAAAAACAGTTTTTACCTGGCTTTTCAATATATCTGGTATCATAAGATCAGAACGCTTATTCTGGTGGCCTCGATTACCATTATCATTTTCATTCCTAACGGGTTAGAGAAGCTGATCACCGAAAGTGAGGTTCGTATGATGGACAGGGCTGCAACAACGCCTTTGATCGTGGGAGAAAAGGGTAGTTCAACAGATCTGGTTATTAATTCCCTGTACTTCCAGGATGAAAAGCTGGAGCCAATCAGCATGGCAGAGGTAAATGAACTGAACAGCCTTGGATTTGGATATTGCATCCCTATCTTAACCGGGTTTAACGCCAGGTCATATCCAATTGTAGGCACAACGCTGGATTATTTAAAATTTAGAAATATATCCTTTTCTGAGGGGAAAAAAATGGCCTCGCTGGGAGATTGTATCCTGGGATATAATGTTGCGGAAGAGCTTAATTTAAAAACCGGAGATCATATCATATCCTCCCCGGAAAGTTTTTTTGATTTTGCAGGCGTATATCCACTTAAAATGAAGATAACAGGAATCCTGAATCCTACAAACACCCCCGATGACAGGGCCATTTTTACCGACATTAAGAACACCTGGATCATTATGGGCATCGGCCACGGGCATCAGGATCTGGCCGATGAATCAGATCCAACTTTAGTTATGGATAATGAGGATGGAGTAGTTACCGCCACAGCCAAAGTTTTTATGTATAACGAGATTACGGATAAGAACAAGGACAGTTTTCATTTTCATGGTCAGCAGCAGGATTTTCCGGTTAGTTCAATGTTGTTTGTTCCCAAAGATGAAAAATCCTTGACCATATTGAGAGGCCGTTTTGAATCTGGTGAAATTGAGACCCAGGCAGTTGTCCCTCAACAGGTCGTAAGGAATTTACTGAACAGTATTTTCCGGATCAAGCAAATATTCGATGGAGTCTTTATTGCTGTTGGGTTTGCTACACTATTGATCTTCATATTGATCATGACGCTTACCATAAGGTTACGGAAAGATGAGATCAATACCCTGGAAATTATTGGATCATCCCGGTTCAAAGTGGCCGGGATCCTGAGTATGGAAATCGCCATTATGTTTATAGCCAGCCTGGCATTTGCGTTCATATTATACTTTGTATCCGGCTATTATGTTAATACTTTTATCGAGAAGTTTATCCTATAAAATCGGTTATATATTCATGCATAATTTCATAATATGCTGATCTTATGATCAAATTCGTCACATGTTTTCATTTACATTTTACCAATTATCAGATAATATAAATTTAAGTTTCATGAGAGGTACTTCATCAAGTGTTTTGTTCTTACTGATTATTTCCTGGATTATATTTTCCTGTTCTCCTGACAAAAAATCAAACCAACAGAAAGAAGGGAATACCAAACCTTTTGTAGCCGTAGTAAATTATCCATTATATAGTCTGACGGACATGATTGGTGGAGATAGAATAGAGGTATTTTTCCCCGAAATTGAAGGGGATCCTGCCTATTGGCAACCGGATGAGGCCAGCATCGAGAAATTTCAGGATGCCGACCTTATCCTGTTGAACGGCGCTGATTACGCAAAATGGACCGGAACGGTAAGCCTGCCTGCATCTACTCAGGTTAACACCTCAAAGTTTTTCTCTCATCGCCTTATTGAGATGAAAGGGGAAGTCCACAGTCATGGGCCGGAAGGAGAACACAGTCATACCGGATATGCTTTCACAACATGGCTTGACATGAAAAATGCTGCATTACATGCGGAAGCAATAAAAGAGGCCCTTATAAACCTCATACCGGATGAAAAGGACTTTTTTAATGTAAATTATATTAAGATAATTGATAAATTAAACAAGTTGGACAGTCAGTTGGCTGAGATTACCGGGACGACCGATGAACTCGAATTATTTGCTTCCCATCCTGTTTATCAATATCTGGGTAAAGGATATGATATCTCTATCATCAGCTACCATTGGGAACCCGACCAGATGCCGTTCGATGAGTCATGGAAGGAATTTGAAAACGAACTGGATCACCATTCCGCCCGAGCCATGTTCTGGGAGGATGAGCCACTTCCGGAGATCAGTGGAAAACTGGAAAGTATGGGGGTAAAAGTGGTCGTATTCATGCCCGGGGGGAACAGAAACGAATTTGATTTTATTTCGCTTATGGCAAAAAATGTGGAAAATCTAAAAAAAGGATTGAACTGAAGTATAACGGTCCCAAACTTGATTACCCGATACACTTAATACTGAGTAAAGTACCTGTTACCTGTAAGCTGTATTTAAATACTTTATTATATTCAATATTTGTTAATAGAGTTTATAAAGAAGAAATGAGCCATCAATTCAGTGTTGAAAACCTGGCCAATTGGGAAACCGAAAGTGTGAAGAAATTGGCATAAAAAAAGGTGATTCTAAAGATCACTTCTTTTATTAGCAATATCTATTCTATTTCTTTACTGGTTTGATGGGGAAATTCTTCATCATCTTAGTCACCGATTTAGGAATGGTTTTTTCCCTTTTTTCCGGTTTTTCATTAACGGTTCTTACTCCTGTCGCCTGCCAAATCAGCTTCTTTGTTTCACCATCGTAAAAATCAATTACCATAGTTCCTTCCAGATAATCATCTTCGGTATAGTTGGTTGTGGAGGAGCCCATACCCCAGCCCCAGCCACCCCGGAAGCCGACACCCATACCTCCAGTGTAGTTTGTATAACCGGTAAGACTTGTTTTCTGATTAATAACCAAATACATTGCCATCATCATATCAGGATCGCTATCCGCTAATTGTAATTCTCTCTTGTTCATTTCATCCATAAAGGCACTGCTTAATCTCTTCTTGTCGAAATCATTAACGATAGAGTCAATGTTTTCCTGCCATCCCATGAACTTATAAGTTTTGTATTTCGAAAAATCGATCCTTTTATCCAGATCGACTTTAACTTTCTGCGCAAATGCACTTCCAGAAACGAAGAGAAGTAAACTGAGGCAAAGTAAAAATTGTTTTTTCATGATATCAAATGTTTATTTAACATTGCATATGAAATTTAGAAAATTCGGCCTAATAATCCAATGTCAAAACTATAATCTTACTGCCTGTGCTGTTTTTATTTATCAGCATTTTTCAGATATGATATGAATAACCTAATGATCCAATTACATCTCATTTCAAGAAAAGGCAATTGTTTAGAATGAAGATGGGAAGGGTCAATTCTTGACCCGGAGATTAATCAGATTAGTTAATTAGTTACATCCTCATATAAACAGTAATTGGTCCTGTATTTTAAAGCAATTGAACCTGTTTTACCATATTTGGATTTTCTGATGCTTAACTCAGCCAAACCTTTGGAGGTCTTTCCCTTTTTGTTTTTTCCTTTATCAAAAATTGGATCAGACAGATACATAATGGAATCACTCATGCTCTTGAGATAACGGTTGGAATTGAGGTCCAACTGAAAAGGTGTACAATTACTTCCATATGATTTCCCGGAATCACTCAATTCATATAAAAGAACAAAAGGAACGCCTGTATTATATGAAATAGACTTTAGGGATTCAATCAGTTTCATTTTCTCGTTTTCTGTGCCGCCAATATTAGTCAGCCCATCCAGGATAAAAAGATTGGGATGTTTATCAAATATCAGGTTTTTAACCATATAAGTAAGTTCTATCGTGTCCTGTTTGATGTTGTTGATGATGTAGGTCGGGAATACAGTATCGCTTTTAATCAGTTTTTCTATCCTGGATCGTTCCTTTTTCTTAAGTTTTCCTGAAATTATTCTCTTCATCTTGATCTTAAGCAAGGCGCTTGTAATTTTCTTTACAATATCGATCTCAATGTCATGAAAAGAAACATAATACGAAGAAACCTCTTTGTTAAGAGAGATGTTTTTCAAGAGGGAAACACCAAGATTCGTCAGGTCATCCTGATTGGTCCCGGTAATAACGGTAATACCCTTTTTAAAGATGCCACCATATTTCTTATCGAGTTTTTTAAATCCGGATTTTAAAAAATCATTTTTTGATATGCCTTTTTCGAGTCCCTTTTTCAGCGTTTTCAATCCTTCCTGATATAACATGGTAGTACGGTTTATTTATATTTTGAAAATGACTAAAATCCAGTTTGAAAATATTTCTGAATAGTATAGTGCTTATTAAATTGAATAATATGAAATTATCCATAAATTTCAATTGAATAAAAGCATTTTTTTTTAATATGATTAAAAGCTATTTATGTAACCCCTATTTTTAAGGTTTTTTATTAAATTAATAAGCTCCTGCATGCTCTTCTGGCTGTTTTGAAGGCCATGATCCTGCAGGTATTTTTCTTATATTAGAATAGTACAAAATGTAGAAAAAATACAAAAATAAGGGGTACTTGGTTTTGAAAAAGTGGGTTTTTTAATTAATATCGAATTACGATTCATGGCTAGGAAATTAGTCTTCATATTTTTACTATTACATGTAATTTTGCCTTCGGAGGGAAAGAACAAACACCCGGAAGACACGACCTGGAATGAGTGGCATTTCAGGATCAGTCCCTACTTCTGGTATATAGGCATCAATGGTGAACTTCTGAGACCTTCGCAACCTGAACAATTACCGATTCCTCCACCACCTGAATATGAAATCGATGTGGGATTCAAGGAAATTAAGAATTCTATAAAATTTGCAGCCATGCTGGCAGGAAAGTATCGTACCGGCAGATTTGTGTCCCAGTTTAATTTTGCATCACTGATCCTGGAAAGTGAGGCGATTACACCTTTTGAGCTCTTGTTAGAGGACATAGTCCTCAATTTCAGTATTTTTACGGGAGACCTTTCAGGGGGATACCGGATCATTTATAAAGGAAAATTTTAATTAGATGTCCTGCTGGGCGTGAAATTATTATATTTTGATATTGGAGGAAGATCAAATATTTTTGGGAGTATACCCTTGGAAGGCGAACGGTCAGTCTTCTGGATAGATCCGGTTATCGGTACAAACTTCGTTTACAGGCCGATAAAACGACTGGAATTAGGATTATATGCTGATTATGGTGGCAATTTCCTGGGTTCACAGCAAAGTTACCAGGCTATAAGTGGTCTAAATGTTAAAATAACCAGGACTTTTCAGATCATGCTGGGATACCGGATCTGGGGGGTGAAGCATGAATTTGATCAGGCAATTTTCAACGGCCAAGTTAAAGGATGGTATACCCGTATCGGATTTGAGTTCTAAAGTTCCCTTGAGGACTTAACAATCTGTTTCGCTTCAGAACAAATCGATTTAAGGCAAGCCTACGAAAATTCGAAGGCTATTTAGTGGTTCTATAAATTAATACTAATGAGTTCTTATAACTCCTCAAGTTTTTTGATCATATCAGTAGCCCTGGTCTCTATCGATCCATTTTCTTCATGCAATCCTTTTACAAAAGAATTCTCATTATAATTTCCCCTTACCTTCTCAAAATCAGCATTCTTTACTGCATCATCTCCCCCCAGCCCAAAACCGATTTTACTATTTGCATCAAATTCTTTCTTTGCATCGGATAGGATCATGTTGTTTAAGCGGATACTGTTCTCTTTCCATCGTAAGATAATATCCTCAAGATGATCACTGTTCAGGCTTTCTTTGGTGATACCAAACCTTTCCTTCATTACCTGACAGACAAAATTCCATGAATAGATTTCATAATTTTCAAACAATGCCAGTAGCTTATTTTCTATCTTCAGAACATCCGCATCTTTCATTGTTTTTATTCTGGAAATCGTGTCATTCAATTGCCCTCCCGGGGTAACCAATCCCGCCATATCTACCCATTCGGCCTCCGGTTCAGTATTATTATTCTTCATTAATCCCTTCAAAACTTCCATAGTAACAGGGGCATTAAGTTTTTCAATCTTATTGAACACCTGGTCTCCGATAAATATATGCAGGGCCATTTCATAATACTTTTTACAGGACTTGAGCATCAGCCTTTTGATCCTAACCCCATTATAGTTGACCACTTCACGTTCCTTTGGGGTTTTTTCATAAAGTTCAGTTAGTATATCTATCCCATTAAGCACTTTATTCATAACGAAAGGATTCAACAGGTCAAAATGAATAAGGTCGAGCTTGGTCGTGCCTTTTCTCCGATCACGGTTCGGCCATTTAGTACTATCACGTCGCGTTCCTACTGTAATCAGGTTCATCGCAGGTGTCAGGAAAGTCTTTTCATTCTCGACCGTCAGGTATGAAAATGGAAGGTTGGAGGTATCGAAATTACCTCCGTGTTTTCCCATAACTACACTGTAAGGACCTACTTTACAGGGCCAAAGCAAATAAGAAAAGGAACCGGTTTTGGAGCCCCGCTCTACAATCCCCTGGTGAAGAGGACCCAGCTTATACATGTGGTTGCTCTGGTTGGTTCCACTTCCTGCATTGAAAAAGGAATACATACCAGCTATCAATAAGGTTGATCTATGATGCGTAACAGTATATGGTCCGCCAAAAACGCTGACCGCCTCGCTATGGAATCCTTCTGAATTTGCAAAGAAAACTGAATTTTCTGATGAAAATTGCTTACCAATCTTTACACCCTGCCCAACAAATGTCCCTTCCAGTAAAGCGCCAGTATCTACCACCGAACCGGATTGTATAATGAAATCTTTTGCGATTACCCCACTGCCTACAAAAGTTGATGCATCCTTCTCTCCTATAATGGTTCCGTTCTGTAGGTATTGTGCTCCTTTTATGGTCACATCAAAGCCAATAAATACGTTCTGAATGGTATTACAATTACTGATCCTCGACCCTGAACCAACCCGTCCGGTTATTGATCTTTTCTCCTTACTGTATTTTTCTATAGCTCCTTTTAACAATTTCATTAAGGCTGTATCATGGCGGTATATCACCATGAGGTAAGCCAATTGAGATGAGAGCCGGTCAAATAACAACAATTCTCTTCCTCCGCCTTCGTTCAACACATCGATTTCCACACCATTCCCAAATGCGGATTCACCATCTACCAACAATTCACTGACGTTTTCAATGATCACATCAGTTTCAACATGATAATTTTCAAGGAGATGCACGTTCCTGATCAATACACCATCCTCTAGTGTTGCATTCCTCAGCACAGAATTATAGATCCCACCTTTGATCTCTTCACCATTCGAACCCGACAGAGCCCTATTGACCAGACCAATCCGGCAGGATCCATTGAAAGCTGTTTTGTATATTTTACTTATATCAAAGGATGCACTTACCCGGATCTCAGTCCAGTTATCTGAAGTGCAACCTTGTTGTTCAAGGCCTGAGATCTCCTCAGGGCTTAATTTCCTGTATTCCATGATATATTTTACTCTTAAAACATGATTTTTGCATCCACCACTGCACAGCCATTACCCTCATCGTACACAATGATCGGATTGACATCCAACTCCTTAATTTCAGGGAAGTCCACTGCCAGCTGGGAGAGCCTGTATATACAATCCACAAGGCTATCCGTATCTGCAGGATTCTTACCTCTGGCACCAGCAAGTAACTTATGTCCCTTTATACTTTCGATCATCTCCCGTGCACCTGTTTCACCCAATGGTGCTACCCTGAATTTCACATCTTTAAAAATTTCGACGAATATGCCGCCCAGTCCGAACATGATCACCGGTCCGAAAGCAGCATCTCTTTTTATGCCCAGGATCACTTCCTCTCCCTTATGCGCCATTTCTGTGACCCAGATTCCCCGGATTTGTGCTTCCGGAGCTTTCTCCTTCACATTATCAAGAATTTCCTGATATTTTATGCCTACAGCCTCTTCATTCTCAACATCGAGTATTACACCCCCCGTATCAAATTTATGGATAATGTCGTCTGACATGATCTTCATAGCCACCGGAAATCCGATCCTTTTTGCGACTTCAATAGCTTCTTCCGCCGATTTAGCAAGTCCTCCTTTGAGTACTGGCAATCCATAAGCCCCCAGGATTATCTCAGCTTCATCTTCTTCCAATACTTGTCTGCCCGATTGAAGTGCCCCTTCCAACACCTTAGCGGCAGCCTCTTTATCCACGTCTTCAACTTTTACGGGCTTAAACCGGTGACCTTTGATCTTATGATGAAATCTAAAGTCGCTTTCGAAAGCCTTGCACATCGATTCGGGTAATATGTAATGCGGGATCTTATTCCTTAACAATATATCGATTCCCGAGGCTACGTCTGCCTCTCCCATAAAAGAAGTATAAATCGGTTTATCTGTTTCCTTCGCTACTTTTACGATCTCCTCTGCGATCGCATCAATATTGGTCATGGATTGAGGCGTCAGGATCACAAATATTCCATCTACGGCATCATCATTGGTAATGGCCGTCAACGCGGCATTATACCGGTCGGCACGGGCATCGCCAATTACGTCCACAGGATTCTTGATGTTTGCGGTGGAGGGAAGATGCCGTTTCAAGAGTTTGGTTGTTTCCTCGGAAAATCTTGCGATCTCCAGTCCTTCCTTTACAGCCGCATCGGTCGTTAAAACACCCGGACCACCAGCGTTAGTGATAATTGCCACACGGTTTGACCGTGGTGGTGGCTGATAGGCAAAGGCCATGGCTTTGTTGAACATTTCCTCTATATTATCACACCGAAGAATACCGGCCTGTTCAAATGCAGCATCACAGATCTCATCACTTCCGGCTAAAGAACCGGTATGCGAGGCTGCTGCTGAGGCTCCTTCGGAAGTGCGCCCTGATTTAATGATCAATATGGGCTTTCCACTTTGCGCTATAACCTCACGGGCTGCGTTCATAAGGGCCTTCCCATCGCTTACTTCTTCAAGATACAGGAGGATCACTTTTGTCTGCTCGTCCTTCATGAGATAAAACATCAGGTCTATCTCACTGATATCGGCTTTGTTGCCAAAACTTATAAATTTCGAAAACCCGATATGCTTGGCCCTGGCATAATCCAGTACTGCGGTGCAGAGTGCGCCACTCTGAGAAAGAAAACCAATATTTCCGGGATCCGGCATTTGTCGTGCAAAGGAAGCGTCGAGGTTGACTGAGGGATCGGTATTGATCACCCCAAGGCAATTCGGACCGATAAAGGATATATCATACTTTTCAGCAATCTCTTTGATCTGTGCCTCCCGTTCAATACCCTTTTCTCCGATTTCCCTGTAGCCTGCAGAGATAATGATCACTGATTTAATCCCCTTTTGCCCGCATTGCTCCAGGGCCATATGAGCCACAGCACTGGGAAATACTATGATGGCCAGGTCAACAGGATCTTCAATATCAATAACATATTTATAAGCCTTAACACTGGCAATATGTTTTTCACGCGGACTCACGGGATAAACGGCCCCGTTAAAATCCGATTTTAGGATATTTTCAACGATATCATAGGGTACAGTTCCCTTCAGCTTGGTAGCTCCAACAATAGCCACGGATTCCGGGTTGAAGATCTTTTTCAGATTTTCCTGGTGTAATTCAAATCTGGATGTCATAAGAATTTAGATTAATTCGGTAAGAAATAAAAAATAAAGAATCAGTAGTTATAAATAGACTTCTATGAATTCAACTGCTCCATCGATGGATTGGATCTCCAGGGCTTTGTCCTGATCCATTTCAATATCGAACTCTTCTTCAAATCCTGCTACCAGTTCCAGGCTTTGCATAGAATCCGCGCCCAGGTCAAAAATAAAATTCGCTTCGTCAGCTATTTCGCTTTCATCCATCTTTAACACCCGGGATACAACTTTTTTAACCCGTGATTGTACTTCTTGCTTTTCCATAAAAATTTACTTTTAGTGATAGGTCCAAAAAATTGCGATAATTTTCGATTTATTAGGCAGAAAAACAAGGATTAGTACAAAAATCTTGTGGGATTTTAATCTACAGGACATTTAATTAGTATTATCGACACAAAACAGTTTTTTATCATAATAAAAAAGGGTTGTACACCACAATTGAAGTGGTCTCATAATGAGATCAATATCCTATTTTATAGAATTATAGTTAATAAGTGCTTTCCGAAGTAACAGGATCATTACAGTTTAATTGACTGGAATATCGAAAAAACTGATGAAGAGGAAAAAAGGTACAGATCAAATGACCTGTACCCTAAGGATCCGGAATGCATCGATCAGGCTCAGCAATTACCGAAAATCGATAACAGACCGGGATTTGGAAAAAATGAATCTTAGAACCTCTTAATGAATATGTACTTTAAGTCCTGCCCGGAAACTCAGGGGCATACCCGGTCTTAATCCAGCCGGTCGCCTCGAAACAGCATAGACGTTGTTAAAAATATTAAATACGCTGCCCTGGAGTGTAAGAAACTTGTTGAGCGTAACATTGGCTGATATATCACCGACATAATAAGACGGTATCATTTCAGGATCAGAAACTGTCCCCTGACCGGCAATTGTCCTCATCTCACTTACAAATTTCGAACTGTAATTAATATTGAATTTACGATGCTCAAAACTAATATTGAATGCAAACTGGTGTTTCGGGATATAGGGTATCTCATCTCCCGACTGAACACTTCCCCAGGGATCGAACTCGCTTTCGAAATCGTTTTGAAAGGTTGCATTTGTATAAGTATAGTTAAAAGTGATCGGGAGTGCATATGGAGTCCTCGATTTTCCCAAAGGATTATACACCATTTCATATTCAATGCCATATATTATTGATTCCCCCCCATTAAACTGATCTGTTGAACCAGTTCCCCCGCTGGACGCCAGATCCGATCCAAGCAGATTCTGGTAATCGTTATAATAAAACACGGATTGGAGTGACAACAAGGGTGAACTATACCGTAAACCGGCCTCATAATTCACGCTGATCTCAGGTTCGGTTCCCTCCTTCAGACCCGGGGGTGCGAAACCTTTATGTATTCCAAGAAAAGTGGACATATTATCAGTTATTGTATAATCGACACCAATGCCAGGTATAAATATGTCAACCTGGTGTTCAGAATAGGATACATCATCTCCGGATCGGTCCGGATCATTTTTACTAAAATCTTCCTTTTGGTACCGGATGTTCTCGTATCGGATTCCCGGGACGATCTTAAACCTGTTGATCTCCAAGGTGTATTGAATAAAGGAAGCAATGGCCTTTGCATCCAGGATATAATTACTTTCTGTTCCTGGTATTCCCGGATCTGTAAGCATCATGGTCCCTTCCTGCATTCTATACTTATCCACCCACTGGTAACGGTCCATCTGATCCCGGTGGAGCCTTATGCCCAGTTCTATTTCATTGTCTGCCCTGGCACCCGGGAAGGTCAGACCAATAATAGATTCAACCCCTTCAAGGTAATAGGACCTGTTATTCGATTTTACGGACAAGGCATCATCTACTACTGAATTACCTCCTTTTATTACATCCATCTCCTGGGAATATATATTCGGATTGTTCAGGATCCCGGTGATGCTTACATCTCCAGTAGAATCGCTGGCCTTTACTTTATCCAGCTTGTACCAGTTCCGCTCAAAATTGCTTCGGTATACAGTTGTGGTAATATCCATGAATTTAGCCGGCTGAACAGTATAGCGGATATGCCATTGGTTCTGTTCATTGATCATCTCATCATATTGAGATCCGGCATATCTTCTATATGGAGTCTGGTCGAAATCTTCCGCTATCAGACCCAGATAGGTTTCGTTTGAATTCTCCTTCGATAAACCGACTTTAAATGACAAAGACTGATACACCCTGGCATCTGGATTGGAATTTACCCTGAATTTGGCCAGGTAATCCTGGGTATTGAAACCTGTGTTCCCTCCATTATCCAGATCTTTGAATCCATCACTGTTCGCCAGGAAAGATTCAACCATAAAACCCACATTTTTGAACGAAGCACCTGCATTTGCAAATACATTGTAAAAGCCGTGGGAGCCCCCAAACATATTTATATTCGCATTAAATTCATTGGGAATGGGTGTGCTGTTGAAATTGATCGCTCCACCGGTAGTATATGGGCCGTATTTGATCTGACTTGAGCCCTTCCGGATTTCGATTCCGGACATTCTGCCCGTGGTTGGAAAATAATATGCTGCAGGTGCTGCATAAGGTGCCGGTGCGACAAGAATACCATCCTCCATTAACGTGATCTTTGAACTACGCTCTACCCCTGTTCCCCGCATCCCTATATTGGGTCTGAGTCCGAAACCATCTTCTTCCTGAATGATAATCCCCGGTACATTTCTCAATACGCGGTTTATATCCGTATTATTGAACTTATTAAGCTCCAAAGGCGACAGGTAATGGGCTGATCCAACTATGTCCTTAACACCTGATGTACCGGCAACCAGTGATACACGGTTCACCACTACACCATCAAGTACTCTTATAGATTCTATTAGCGGGATTTCAATGCTACAGGTCTTTCCGGGTTCAATTTGAACTTCTTTCCTGATGGTTTCATAACCCATTACACTGATCTTTAATACTACTTTACCGGATTCAAGATTCTCGAGAGAAAAATAACCGGAACCATCACTGAATGTGCCATCATTTACGCCCTCGATCACGATATTGGCTCCGGGTAACCCTGTATTTGATCCTTTATCATAGATCTTTCCCTCAAGGTTACCATCTTCAGCACAGACTTTATTCCCATAAAGAAAAATGGAAATCATCAAGCATAAAAATTTTCTCATTGTTGAAATATTAAAAAGTTTATGTAATTATTGGCACAATATTAATGCTTATTTAGACTTAGTCCAAATAAAAATACATGATAAATGTCATATTTCAGAATGACTTTAATCGCAGACCTAATGACCTGGTGATGCATAAAAATGACCAGGGGAAAGCAACACATAATTTCAAGTTTGTGGGTAAATAGACT
>JAHEGY010000159.1 GCA_024644875.1 Cyclobacteriaceae bacterium
AGGAGAGACAAAGATGGTGGAAGGTCTGAGAGTCAGCTTTGGCGATACTTCTCAGTCCAATAATCTGCAGTTTATTTATACCGATTCTGCTTTGATAATGCGGTCTTCTTTTCCAATGCAACCTTCACATATGGGTGCACATGGAGGAGATCTGCTGGAGCAGGATATTTTTCATCCTGTTTCAGACATGCAGATCTATCAAACGCCTTCTTTTGCTTTCATTCTCAAGGAGGTAATGGATAAAGCCATTGTCACCTATATGACCGCCCCTGAAGGAACGGAAAATGCCGATAACCTGATCGACCTTAAAGTCACTGTAGGTGATGTCGTGAAAAAGTCTATGATCAAACGGGATGTTTTTGAACAGATTGTAGTTGATGATGTGATATTCTCCTTAAGCATAGGAAGCCAGATCTATACGATGCCATTTGATTTGAAACTGGATAAATTTGAACTGGAGCGGTATCCCGGCTCCCAAAGCCCCTCATCTTTTGCCAGCGATATTATTCTTGTGGATAAATCTGCGAACCTGGAGAAACCCTACCGGATATTTATGAACAACGTATTGAACTACAGGGGGTACCGCTTCTTCCAATCAGGATATGATCCTGATGAACAGGGGACCATATTATCTGTGAATCATGATTACTGGGGAACGCTTGTTTCTTATATTGGTTACTTTTTATTGTTTACTACGCTGTTATTATCACTTTTCACAAGAAACACTCGATTTGCACGTCTTACAAAGCAGATGAAGGAATTGCATATTGAAAGAAAGAAAATAGCCATATCCCTGTTATTTCTAGTTTCTCTATCTTTATTGACCAGTAACATATACGCACAGGACACCGCCGCAAAAATAGATAAGGATTTCGCAGAATCTTTCGGCAAAATATTGGTTCAGAATAAAGATGGACGTATCATCCCGATCAATACCATAGCCAATAACTCACTAGTAAAGGTCTATAAGAAAACGAAATATGAAGGGCTGAATGCAGACCAGGTTTTTCTTGGCATGTTGATCTATCCGGAAGAATGGAAAAACAAACCGATTATAAAGATCTATGAGCCTGAAGTCCAGGAAATGGTAGGTGCAAAGGATAAGTTTGCCACCTTTAATAATTTTTTTGATGAGAATAGAAGGTATAAACTCAGGGATCGTGTTAATGAAATATATGCCAAATCACCCGCCCTCAGGTCGAGGATAGATAAAGAATTAATCAATGTCGATGAAAGGCTCAATGTCTGTAACCTGGTGTTCAATGGTTCATTGTTTAAGGTATATGCTATGCCCAATGATCCAAGCAATAAATGGTCCTCACCCACTGAGGTCCGGGTAAAGGATGAATCAGGAAATTCTGTCAACTATATGGATCTTATACGCAGGGATATCAGTGAAAGCATTGCTTCAGGAAACTATGATAAAGCCTATAAGGTACTATCCGACATCACAGAAAATCAGATTGAGAATGGTCAGGAAGTAATCCCTTCGGATACAAAAATTCGTATGGAGATCCTGTACAATAAGTACAATATATTCAAAAATCTTTTCCCGGTTTATATGATGATTGGGATTATCCTGCTTGGCCTATTCCTGTTGCAGTTGTTTGTCCCGAGGCTGGAATTTAAAAAACTGATCAAATTCCTGTATGTCATTCTATTAATAGCCTTTATCTTTCAAACGTTCGGGCTTGGCTTGAGATGGTATGTCTCTGGCCATGCTCCATGGAGCAACGGTTATGAATCCATGATCTACATAGCCTGGGCCACCATGCTCGCCGGATTTGTTTTTTATAAGAATTCGCAGATTACCCTGTCTGTTACTACGATTCTGGCAGGCATCACACTCCTTACAGCGCATATGAGCTGGCTGAACCCGGAGATCACCAACCTGGTACCCGTGCTTAAGTCATATTGGCTGACCATTCATGTTGCAACCATCACGGCCAGTTATGGCTTCTTCGGGTTATCCTCCATGTTGGGGATATTGAATCTGAGCATTATGATATTCCGGAATAAATCGAATCATGAACGGATAAACCTGACTTTGAAAGAACTGACAATAATTATTGAAATGTCACTCATGGTTGGGCTCATATTGCTGGTAATAGGGAACTTCCTGGGTGGTATCTGGGCGAACGAATCCTGGGGTAGGTACTGGGGTTGGGATCCGAAAGAAACCTGGTCTCTTGTAACAATTATTGTTTATACATTTATTCTTCATATGCGCCTTATCCCGGGTATGAGGAATCTGTTCTCAATAAACTTTATGGCACATATTGGTTTTGGAGCCGTTCTAATGACGTACTTCGGTGTTAACTATTACCTTTCCGGTTTACATTCTTATGCCCAGGGGGATCCGGTTCCGGTTCCTTCGTTCGTATACTATATGATAGGGGCAATATCTGTAATCAGCGTGCTGGCAGTTGTAAATGATATTAATCTCAAGAACAAGCTTGAGGTGAAGGTAGAATTATCAGACGATGATTAACAGATCATGGCATAGAAAATGGATAGAGCATGTTAACTATGTGATTGCCAAATATTTATATGAAAATTATAATAGGTCGTTTAATTGAAAACTTGTATCTTTAAGGGTTTATTAATGGATTTTAAATTAAGATCAAGCGTGTTTAAAAGTCCTGAATAATGAAGGAAATAAGTCAGTTTATCAGTTATATATTACCGCTGCTGTATCTCGGAGTAATCTATGTATACTATGTCCTTTTTACAGGCAAAAAGAAAAGCTGGATCAGTAAAACCACCCTGATACTGGGGGGCTTGCTGATCATCCATGGCTTTGAGATCGGCCTAAGACATGCCGTGTTGAAGACAATACCCTTCTCGACAGTTCATGATGCACTTAGTTTCCTTGGATTCTCAATCCTTTTTGTGTACATGATCATTGAATTAAGGTTAAAAAATCGGGGTTCGGGGATATTTGTGCTATTCTTTGCCTTCATTCTGGAAGTGGTTTCGACCTTCAACCTGTCGTGGGAACCGGAGACCAATGAACTTCTCTCAAGTCCTACTTTTGCGATCCATGCTGCTTTCACCATAATGGGATATACAGCCATGTCTTTATCTGCCCTGTATGCCATTATGTACATTATACAGAATCATAACCTGAAGAAAAGAAACCTGGGGAAACTATTTATGCAATTACCTGCACTTAATTACCTTGAAAAAATGAGTATTCAGTCAGCGTTCATGGGGATCGTTCTGCTGGGTATCGGATTATTGATGGGTCATGTCCAGGCAGAAGCCATTATGGGTGAGTTCTGGCCGAATGATGTTAAAGTAATTGCAGCCGATATAGCATGGGCTTTATATCTCATTGGATACATTATTGCCCAGTTCTTGAGATTACATGGTAAGAAAATGGCTTATTTATCCATTGCCGGATATTTTATTTTGGTGGTTGGAGGCTTTTTAATTGCGAATCTGGCGGAAACATTTCATGAGTTCAATTAAGGATGGTGGATAAATTAAATAACGATATTGCACTTGGTGTTTTAGGGATATCACATAAAACAGCTTCCGTTGAGATAAGGGAGCTGGTATCGCTGAATGAAGAGGAACAGAAGAACATAATACACCAGGTAACGCATGATTTTTCCGTTAACAACATTGAAGTAGATGGGATCCTGATCCTTTCCACCTGCAACAGGACCGAATTCTATGTCAGTGCGGATCATATTGACATTATTCTTCCTGCCCTCAGGCAATTGCTGGTTACCTATAAGAAGTGCCCATATTATAATGATGAGAACATTACATACGAGAAATTTGGCTTTGAAGCTGCCAGGCACTTCTTCAATGTAATTTGTGGCATCGATTCCCAGATCGTGGGGGAAATGCAAATTACCGGGCAGGTCAAAGACTGTTATAATTTCGCGCACCACCTCGATGCAACGGATGCGGTTCTGAATAAGCTATATAACTTTGGCATGCAGGTCAAGAGGAAAGTCAGGAATGAGACTTTCCTTTCTGATGGCACGGTATCCGTCAGTTTTGCCGGCGTGGAACTGGCCAGGAAAATATTTAGCGACCTCACCGATAAACGGATATTACTGGTAGGTGCTGGCAAGACGGCAGAACTTGCGGCTGTACATTTTCTTGAGAATAATGTAAAAGCAATAAACGTAGCCAACCGGACCTTAAGTAAGGCTGAGGAACTGGCTGAGAAGTTTGGAGGCCAATCCTATACCCTCGATGATCTTGACACGGCACTCCGGGAGGCTGACATAGTGATCTCTGCCACGTCCAGTGATGATTATGTGATCACAAAATCAATGATGTCAGACATCACCAGGAAAAAGTATTATGAGTCAATCTTCCTGATCGACCTGGCCATACCCAGAGATATCGACCCGAAGATCGAAAGCCTGAATAATGTATACCTTTATAACCTGGATGATCTGAACGGTATCGTGGAGAAAAACCTGGAAAAGCGTCGCATGGAGATACCCAGCGCCAATAAGATCATCGATGAGTTTATGCTGGAGTTCCAGAAATGGGTCAATACAAATACCATGGCCTCGATCGTAAGTAAATTAAAAAGTCATCTGGAGACCTTGAGTAATAACGAGATGTCCAGGATCCGGAAACAGTTTCCGGAAAATGGCTACCAGAAAGAAATTGAGAACTACACACAGAATATAATCAACAAACTGGTGCGCCAGCATATGAAATCATTGAAAAAAAATGCCGGGGATCCTGAAAAATATAAACAGCATATTGAGTTGATCTATAATCTGTATGAAATTGATAAAGAATAATTAGTACTATGGGAACGATCCGCGTTGGAACAAGGGGGAGCAATCTGGCATTATGGCAGGCTACTTTTGTAAGAGAAACTTTGGAAAAACATCATCCTGGAATACGCTTTGAACAGGTAATCATAAAAACTGAAGGTGATCTGGATCAGAAATCTTCATTATCACAAATAGGCGGACAGGGGATATTTACCAAGGAAATCGAAAAAGCCCTTTTAAACAATACTATTGATATAGCGGTTCATTCTTTAAAGGATCTGCCTTCAAAAATGCCGGAAGGACTTATCCTGGGCGCTGTACCCGAAAGAGGTTATGTGGAAGATGTACTGATCACTGAAAATGGAAAGACATTAGAGCAACTTCCACAGAATGCGAAAGTGGCCACCGGAAGTATCCGCAGGAAATCGCAACTGTTACATATTCGTCCGGACCTGATCATATCGGATCTCAGGGGTAATATTGATACCAGGTTACGGAAACTCAAAGAATCCGGTATCGATGGGATTATTATGGCCAAGGCTGCGATTTTAAGGTTGGAACTGGAACAGGTATTATATTATGAATTCAATACGGATGAAATGATCCCTGCCGTGGGACAGGGGGCTATTGGCATTCAGGTTCGGGAGGAAGATAACGTTGTTGAAGATATCATCCAGGCCCTGAACCATCAGGACACATTTCATGCTGTTACAGCTGAAAGGGCACTGCTGGCCACTTTGGATAGTGGATGTCAGTTCCCTGTGGGCGCTTTTGCCCGCGTTTCCGGAAAGGAGCTGGATATCAGCGGATTTGTGGGTAGTGAAGATGGTAAAAATATCCTGCACGAGAAGATGAAATCAAAAGTTGAGGATGTCTGGGGTACAGGCAGGATCCTGGCTGAGAAATTACTGGATAGAGGTGCAAAATCTTTGCTGGACGCATTCAGTAATAATTAATTGCCGGATCAATATTTTAGGTTAAAAATCAAACTTTGAAGGGATAACAAATGGTAAAAGTGGAAGAAAATTTTCTATACATACAATCGATCAAGAAACAGCCGGTAAAACGAACACCTGTATGGATCATGCGGCAGGCAGGCCGGTATTTGCCTGAATATATGAAGGTCAGGAAAAAACATGACTTCATTACGGTCTGTAAAACCCCCGAACTCGCTACGGAAGTAACACTGCAACCAATCAGGCGTTTCGGATTTGATGCTGCCATATTATTTTCAGATATTCTTGTTATTCCGGAAGCACTGGGTCAGAACCTCGAATTTCTGGAAAACCATGGCCCGAAATTATCACCGCAAATTCTTGAGGATAAGCAAATTCAGACTTTGGACCTGCAGGATATCGAAGCAAGACTTTCCTATGTCGGGGATGCGATAAAAATGATCACCTCTGAACTGAATGGGAAAACACCCTTGATTGGTTTCAGCGGATCCCCCTTTACTTTGGCCACCTACATGATAGAAGGAAAGCCAACCCGTAATTTTAAATATATAAAAAAAATGCTGTATCATGAACCCGGGAGGCTAAGCACTCTGCTGGAGATCCTGACAGAGGCCGTCAGCCGTTATCTGGCCATGCAGATCGAGGCCGGAGTTCAGGCAGTGCAGCTGTTTGATACCTGGGGCGGGATATTACCGGTCCATCTTTATGAACCTTTTTCAGCACACTATATGAAGAAAATAGCTGCTGAATTGAAAAAATATGATGTTCCTGTTACTTTATTCAGTAAAGGGGGAATCGAGTTGGCAAAGCAACTGGCTGATAGTGAAGCTTCTATGATCGGAATTGACTGGATGACTGACCTCCGGGAAGCTAAGAATCTTTTGGGGCATAAATTCGCCCTGCAGGGAAACCTAGATCCCACCACGCTTTATGGCAGTCATGATATCATTAGAAAAGAGGTAAAAAGGGTTCTTAATGTATTTGGAGGTGAAAGTGGACATGTGTTCAATCTGGGGCACGGTATCCTCCCTGACATACCGGTGGATAATGTATATCAACTGGTAGATGTCGTCAGGGAGATAAGTACTGATCTGCATAGCTAAGGCTTGGCACAGACCATAAAAATGTGAAACACTATGAAATTTAAAGATAAAATATCGGTAAACCTTGACCTGCTCAAAAAATATGATCAACCAGGTCCAAGGTATACGAGTTACCCCACGGCACCCTATTTTCACGAAAATATAGGATATAAGGAATACGTTCAGCATATCGAAAAGGACAACGATACGATTGAAAAAAGGGATCTTTCACTGTATTTTCATCTTCCCTTCTGCGATACCTTGTGCTATTTCTGCGGCTGCAATATGATGGTGACCCGCAATTTCGATAAGATAGACAGATATATAGATTATATCGAAAAAGAAATAAAGTTGTTGAAACAGCATATTGATCCTGACAGGAAGATCATACAATTACATTGGGGCGGCGGAACGCCCACACATCTTACACCGAAACAGATCAGAAGGCTAGGTAAGATAATTCATGATCATTTCGATTTCAGGGAAGAAGCCGAAGTGGGTGTCGAGATCGATCCCAGGGAATTGACTTTTGATCACATGAAAGCATTGCAGGATATGGGATTCAACCGCTGCAGTATGGGTGTGCAAGATTTTGATCCGGAAGTTCAGAAAACAGTTAACCGCATCCAGCCTGAAAGCATAACCCGACAGACGGTGGATTGGTCACGAGAACTTGGGTTTAAAAGTATAAACCTGGATCTCATGTATGGTCTGCCCTTTCAGAAAGTGGATACTTTCACGAAAACGATCGATATGGTATTATCCATGGATCCGGATCGCTTCGCTGTTTTTAACTATGCCCATTTACCTAGGATGATCAAACATCAGAAGTTGATTAAGGAAGAATGGATCCCTCCCAGGGAAGAAAAGCTGCAATTACTGAAACTCAGCATTGATAAACTTTCAGATGCGGGTTATACCTATATCGGAATGGATCATTTTGCGAAACCGGATGATGAGCTGACCATAGCCATGGAAAATGGAACGCTGTACAGAAATTTCCAGGGTTATTCCACACATGCCGGCATCAATCTATTTGCACTTGGCATTACCGGCATCGCCATGCTTTCGGATACCTATATGCAGAATGTTAAAACATTGAAAGA
>JAHEGY010000069.1 GCA_024644875.1 Cyclobacteriaceae bacterium
TTTCCTGTGGATCCTTTTGTTTTTTTCGAGTGTTCTTAAAGCAGCATCCTCATCCGCACCCATCATTGAAGTATAACCAACAATATCTGTAAAAACTATAGCAGATAAACGATGAATCGAGGTACTCATAGGCGTTTAAAAAATAAGAATCTGTGAATAAACCCTAAGATAGGAAAAAAATTATTAAGTATATCCCGGGCATCAAATTTGGGAAGATATATATCCCGGACCTGCATATTCATAATTAATTATATATTTATTTTGATTCAAGACAAAAAGTATTTTGACCATTATTAAAAAAATTAAAAAGGGTTTTCATGTTTTGGAGAAAAAGCGGATATTGTTTCAACATTTTTTAACACATAAGAAGCATGAGAATTTTTTTATTAAGAAGTATTGTCGGATACTTGGCAATATGCGCACTTTTTACCATGTGCAAGACAAGCAAAAGTACCGCATCAAAATATGTAGGAGAGTGGCATTATACATTCGAAATGGAAGGTACCGAGTATGCAGCATACATGACCATCAATTCGGTTGAGGATGGCTATACAGGATCATTGACTTCAGATATGGGAAGTGTTGGTCTTGATGATCTGATTATTGAAGAGGATAAGTTGACAGCATCATTCGACATCCAGGGATATGTTATGGACCTGAAAGGCACTTTCGATGGGGAAGCTTTTCATGGATCAACATCTATAGATGGATATGAGTTCCCGATGGAGGCGGTGAGGCAAAAATAAAGGACTGATCGACAATATAATTATATAAAATACTGGAATACAAGCACTTAGTTATTACGCCCTTAGAAAAAGCATATACCTCATTCCAGCTGGGGAACCTTATGCTCAGGAACCGGTTTATTAAAACGGCGACGTATGAGGGGTTTTACCAAAATTCATTTCCAACCGAAGCACTGACTGAACATCATGCTAGGTTGGCAATAGGAGGGATCGGCATGACCACCGTTTCCTATGGTGCCGTCAATAATGTTGGAAGAACGCACAGCCACCAGATGGTGGTCAGTAAAGAATCGAAACCCTATCTCGAAAAGCTTACCACGGCGGTAAAAAATGAAGGCGCGGCCGTATCGATTCAATTAACACATTGTGGTTTCTTTTCATCAAATACAACGATAAAAGGACAGCGTCCCCTGGCGCCTTCCAGAGCTTTGAACCTATATGGATTATTGCAGGGCCTGGGTTTTTCGAAGGCCATGACTCTGGCTGATCTGGAGGAAACAGGAAATGATTTTGCAAGGGCTGCTTCTATTTCGAAAGAGGCAGGTTTCGACGCTGTTGAAATTCATATGGGCCATGGCTATTTGCTTAGCCAGTTTTTATCACCTTCTACAAATAAGCGAAAAGATAATTATGGAGGAATTCTTGAAAATCGAATGCGTTTTCCTCTGGATGTAGTCGATAAGGTCAGAAATGCGGTAGGGCCAGATTTCCCCATTTTATGTAAAATAAACCTCAGCGATGGATTTAAGGGTGGATTGGAAATTGATGAAGCTATCACCGTTGCAAAATACTTGGAGGAAGCAGGAGTAAATGCACTGGTGCTTAGTGGTGGTTTTACCAGTAAAACACCTTTTTTCCTGATGAGAGGCGATATACCGGTTAAGGATATGATCGAGGTAGAAAAGGATAAGATCCAGAAATGGGCACTCAGGTTATTTGGCAGGTTTGTTATTAAAAAATATGAGTTTAGTGAGAACTTTTTCATGCCTTTAGCAAAACAACTTCGGGCAAACATTAAAATTCCTTTAGTTTACCTGGGAGGTGTAACATCAACTGAGGGTGTAAGTAAAATAATGTCAGGTGGCTTTGATCTTATCGCCGTTGGACGTGCTTTAATACATAATCCCGATTTTGTTCTTAAAGTAAGGGAGGAGAATCATGCCTCACCTTGTGATCATTGTAATAAATGTGTAGTTGAAATGGATAGAGAGGGTATCAGGTGTGTATTGTTAGATCAATAAAGAATTTATCACTTGGATACCATCACTTCAATTCCATCCCAATCATCAGGGACATTCGTAGAGATCAGGTTTTCAATTTTATGAAGAAACATTTTGGCTATATCATCTTCCGGGTTTTTGGATAATACATCCCTGAAAATGTCAAATGATTTGGAAAATTGTTTTTTGTAATATAACTCCATGCCTTCGTTAAAGGTATTCACAGTTTCCTTCTTCAAAGCGGCCACATCCGGATGATCTCCATCGAAGCATTCAAATATTTTAAGTATATTATGTTTACCCTTCACCTGAACTTTTCCTAAAAACCTGAAATTGAAGTTCTCAGGATTTTTCAAACCTTTAATACTTGCCTCACTTAAAATAATATTGGAAAAATAGTGTTTGGACAAGCTTTCAATTCTGGAAGCTGTATTTACAGTATCAGAAATTATGGCAGCATCCATTCTGCGATCATCTCCGGTAATGCCCATAATTAATGGGCCTGTGTGCAATCCCATACCTGTCCTTGTCGGAATGCGTCCTTTTGAAATCCGAGCCTCATTATAATATCTGAGTTTATCCTGGATTTTAATTGCCGTTAACAAGCCGTCTTCGGCATTCTTTGGGAATAATGCCATAATTGCATCCCCTAAGAATTGATTTATGAAGCCATTGTTTTCCTGAACGATTGGTCCGATCCGTCCGTTATATGCATTGATAAATTCAAAATTATCCTTGGGAGACATTTGTTCCGAAAGGGTCGTGTAATCACGGATATCTGTAAACATTACCGTTACATCAGTATGCACATGATCCCCTAATATCACATCGGTGATCCTGTCTTTACCCAGTGATTTTATGAATTCATTGGGTATAAATCTCCCGGTCACTTCAAATATCCTGTTCAGATCGAGTTGAGTTTTAATTCTTGCCAGAAATTCCTGTTTTGTGAATGGTTTGGCAAGGTAATCATTAGCACCCAAACTCAAGCCATGTACAAGATCCTGTACCTGGTTTCTGGCAGTAACCATTATTATTGGTAACTCAGAAGATATGTACTTTTCGCGTATCTTCTGGCACACCTCGTATCCTGTCATTTTAGGCATCATTACATCCAATAGAACAAGATTGTATTTTTGACCATTTTCTAAGGCTTTTAAAGCTTCTTTACCATTCATGGCCTGCGTGATCCGGTATTTCTCTGCTGAGAGATGGTTTTTTAATACCTGGTGGTTTATGGGTTCATCATCTACGATCAAAATATTCAGAGATTCTCCATTAGAATTTATCGAGTAATTATCTTCTTTCGTCCTTTCTTTGGATATTTCATTTATCTCCAGATCATTAAGCTCAGTTGAAGCCCTATTTGAATAGGGTTTTGAAATTTTCGGAATATCTATATTCTCAGGTTTTTCTTTTGAGATCGGAAGGGTAAAATAGAAATGCGATCCCTTGTTCAATTCTGATTCGACCCACATCCTTCCACCATGCAATTCCACGAGATGCTTGCTGATACTAAGCCCCAGACCAGTTCCGGCATATTCTCTTGAGATAGATCCATCGGCCTGCTGGAACTCCTCAAAAATAATTTTTCTTTTGTTCTCGGGTATTCCTATTCCAGTATCTGATACTTTAATGGAAATCTCTTTTCCCTTTTTAATGGCAGAAATTGCTATAGAACCTGATTCTGTAAATTTTACAGCATTCCCAATAAGGTTATTAAATATCTGCTGCAATCTGTTTTCATCTCCTTCAATAGCTGGTAAATCGCTTGTAACAGAGTTTTTAAAAACAAGATCCTTGCCCGAAATCAGTGGTTTGTTGATTCGAAGTACTATTTCTATGAGGGATTGCAGGTCCAGAGGTTTTTTCTGTAATTGAATATCGAAATTTTTCAATTTTGAAAAATCCAGGATATCGTTTACCAAACTGGCAAGCCTTTTCCCCGATGAAATGATCATAGAAAGATCTTCCTTGAGGGCTTCCCCTTGGATATTATCGAACAAACTCTCAGAAAGCCCTATGATCCCGTTTAAAGGTGTTCGCAATTCATGTGATGTATTTGCTAAAAACTCATCCTTAAGTTTATCAACACGCTTCAGTGCAGCTTCCCTTGATTTCGCTTCTTCAATGATTTCCTTATATAACAAAGCACTTTCAATTGCCGATGCTGCCTGTAACGCAATAGTAGTTAACAGTTTAAGATCAGCTGCACGGTAAAGTGTTTTTTCCTCATTAAATAAGATAATCAATCCTAATAGCCTTTGCTTTACCTTGAGTGGTGCGTATACCAGGGAGTTTATTTTAAAATCAAGAGATCCAAGTCTTGAGTCTGATTTGGTATCATTGATTATTTCAGCGCTTTCTATATTTTCAATATTGCCAAAAAAATAATCAGGATCTGATAAATCCGCTTCTGTCATATATCCTTGACCAGATTCGGAAATCAGCTTCTTCTGATCACTTTTGTCTATTAGAAATACCACACTACCGGTAGCCCTGATAAGATGATTGGCTTCCTCAAGCGCCATTTTGGCTATATTTTCAGGATCAATAGTCTTTGCAAGTTTCTCAGAGAAATCGTATATGATATTAATTTCCCGGTACATGGTAAGTACTTCCTGGCCTAAAGTCTTACGTTCATTTTCCTTGGTTACATATTGTTGTAAGAGCCGGGCGAATACTTTTGCCTGCTTGTCTCCCAGAATCCAACCCACTATTTCACCATCAGTCTTTACTGGTATTTTGATTTCGGGATCTTCAATGTAAACTCCCAGCAGGAGGTTATTATTTTCATCTAATACCCCAATCCTCTCAGGGAAAATATCCAGGATATCCATGAATATCTCATGGGTTTCTTTTCCCTTTTTGATCAGTCTTTTAAGGCTTACACCAGGCATTAATTCATATGTCGTTTATGTAATTTATAAATCCAGGATCTCTCTGGCTTTATCCAGTAATTTGTCAGGATCAAATGGCTTGGTCATATAGAGGTCTGCGCCAACTTCTTCTCCTTTCTTTTTGTCAAGCTCTTGCCCTTTGGCTGTTAAAATAATGATAGATACATCGTTGAGTTGCAATTCGAGTTTGACTTTTCTGCATACTTCTAGGCCATTCATTTTCGGCATCATAACATCCAGGAATACCAGATCAGGCCTTTCATTAACGATCAATTCCAGTGCCTCTTCGCCATTTGCTGCAGTAAAAAAATCGACTCCTTCATCTTCAAGTTCTTCGAGAGCCTGTTCAATTAACATTCTTAAATGATCTTCGTCATCCACAATTAAAATCTTATTACTCATACTTTTAATCTTCTATTTTATTATTTATTGATATAACATGAATAAAACATTCTCTAGTCCTTTTTCAAATCGTAAGGTTTTTATCAATTCCTGATCTTTTGAAAGCACAGAATTCAGGATGATGATATCCGGCTTTGAATCGACAGCTTTTTTTATTAATTCCACACCGTCAGATTCCACGACATGGTATCCCCGGGTTTGAAGCACCTCTGCAAGGGTTTTGACAGTTGAACTGTTTTCATCTACAATCATTACTTTTTTCTTTGATTTTCCCTGCTCAAGCAATGAGCCAACTTCCTGGAATAACTTTTCGGTATCGATGGGTTTAGTCAGGTATCGATCAACTCCCAAACGAATACCTCTTTCTTTATCCTGGACTATAGAAAGGATAAGGATAGGTATGTCCATGGTTAAAGGATCATTCTTTAATATGGCGGCTAAATCGAAACCATTCATTTCAGGCATCATGACATCAAGAATGAGTAGATCGGGGATCTCCTTCCTGATAATCTCCAGGGCTTTTTTCCCATCTTCTGCCTCTTTAACAATATATCCGCTTTCTGAGAGTTCCTGCTTTAAGAGGTCCCTGATATGTTTTTCATCGTCCACAACCAGTATGGTTTGATTCTTCTCTTTGGAATTAGGTGCTGTATGGAAAACCTGTTTCTTAAGCTCTTTAACCATGTCGTCCAGATTCAGGACAACATCATCTTTTGTTTTTAATGGCAAACTGAATGCAAATGTGCTGCCTTCACCCAGTTCACTATCAACCCATATCCTGCCTCCGTGATGTTCAATGATCTCTTTACAGATCGGTAGCCCCAGTCCGGTACCTTTGGGTTTATCTGTAAGTGTATCACCCACTTGTTTGAATTTATCGAAAACCTTATCCTGGTCTTCATTTGAAATACCCATTCCGGTATCAATAATACTGACAACGATATCATTGTCCTTATGCTTTGCAGTACAGCTGACAGAGCCCTTGTCTGTAAATTTTGCAGCATTAGATAATAAATTAATCAATACCTGAACCAGTTTATCCTTATCTCCCTGTATTTCAGGAATATTTTTATCAATGGTTTTCTTCAATTTCAGGTTTTTAGTATCAAAGACAGCACTGGTGGCTGCAATAGCCTGTTCCAATACTTCATTCATTTGCACAGATTCTGAGTGCCATTCCATTTTTCCTGCTTCTATTTTAGCAAGGTCCAGCACATCATTGATCAACGTGGTTAACCTTTCACCTTCAGATACCACCACATCCAGATTTTGAGCAACCTGATCCATTGTTTTCTGTACTCTCGGATTATCAGACGAAATGAGTGGAAATAATTTCTCATTGAGCCTTTTCCGTATAATTTTTGCAAAACCAATAACTGAGGTTAGCGGAGTTCTTAATTCATGACTTACTGTTGATAAGAAGGCGCTTTTTGCCTCATTGGCTTCCTCTGCATTTTCTCGGGCATCTACAGCTTCAGCCTGAGCTTTTAGGGTATCTTCAAAAAGGCGTGCATTATGAATGGCAACACCTACATTTGAAGCAATGGTAGATAATAACCTCTTGTCGTCATTATTAAAACGGTTTTCATGCTCAGTACTCTGGACACTAATAATCCCGATATTTTCCTTTCCTGACATGATGGGGACTCCAAGGAAAGAAGCAGCTTCTTTTCCTTTTCGTTTAATGCCCAGCTCATCATATTTCTCATTTACATCCTGATTGATCAGGATAGATTCTCCGGTTTGAATTATTCTTGATGTCAGGCCTTCGCCCAGCTGAATCGGGGCAATATCATCACCGTACTGGTAAGGAAAATTGATAGTATTGCTTTCTTTATCCAGGAAAGCCAGAAATACTATATTCGCCTTGAACAGATCTTTCATCAGATCACCGACCATTTGAATTAAGGCTTCAAGATCGAGCTGGGATGCCAGGGCATTGCTAACCTGCGTAACCGTGGACATTTCAGCAGCCCGTTGTTGAATTTCATTAAACAATCTGGCATTTTCCAGGGCCACGCTCATGCTGTTTGTCAGGGTGGCGATCAGGTTCACGTCTGACTCGGAAAATGCGAATGTCCGGTCGATATTCTGGAGGCTTATATATCCTTTTACTGTTTCCCCGACAATCATAGGCATAAATACAACAGATAATGGCATTTTAGTGCCTGGGACAGGCTTAGGGCTTATTATTCCAAGATCTGTCAGGGCTTTATCATTTGGTTCATGAGCTACAAAAGCCTTCTTGGTTTTAATCAGGTGATTCCGTAAAACATCTATTGGGCGGGGATCCGGGTAATGTTTTTCCCCATCCTCATAGAGGAAATGAAAGACCTCGGTGTTGTCAGAATAGTTGAAAGTGGCGATGGAAACGATCTGTGCATCGAATATATCCTGTATCTTTTCGCCCACAAGATCATATATGGCATTCAGGTCCATCTCAGCAACCAATCCCTGTTGAACGCTATTGATCACGCCCAATTCCTCATTGCGTTGCTCCGTCTCTTTCAAAAGCCTGTTGATCTCATCAAAAAGCCGGGCATTTTCAAGCGCCACACTCATGCTATTGGCCAGGGTCTCCAGTAAGGTTATATCTGACTCGCTGAAAGCATGTTCGCGATCTACATTCTGAAGTGATACGTAACTATTAATATTGTCACCAATTGTGAGCGGTACATATACCGCTGATTTTGGGTCGTCAGTTCCGGGGACGACTTTCATGCCAAATTTTTCAAAGGCCTTTTCAATATTTTCATTTAAGACAACTTTTTGTCTTGATTCAATTAGGTGTTCCCTCAATTTATCAAGTGGTCTGGGATCCGGGTAATATCTTTCGCCTTTTTCAATGATGTATTTGAATGACTCTGTTTTCTCGTCATGGTCGAAAGTGGCGATGGCCACTACCTGAGCATCGAAAAGGCTACGAATGCGTTCCCCCACCATTTCATAAATCGCGTCCATGTGCAATTCGCTCACAAGCCCCTCCTGAACGCTGTTAATAACTGCCAGCTCTTCCACACGTTGACTCAATTCTTTGGTACGCTCTTCAACTGTCTCTTCCAAAACTTTCTGGTGTGCTTTAAGCTGCCGGGTCCTGTATTTTACAATTACATAGATCAAGAAGCCACCAGCCAATACATAGATAATGTATGCAAATATAGTTCTGTGCAAAGGAGGTTCAAGGGAAAAATTGAAACTGGCTTCTTCACTCTGCCGGTCAAATATGTTTTTTGCCCTTACATGAAATGTATAATTGCCTTCTTTCAGATTTGTATATTCCTTTTCTTTTCTGCTAGTCCAGGCAGACCAATTCTTGTCATAACCTTCAAGCCATGTTTGATATTGGGTCATATCCTCCTGTACATAGAAGGGTGAGGTAAAATTAAAAGCTACATTATTTTCATTGTAGGAAAGAACATATTCCAGGTTGTCATGGGGCGTTCCAAAATATAAGATGGAATCATCATTGACGGTAACCTCTCTTATTAGGGCATTGAAGTCTTTTTCATAGTTTACTTGAATATTACTGTCATACCTGATTAGTCCCATAGTCGTGGCAAACCAGGTAATCCCATTATCTTCTGCCAATATATTAACCACTGTTGCATTTGCAAAGGGATTGAATGGTGTTTCGTTAATTGAATATGTATTATCCTGGTTTTTAGTCGCCAGGGCTGCTCCTTTGTAAAAAGAAAGATAAATATCTCCTGAGCTGTTTGAGGTAAGGACAGTGCCCATATCCCTGGCTTTTATACCAAAAGTCGTATCAGGAATAAATCTTTTAGTGTCTTCATTAAAGGAATAAAAACCCTTAACAGGTGTGAAATACATTTTGTTATTTATTCTCTGTATAAATGTCTGCCCTTTCGGAAGCCCATGATCAATATTGAATCGTTCAACCATTACATCATCCTTGTCAGGCCAATTGTTGAAAGTGATTCTCAAAATACCATCTGTTTCAGTACCGAGATATAATCTGCCTTCTTCATCTTCAGAAATTGACCAGACAGCATCATTAAATCCAGCAATTCTTCCTACTAATTCCCAGGTTCTATCGGTTTTCTTGCGGATGATACCAGCACCTCCACCACTTCCAAAAATTACATAGTCCGGATCTTTCTGGTAATGGTGCAAAGCCAGGGTATTTATATTCCCTCCACGTCCAACAAATGGATTAACGGCTACAGAACCATCTATTCTTTGAAACCCGTTTTGACTTGCTGTATATAATTGGTCATCAATCCTGATCATATCAAAACATTGGAATCCCATATTGGTTACCGGGAGGAACTTTCCAGTGTTTTTATCAAGGTATGAAGCCCCCTCTGTTGTGCCGACATAAAGAGTTCCATTATGCCTTTCAAATGACATTACATTACTCGTAAGTCCCAGATCAGCATTGAAATAAGTCAGGGGAGAGGTAATATCGATTCTTGCTATACCATTATCCAGGGCCAGCCATAAAGCATTGTTATTATCTACAAACATATCATATACGACATTATCCTGCAGCCCATTTAAGCGATTATAATGGTGTAATAGTCGTCCGTTTTGGTCAACGATCATTACACCGCCTCTGATGGATCCAATTGCTAATTTGTTGCCAGGCAACTTCCTTATTCTCCTTATCGGTGGATATTTTTTAATTTCATCAGCCGATTCCATGTATAATGGCTTGATGTTATCCCCGTCATGGGTGTAAAAATCTCCATTCCGGCTAACCAGTAAAATTTCATTCTCATTATAGGAATCCAGATATCCTAGTCCGAATCTTCCAAAGATCTCTGTTCCCTTAAGGAACTTCATTTGATCTCCTTTTGATACAAATACACCAGTATCCATGCGATACACGTATTTCTTCTGATTAACATATAAGAAGGCCCATCTTTTGGTCGAATCGAGATCTACAATATGCATTTTATCACCGTCCCAGCGATAAGTGTTACGGAATCCACCAAAGAACACACCTTCATCGGGAATTTTCCATGTAAACCAAACGTCAGAAAAATTCTGACGATGCTGAGGAACAAATGTGGTGAGTGAATGAAATGACATCTGACCTATCGAATCCGGTTCAAGATATCCCACCTCACCGGATCCACCTACCCAGATACGTCCTGCATCATCACAGTGAAGGGATCTGACAACATTATTCTTGGGTGTTTTGATCAATCTCCAGTTAACACCATCATATTCGAGGATCCCGTCAGAATTACCAAAATACATGACACCACGGTGATCTTGTTCTATACACCAATTCTGAGGATTGGCATCATATAATTTAGGGGCATAATTCGTTATAAAGGGCCTTCCTGTCTCATTTATTGTCTGGCTTAGAAGACTTATGGGCGAGGTCAACAGGAAAAATAGAAAGATGTATTTTATCTGTTTTAAAATATGAAATGGGGCTGCCATATATTTATATCATTTAATCTTTTATAAATCTTTGATCAAATTGGGAATTCTATATAAAAAGGCCAGTCCTGGGAGGGAGTTCAGTTCCCGGATTCAATTTAATTCTTAGAAAATCAACAGATTGCCCCTTGAAAGACCCATTCAATACTTAGCACAATAGCATTCAGAAACTCAATATACTTCAATACAATCTTGCAATATAATCAATTCAGGTTTACTGCCTAGATTTCTTAGGGCTTTTTTTTCAAATTTGATGGTAGTACGGCAATTATGCTCAAAAGCTAGAGCATTCTAATTCCGTATCAAATATATTGATGGAATTGAATGATCATATTTCATAATAGATAAGCTAAGGCTCATAAACCAATTCAACGGATTCTACCTGAGTCGTTGAGACTGAACCTTTAGCCATCTTATTATTTTTGTAAAAAAACATGAAATAGATCACTGTAAAAGACATAAGCAGCGCTACAACAATCAAAATAACTTTTGATAAGTTAAATAGCTTTTCCTGGTGCTGATTGATATGGTCAAACATAGTAATCCTAAGATAATAAAAAAATATTCAGAATCGCAAATATTTTTTAATAATTTATTGATAATGAATAAGTTGTATGGTTAAACTTAATGTAAAAATAGAATAAATCTTACATGTTTTTTGCAAGTAAATCAGCTTTTATTCTCCTTAAATTTTCGGATTGCTATTCGGCCGGTTTCAATTATAAAGTGCTCAAAATCATGTATATCCTCTACATTAGTTCTGAAGTTTACAATGCACATCCTCAAAAGAAAATTTTCATTTATAAGGGCATTTGATACATAGAATTTCCCGCTTTTTTCTACCTCATTTATCAATTTACCCGGTTCATTACCTTCTTCCTGCAGTGATTTATCAGCTACTAAATGGGCTTTTACCGTATGCGCTTCCTCTGCAGGAGTTATTGGCTTATCCCTGATATTGAATATCAGATCAGCGATCTTATCCACAAGATTATATCCAATTTTCCTGAATTCTTCAGCTTCAAGATCAATTGTTACCTTACGATTTATAGGAGTACTGGTCGTTTACAGGCGTATTAGAAAATTATTATGAATATTTAAAAAGCCGTTTACCGTCATTATAACTTATTTTAATAAAATCTTATCCAAAAATTCAACCTCACATAATTAAATTTTATGGATAATGAATTCTATAAAGGAATATTTAAAGATCATATGAGGATTGGGTGGAATAGACCTTTTTAACACTTATTTTTTCCTTTCCGGAAATTAGTAACAAAAGGATATTTCTAGTGGATGTATATAAACAGAACCAATATTTGTGATATAGACAGTACTATTAGTTGTTTTGGCCATATACCAGTGCAATTACCCCACCAGCTAATCCATATCGAATGGCATAGGTTACACCAGCAAATATTACATAATTGAAATTAACCAAAGATGTCGTACTTAAGAGGTCCAGTCCAAAGGTAAATCCGATGAGCGATCCTATTAAAGCACCCGGTATAATACCTGCACTAAAGCCTTTGGTTCCTTTCCAGTTAAGTGTGGCAGCCAGTAAGAGACCATATAATAACTCCATTACAATTATACTGGAAAATCTTGTTTCCGATGCGGCCAGCATTACCTCGTTGGCAGACTCCTCCAGTCCTATGGGTGAATTACCGAATAATAAAACATAAATGATATATCCGCTGGCGAATAGCGTGGCAGCACCGGCTGCGGATGCAATAAATATTTTTTGAACATTCATATGGTTAACGTTTTAAGTGAAATGTGATTCAAATTTATTGATCTAAACTTTTCAAACTAAGCAAATCCGCAGAAAAAACAAATTTTCCGGATCAGAAATTATTCCTAAACATATTTAATTAGCAATTATAAGATATTAAGCGGATTTGATTTAAAATGCTTTAAGAGCTTCTGGAGAAATATTAGCAATGTTTTACAAGCACCCTGATACCTTTAAGAGAATAGATAAGTAAGTCTGAAATGTGCCCGGATCTATTTAGCTACTGATGAAGCTATTTGAAATTAATTCAAAAACTAGAAAAGTTTTAAATTATTAAAAGGTATATTGTAAGGTTTAAATCATTTCAAAACCAAACATTTACAACTATGTCAGTAATTATATTAAATCATGATGTCAGGGATTTCGAAGCATGGAAACCCTATTATTATGCTGATGCTCCAAGGCGAGAAAGATTAGGTTTAAAAGATCTTGCTGTTGGAAATGCCTCTGATGCACCAACTAAAGTGTATATCATCTGGGAGGGCGATCCCGCTAAGGTAGAACAGATGTTACAGGACCCTGAACTTCCGGGATTAATGAAGGAAGCTGGAGTTGTTAGTGCCCCTGAAATAACTGTTTTGAATACTTAAATTTCATTAAAACAGGAGTATTTGATTGTCATATTATCCCAGGGCTATTATTTACTTGCAATTGCATGTAGATTGGTTTCAATATATCAGAATGAAAGGATTCTTGATTAAGAGTTCTTTCATTTTTCAGCTATGTTATAGACCATGAGCGCATTACCATGTCGAATATATAATCTTCCATCATCGATTACGGGATGTGACCAATGTTCTTTGGTGCCTAATGGAACAGTAAAAGTGGAGATCACGTTAAAAGATTCATGGTCGGCTGCTACAAGGGCCATTTCACCTTTGTGGCCATAGCAATAAAATAATCCGTCGGCATAAATAATCGGGCCACTGTCAAAAGCATCTGAAGAATATTGGATCTCACCCGTCTCCCAGTCTAAACAATGCCATGTAGACTTATTGTAAGGTGAAGTGTATAAATAACCGTCTTTTAGGATGAAACCATTCATGAGATTTGTGACCTTTTGATTGCGCCATTTCACTTCTGCATCCTTACCATCTTCTGACAGTATAATTTGTACTGTCCCATCAAGGTCTGATTTAGCTGAGGCGCTTGAGCAGAGGATCCTTCCATCTTTATATATAGGCGTATTGGCATGTATCTTATTGCTTTGCTGATGTTCAATTACCCAATAGCTCACACCTGAGCTTGCATCAATCCCTATGATAGATTCTGCCATCATAGTAACCAATAATTTCGTATCGTTATGTTCCACAAGAATAGGGGAACAATAGGCAGCAGGTTGTCCTGATCCTTTACTTGTCCATACAGTACTGCCATCAAACCGGTTAAGTGCAACAACATTGTTTTCCGTTCCACCAGGAGTACAAAAAACCAGGTCTCCATCAACCAGGAGGGATTCTGCCATGCCCCACTGGATGTTTTCAGCAGAGAATTTATTCAGGATATCGAGACTCCAGACCAAATTGCCGGAATTCTCCTCATAACAGTATACAACCCCTTTTCCACTTTCAAGATAAACCAATCCATCAATTACCGTTGGCGTTGTTCTCGAACCTTGATAATTCTGGTGCCATTCCTCACCATATTCAGTTTTCCATAAAAAGTCTCCTGCAAAGTTGAATGCGTATAAAACACCGGTCGTATCGGGCATACCACATATAAACAGACTGTTATCTCCAATGCCAACATTTCCATGGCCTGCTCCCAGTCCTTCGTAGGACCATAGCATCTCAGGACCATTTTCAGACCATGTTCCAAGTAAATTTGAACCAGGATAAATTCCATCTCTGTTCGGACCACGCCATTGTGATATTGAAACAGGTTCCGTGCATGCATTAATGATGCATATAATCAGGAAAGACAAAAGAGTTGTATATTTCATGTTCTTTAAAGATTGAAGATAAAAAAATTGTCGTAAATACACTGCTATAATAACAATACTCCCAAATAATATTGGGAAATTTTAATGAAAAAATAATGATAAATATAATCTGTAATTCAATAAAAAGTATGGCAAGTTAAGCATTCCTGGCATGATAATATGGAAATAAAATACTAATAAGTTTGGATCAGGTAATGTGTATTCCATTCATTTTAGATCCTTTACATGCAGTATTTTCCATTTATCATGTAAATATTGAAGAATGGAATTGTAATTCGGCCAATATTACTTATATTTAAATTTATAATAAAGGTTACATTAACTCAGAAGCATCAATGAAAGCCTATGATATCGAATTAATTCTAAGTAGGCAATTGGCTGAATGCCTTTCTATCCCCGTGTTTATCACTGATACCGAAGGAAATCTTCTCTTCTATAACGAACAGGCAGAAGAAATTCTGGGGAAAAGGTACGAAGAAACCGGTGAAATGCCTGTTGAAGAATGGTCGACGATTTTCAAACCTCTGGATGATAAGGGAAACCTTTTAAGTCCGGAAGATCTTCCACTTGTACAAACATTAAATAACTGCCTCCCTGCACACGGATCATTCTGGATTAAGAGTCTCGTAGGGGAGAATCATAAGATTTCCGTAACATCATTTCCGATTATGGGCAGAGGAAACAGGTTTTTGGGTGCAACCGCTATATTCTGGAAAATTAAGTAAAGAATGAAGATCAGAATCCTGGGAACACGAGGTTCATTACCTTCTACAAATCCTGAAACTTTTCGTTATGGAGGCAATACAGCATGCATTGAAGTATCGAATGATGATCAGTTTTTTATTATTGATGCCGGAACTGGTGTGCTTAAATTATCACCTGAATTGATTAGTAAACAGAATCGTTTTGATATTCTCCTGACGCATTTACATATTGATCATATCCAGGGATTAGGCTTTTTCAAACCCCTTTTTGATCCCAGGAATGAAATTCATATATGGGGACCATCAAGTAGTTCCAGGACACTTCAAAATCGCCTAAACCGCTATCTTTCCCCACCGCTTTTTCCCGTTCATTTTCGAAGCCTGCCTTGCCAGAAAGAGTTACATGAGATCTCCAGGTCGAGTTTTGAATTATGTGGATTGCAAGTTGAAACGGCATACGTCAGTCATCCTGGTCCGACCGTAGGATACAGGATAACGGATGGGGATTTTGTTTTCACGTATATTCCCGATCATGAACCTTTTCTGGGAAATAGAGGTTGGAATTATGGTAAAAAGTGGATTTCGGGTATGGGATTAGCCTATAAAGCCGATCTGATCATTCATGATAGTCAATATACATTAGAAGAATACCCTGACAAGATAGGATGGGGGCATAGTTCAATAGAACAGGCAATCAGGTATGCCGGAATTGCTGAAGCCAAGAAACTATTACTGTTTCATCATGATCCCAATCATACAGACAGTCAATTGGATTACATTTTGAGATCTTACAGTGGTTTCACACCTGAGGGCCTTGAAATTGAGCATGCTGTTGAAGGCAGTGTCTATAATCTAAGGTGATACTGTGCATTATAATTTTTCATTAAAGTCTTTCCAGTCACATACAAAAACCTTGATCTTTTTTAATCGGCTTTAGAAAATCATTTCATTTAGATTATTAAATTGCACTTGCTCAAGGTATAGAATATCCATATGAGGCATTTTATCCATAAAAGAATGGCTTTCAAAGCATTACTCATTTTGATGTCTGCTACCGGAATATTGTTTGGCAACACCCTAAAAGCTGAAAAATATCCGAAATACTTCATTAAGATCGATAGTATAAAAGATGTTTTTGCATTGGATTCAAACTGGTTATATAAAAAAGGGGATGACAAGGCGTGGTCAACCCTTAATTACGATGATTCTGAGTGGGATACACTGGCAACGATATTAAATGTAAAGGAATTAGGTAATGATGTTTTCGAATCGACAGGGTGGTTCAGACTACATCTGGAAATTGATTCTTCCTTGTTTGGAAAACCGTTTGCTCTACTTATGAATCAATATGGTGCCTCAGAAGTATATTTATCGGGAGAGAGAGTGGCTGCATATGGAACCTTTAAAAGTGACTCAACCGACGAGGAAAGATATAATCCTAAACTTCTCCCTACAATAATTCAATTTACCGATTCATCTCATCAGGTTATTGCTGTTAGGTATCATCATGAAAAAGCTTATAGTTTTAGTAAAAGATATTATCAACATAATGCAGGATTCAGATTATCACTTAATGATCCAGGATTGGCTATTACCCAGGTTGACTATTTTATAATAAGCAGTAATTTTTTCCTGGGTTTAATTATGATTTTTGCCATTCTTGGTTTTATACATTTATTATTTTTCCTGTTTTACAAGAAGAAAATATCAAATCTGTATTATAGTATCTTCTTATTTATCTTTTCTCTATTGGTCTATGCGGGGAAATTACAGAATGCAGTTTCATTAAATCCGGATCTACAGACAAAAATTGCCTTTTTTGTATCCTTAGGCCTTCCGTTTTTCTTTATTGCTTTACAGGGATTTATTTATTCATTATTCTATAAGAAATTACCTGTATTATTATGGATCAGTGGTATACTGGGAATACTTACCTCGATCATGTATTTCTTCAATCTAGATATTTCAAATTACTTTCTTTTAGGATTTGCAATATTGATACCAATTGAATTGATCCGGGTTTTAATTCTGGCAATAATTAAAAAAATGGACGGGGCCTGGATACTTGGAACGGGAGTAATTCTATTCGTCGTTTTTTTTATGGGAATTCTACTGCTGAGTATTGTCATGGGAGGAAATATTAACATCAGTGGTACCGGCCCACTGCAGATTTTATTACTGTTTTTAATCGTTTTGGCCATCTTAAGTATTCCCTTATCCATGTCGATTTACCTTGCTTGGGATATTGCAAAGACTAATTTAAACCTGGAAAGACAACTTGAACAGGTTAAATTATTATCTGCCAGGACCCTCGAACAAGAGCGGGAGAAAAAAAGAATTCTGGAAGGGCAGAAAGAAAAACTTGAGGTCCTGGTCAAGGAAAGAACGCGAGAACTGGAAGAAGAGAAAGAGAAAACGGAGGAACTATTATTAAATACCCTTCCGCTTAAAGTCGTAAACGATTTAAAGGAAAATGGTAAAACCAATCCCGAAAGTTTCGATGATGTGACTGTTTATTTTTCAGATATAGTAGGTTTTACGAAATTATCGGCGAAACTGGACCCTGATATTCTAATTCATGAGTTAAATGATATTTTTACAGCTTTTGATGACATAATGGTCCGTCATAATTGCGAAAGGATCAAAACGATAGGTGATGCTTATCTTGCTGTTTGCGGGATGCCTGAAAAGAGAAAGGACCACGCTCAAAATATGATCAATGCGGCTCTTGAGATCAGGAACTTTCTGGAGAAGAGGAATGCAAGCTCAGACATCAAATGGAAAATCAGGATTGGAATTCATTCCGGCAGAGTAGTGGGCGGAATTGTTGGTGTCCGGAAATACATTTATGATGTATTTGGCGATACGATTAATACCACATCCAGAATGGAAAGTAATTCGGAACCAATGAAGATCAATATTTCTGAAACTACTCATAACCTGGTTAAGGATAAGTTTAAGTTCATAGAAAGGGAAGCAATGGAAATCAAAGGTCTGGGATTAACAAAAATGTATTTTCTGGATCATTCCTCAATCTTCTCTTAATACTTCCACAGGGTTTGTTCTTGCTGCCCGGAGTGCTTGATAGCTGATCGTCAACCATGCTATAAACAGGGATATAACTCCGGCTATAATATAAATATCAACTCCCTGCGTTATCTTATAGGCGAAGGTGTCCAGCCACTTATTCATGGCATATATAGAAACAGGAATAGAAATTAAGTAAGCAATACCAATTAATTTAGAAAGGTCAGTGGATACCATGACTAAAATGTTTTTTATTCCTGCTCCAAAAGCCTTCCTGACACCAATCTCTTTAAATCTTCTTTCTGCCAGGAACATAGACATGGCATATAGTCCGAGAACGCTTATTATTATAGAAATAAAAGCAAAATATTTAATAAGATTAAAGGTATTGAAATCGCCTTCATATTGTTTCATGAGATGATCATTGAGAACAAAATAGCTGAAAGGAGTTTCTTTGACTACTTCTTTCCATTCAGTCTCAAGGAACTGTACCAGTGGCTGGAAATTTTCCAGATCAGCATCCAGCATTATATACTGATATCTTTCGCCATTTCCGATCGTATACATCAGAGGATCCATGGCTTGATGCAAAGAGAATTGGTGGATATCATTAACAACACCGGTTATTTCATATTCAAAGGAATTGCCATCAAAATCAAAATACGCCATGGATCCCGGTGCATCTTCCAGTGATATACCCAGCATATTTAAACCAGTCATTGAAATAAGTATTTTGGCTCTTGTTGTATCTTTATTATAATCCAGAAAATTTGATCCACTCAAAATTTCCATATCCATAAGATCAATGAACTCCAGATCTATGGTGCTATTGTATATATGTATGGCATCATCCATGGTCTGACCTTTTTTATATAATAATAGATCATTCAATATGGGTGATCCTGGTACACCATCAGTTCCGGTGACTTCCCTGATCATTGCATTTGAGTTAAAAGCATTTTTTAAAACAGGATATTGATTTGCAGCCTCTTGAGTACTTAGTGGAATTACAAGTTTTGAATTTGAATCAAATCCCAGTTCTTTGTTTTTTATAAATTGAACCTGTTTGGATATAACTATGATGGCACTTATCATTGATATTGAAATAATAAATTGAAAGATCACAAGACCTTGTCTTAATATTGATGCTCCCTTATGGTCCTTGCCACGACCTTTTATTACATCGGTAGGTTTGAAGGATGACAGATAAAACGCCGGGTAAAATCCGGCAATAAGGCCCGTTAAAATTAAAAAAGCTATTAAATAAGTAATTAGAACCGGGTAGTATTTGGATGAAAATTGAAGCGGATTATCGATAAGCTGATTAAAATAAGGAAGGGCAAGTTGCGCAAAAACGAGGCTTAAGAGAAGCGATATCAGGACTATAAAAAAGGATTCTCCGAGGAATTGAAAAATTAGACCTTTTGAAGTGACACCCATAACCTTCCTGACACCTACCTCAAGGGCTCTTTTTCCTCCCTGAGCAGTAGAAAGATTGATGTAGTTAACACAAGCTAAGATGAGAATGATAATACCTATAAAGATAAGAACTTGTATAAATTTAGAATCGGTGACGTTGGGTACATTTGCCATGAATTCTTCTGAAGAGGTATGGATATCTGTAACAGGCTGCAAAAATAATTCTTTGCTGATGCCCATCTCCTTCATCGTTTCACCTCCATTTCTCATAAGGATTTCATTAAGTTTTTCTTCTACCAGGTCCGGATCAGAATCAGGTAACAGTTCCAGGTAAGTATAGAGCATATTCTGCCCAATCCAGTTTGTAATAAACCCATTAAAATAATCATTCCAATTCGTATTGGCCATAGAGACAACAAATGATGGATTAATGTGAGAATCAAAATGATTATTATCGAATACTGCTGTAATCTCTAATTCAATATCACCAAAATCGGAGCTTAATTCTATTATTTTACCTATTGGATTTTCGTTTCCGAATAGTTTTATTACCCAGGTCTTCTCAAGTGCAATGGCATTGTGGTGAGTCAATGGCTTATCAATATTACCCTGAAGAATTTTAAAATTCAATATATCAAAGAAAGATGTATCAGCTACAAATCCATCTTCGATGGCCCATGACTGATCTTTCAGTCTGATCACATTTTTTCCACCGAACAAAGAGCTTGTGGTTGCTCTTACCCCGGATACAATCTCAGGAATTTCCTCAATAACTACGGGAGCAATGGGAACAGAATTTGTAGCAACTTTAATAGACTCACCATCACTTAGACTCATATTTGAAACCAGACGATATATATCTTTTCCATGATGTTTATCGTAACTCAGTTCACGCGTACCATAAAAAAATATAATTATGCAGCAGGCCAGACTGATTGAAATTCCAAAAATATTTATTACTGCAAAAAGCCGGTTTCTTACCATGTTCCGGTAAGCGGTTTTGATGTAATTCCTTAACATAGTGAGTGTTTTTTGGAAACTTACCAATTCCTGTGCCAACATGGTAAATTGCTGGTTGTCAGATCATTATAATGATAATTAAGAATTCGCCTTATCTTTTTATGACCGTCAAAGCACATCTGATGTTCACTATTGAACATTATTTGTAACTGTTTCTGAGAAAAACAGATCCATATTCTCAATGACCTTTAAGATTTAAATTTAGTTTTTGATCTACCATCCGGGAAATAAGATCAAAGTATTTTCCAAAAAATACTAATCACAATTAAACCTTTGATTTAGCCATATGTCTAAGGGTTATAAAAAAAATTATAACAAGAAAATATAAGATCATGAAGACGACAAAAATTGGAATTCTGGCAATCGCATTTTTATTTATCGGTTTGGCCGGATGTAACAATGATGAAATGGTTGATGAGGCCACGCAGGAAGTTTTTGATGAGACCACTTTTGCAGAAAACACTTTTGAACAGTTAGCTTCAGATATTGATGAGGTGAGTTTTTCGGATATCAGTGCAAGTGCACGTTTGGCTGAAACAACAGAAGGGGATAAGGTCCGGTGGTTTAATCGATTCGGATACAGTGATTGTGTAACCGTTACCAGGGAAACACCAACTGAAGGAGAATTCCCCATTATTATAACCATTGATTATGGCGCGGGTTGTGGTTCCTCGATTTGGGATGTTGTTAAGAGCGGCAAGGTTATTATTACCATAAATGGTAAAATGAGTGAGGAGGGTTCTGATCGTGTGGTAACTTTCGAGAATTTCAAGGTAAATGGCAATCTTATCGAGGGAGAATTCACATTTACAAATTTAGGAAATGCATCCTGGTCCCGCGTCCTCGCAGGTGGTAAGATCACTACAGAAGACGGAGGTGTGATAACCAGGGAATCAGTAAGGATCAGAACCAGAATTGAAGGCGGAGATACGGATGACAGAAGTGATGATGTATTTGAAATTACCGGTAATGCTTCAGGAAAAACATTGGAGAACAACACGTATACCATGAATATCACCGAGCCTTTGATCCGATCATTAGATTGTTTCTGGATCACAAGTGGTACCATTGAAAAAGTCATAAATGAAACGACACTTATCACCATAGACTTTGGAGACGGAGAATGTGACAATATTGCCACCAAGCAGATCGGTGATGAAGAGCCCGAGGAATTTGAAATGAATTGCCGAATGAAGAGATGGCATTGGATCTGGCGTCACAGACACATGAACAATAATTAGTATATATTAAGTTATCAGAAAAAGGACTGGCTGTCTCGAAAGGGGCGGCCTTTCTTTTTTATACTGTTATGTCTTAATTAACGGTCCTTTAGATTCAGTTAATCAACGATTCTTTGGATTTCTTCTAACGAGATTCAAATCCTGGATATAATGATTCTGCAATAGTGAAACTGGGAAATGAGTAGGTCTTCTTCTTTGATATCCCTGACTGTGTAATATTTAATTAAATAAAAAAGGTTCAGATTATATTTCCGAACCTCATTTATACAGTTAAGTGGTGGGTGTTAGCCCTTATTATTCCAATTCCAGATCAATAGGTCCCATATCGGTAATCTTCTGATCTTCAACAACCACATCTTCAACAAGTTTTGGAGTTATAGATGCATCAGCAGGTTCAAATGATACCGAATAAGTTCCTGCCTCGATACCAGATATAAAGAAGGATGATGTACCTGCCTTGGCGATAGTAGATCCCATGTTTGCACCGGCATCATCTAAAACATAAATAGAAATACTCTCATCCTCAGGAAAAACTTCTCCTTTTATAGATCCGCCATTACTTTCTGTGATAACCCTTATTACAGGCTTTAATAAATATTTCTCATTTGCCTTAATGATTGAGCGTGCTGCCTCAAAGTCAAGTTTCAGGTAATAGGAGAGACCTGCTTCCAGGTTCTCATTTACTTTTAATTTTAGCCCTGATTGTTGGCCACTTGGCGTTTTTAGCTTAAGGCTGTCACCATCAATAACAACAGTATTTTCATCCCCAAGGACCAGCCTGATTTGAGTTATATATCCTGCTGGAAATTCAGAATCATAAATGGTAAGTTCATTGCCATCCGTATAATCCAGTATATTGACAACACCAACATCACTTCCTTCTAAAGTTACCCAGCCTCCTGAATCATTGTCACTTTCATCGCCATCTCCATTTTCCTGATCTTCCACTTCCTCTTCATTTACAACAGAACTGGAATGTACTCTGATCTCCTTAATATCAATGTTTACAGATTCAAAATCCCCGGCCTCATCAATTAATGAGATTTTCAGATGACTTGTTGTCAATTCATTATCATTATTACATGAAAATGAAAATAAAATCAATAAAAAGGAAAACAGAATTGATAATTTCTTTCTCATAGCTTTAAATTTAAGTTGCACAAATATTTTATAAAACTTGCAGGATAAGTTAAGGTTGACGGACAAATCTATTCATGATATTATTAGATAACAATTCAAATTCAGTACAGAAGGTACATCTATGTGTTATCCTGAGCTATAAATAAATGTATATCAATTTGTTATATTGATTTACTTAAATTATTGATTATTGTAGTGTGTTAGATTCTCATTAACTTCCCGGTTTGAGGAAATATTAACTATTTATCAAAAGGTTGAGCAGATTTCTGTCGAGTTTATGTCCATGCCAGTCTTCGTAGTCCACATCCTCGCGTCCGGAATTCAAGATCCCAAATGAACCTGAAAACTCCCACAGGGCAAAACCGATTCCATTCGAACCCAATATATCAATAACATCCCCGAACCATGCCAGGAATACTTCATGAGGTGTCTTATTATAACAACCACATTCACCACAGTGTACACCCACTCCATTTTTAACCAGATCAATCCACGGGGCATAGAATTCTTCCAACATATCACGGCTAAGGTATTTATCACCCACTTGTCCCGGCCATTTTGGTTCCGGTAGATTATCAATATCCTTGAAGGCCCAGGAAGCTTTGTAATGTGATATGATTCCTGGAAAATACCCCCGGCAACTTTGAGCAATGTCAAGGTCCACAATTTCAGGGATTACCGAACTTCCGGTATTATTTCCGTCAGCGACAACGAGGTGATCAGGATTTGCTTCCTTGATGGTCTCCATTGCCTTTTTTGCTACTTTTCTATAAATATCGCCGGGGACTGCACTTCTTTTAGAATGCTGATCATTCATGTCTTCCCGCATACAAGGTTCATTGGCCAGGTCAAAACTGATCTTATCCGGTGATAGGTTTTTGTATTTGTTTGCCCACATAGACCAGTGAAAATAGAAAGCATCCTGAGCTTCTTCGTCAAGCCATAGATTGTATGGTTCATTGAAACCTGCGTTTACACAAAATCCGGGTGCCCTGTGCAGGTTTAAACTGACGTGCATATTATATTTATGGGCATTCGCCACAAGGGCTTCAATCCTGTCGGTCGCTTCTTCATCGATCTGGTATACTTCATCGGGGGTTATATTTCTACTACGGTCAAATTTAACATAGGATGGATAGGCCATTGGTATCCTGACAAAATCGAATCCCCAATCTGACATCCACTTGAAATATTCCTCCTTTGTTCCAGGCCTGGCACTGTTGGGATTAGGGGAAAAGAAGTCAAGAAGGTTGAATCCTTTCCATTTTGGTATTTTGTTTGTAACCGTAGAGCTTTGACTGGTACAGCTAAGTGTTCCGGTCAGACCTATTCCACTTATCAATAAACCTGATGATTTTATGAATTCCCTTCTTCCTGATTTAATTATTTTGCTCATTATATTTTATTTATAGTAAATTGTGATAATCGTATTTGCTTCAGGCCACATTTTTTTGAACTCGTCAGCTCCTGATATTTGTATTGATGGACTTTGCGCCATCATAGCTGAATTTTCGTCACCAACCCAGAAGTAGTGAGTACCATAAAAATCTTTGTACTCCCAATTGGCCGGTATATTTTCCTTATAAAATTCAATTAATTTTTCAGCTGGATCAGTCGAATAGGTTCTTACCATGTATAATGGTGATCCCAGTTCACCAGGTTTTGATGATTGAAAAATTTTTACATCCTTATAGGGAGGAATTCCAACATCATCTTTCTTCGGAATA
>JAHEGY010000160.1 GCA_024644875.1 Cyclobacteriaceae bacterium
ATTTACAATATTTGTGATATTGTCTCCAAAGGAGGCAATTACCTGCTCAATGTTGGTCCTACATCCGAAGGTTTAATACCGGAAAGGTCTGTCGAAATACTTGAAGAAGTTGGTCAATGGCTCAAAGTAAATGGAGCGGCTATTTATAATGCAAACAGTGGAGGGCCATCCGTACGCTGGAACTATGATGTTGAGATGATCACTGCCAAACCGGGCACCTTCTATCTTCATGTATTTGAGTATCCTGAAGACAGAAAGGTGTATTTCAATGATTTTGAGGAAAAGGTGAGTTCGGTCTACATGCTAGCCGACAAGTCCAGGACACCTTTAACTTTTGAAGAACATCCTCATGGGATAATGATCCAGTTGCCCGATGAGGCTATTGATCCGGTTAATAATATTATTGTGGTAAATTATTAATTTGACGTCTAATGATGTCCACCATACAAGGAAATCATATAAAAAATTAACAGATACTAAAACATCAATAGATATGAAAACTTATTATGCCCTGATTGCGATTATCGTTTGTTTCTCCTGTTCAGGAATTACATCCAACCAGAAGGCTGAACGAATATTTTATGTGGATGCCGATACAGGTAATGACTCGAATTCCGGTCTTTCCCCGGAATCTCCCTGGGAGAGCCTGGATAAGATTAATTCATCTGTCTTTAAACCTGGAGATAAGATATTATTTAAAGCGGGAACCGGATATCGTGGGCAACTAGTTTTAAATGGTTCGGGCACGATCGAATTACCCATTGTAGTAGATATATATGGCGGAAGAGAAAAGGCTTTGATCGAAGCAGAAGGTAATTTCCCTGAAGCACTGCTTTTAAGGAATGTTGAATACTGGGAGGTGCAAAATCTGGAATTATCAAATTTCGGCCCCTACCGGGAAGAATCCCGCTGGGGTGTCCGTGTACTGGCCGAGGATTTTGGAGAGATGAATCATATTGGACTTAGAAACCTGTATGTACACGATGTGAACGGCTGGCTTAAAAAGTCTTATGAAGAAGGCTGTGGGATATATTGGGAAACTTCAGGCAGCAAACCCAGCTGGTTCAATGGATTATATATTGAGAATTGTCATTTGACCAGAACAGACAGAAATGGAATATGCGGCAGGCATGTTTTCACTAAAAGAGCAGAGAACTGGAATCCAAGTCTGAACGTGGTTATCAGAGGCAACCTCCTGGTAGACATTGGCGGGGATGCCATCAAGCCCTGGGGTTGTGATGGGGCATTGGTGGAATATAATATCGTAAGGGGCGCGAGAACCCGTTGTGATGATTATGCCGCCGGCATCTGGCCCTGGAGTTGCGACAATACGCTAATTCAATATAATGAAGTAAGCGGTGTCAAGGGTTATAAAGATGGCCAGGGTTTTGATTCAGATTTTAATTGCAGGAACACCATATTTCAGTATAATTACAGCCATGATAATGAAGGGGGGTTCATGTTGATATGTACCCCTAAACCGGATGAGAATAATGTGGGTTGCGTCGGCACCATAATCCGGTATAATTTAAGTGTAAACGATCATACACGTACATTTGATATTGGCGGAGGGGCTAAAGACACCTATATCTACAATAATACAATTTATGTTGGTAATGGTATGGATGTTAAACTGGCAAACTATGGTACCTGGGGCGAGGATAACTGGTCTGATGGTATGTATTTTTATAATAACATCTTCTATGCGGATGAAGGGGCTACTTTACGGGTAGTGGAAAGAACGAAAAGTCTCGGGGACGGAAGGCGTGAATCTGCACCGGGTTTTGGAAAAAGTACTAATAATATTTTCAAAGCAAATGTATACTTCGGGAAGGTGTTGAATGTGCCTGATGATCCGGATGGCATTTATAAAGATCCCATGCTGTTGAAGCCGGGATCCTATAATATAATGGATTACGGGCTCGATCCTAATTCACCCTGTATTGATGCCGGGAATATTATAATCGATAAGATCAACGATTATTTTGGCAGACAGGTGACAGGAAATCCGGATATAGGTGCTATGGAGGTGAAACAGTGATTTTAAGGGTAATTTATTGCGGTGACAGGTACATAATTCTTTTTTCATATTATCGACTTATTGTACTTATGAACCATAATACTTCTGTAAATCTTTTTAGCGCAAATCCGGAAAATAAACCATATTTTTAATTGAAATTGGCATTTCTATGAAAATCAATATTCGTATCCATAGACATTTTTTCTCACCAATCATTTTATTACTTCTTATTAATCATTTGCTGGCGGGACAAACTACGATTGATCTATCCGGAACCTGGAAGGCAAGACTGGATACTTCCAATACTTTGTTCAGGCAGAATCCTGATAGGTGCCGGATGGAAGGTGATATTAGGCTACCAGCTTCCCTGGCTGAACAAGGATTTGGTTATAAAACCGAGGGTTCCGATTTTGGTGTCCTGACGCCTGAATATAAGTATATCGGCAAGGCATGGTATAGCCGGGATATTGAAATCCCCCGAAGCTGGGAGGGAAAAAGCATTGAGATATTTCTTGAACGTGTTTTATGGGAATCAAGAATTTTCATAGATGGACAGGAGCTGACAAGGCAGGATGCGCTTGGAACCCCGCATATACATGCTTTAGGCAAAATATCTGCCGGAAATCATACTTTGACAGTTCAGGTAGACAATGAAATGATCCATAATATTGGAGACAAAGGCCATGCGTATGGGGAATACACACAAAGTATTTGGAATGGTATAGTTGGAAGAATGGAGATGAGAGCATATGACCCGGTCAGAATTTTTTCAACCAGGGTCTATTCTGATGTTTTGAAAGATCAATTAAGATGCGATTTTAATATAGTCTCCGAAATGCAGATCAGGACAAAAATGAATTGGGAGATCATTTCAATTTCAAGTGGTGATAAGATCCTGTCAAATGATACGATAATTAATATACAAAAAGGAAAGAATTCATTTTATCTGCAAATACCCTTACAGGGAAAATTGGAAAAATGGAGCGAATTTAAGCCAGAGGTGTATCTGCTTAGATCCACTATCAGCACTGCCGATTACCTTGATTTTAAGGAGACTGAATTTGGTTATCAGGAGGTCTCTCATGATGGCACAAAGATCCTGATCAATGGAAATCCGGTTTTTTTACGGGGGAACCTGGATTGTGTACATTTCCCTATGACCGGTTATCCATCCTGTGATCTTGAAGATTGGGTAAAGATCTTCAGGGTCTACAAGGAATACGGCTTGAATCATGCCAGGTTTCATTCATGGTGTCCTCCTGAAGCTGCATTCCTGGCGGCTAACCGGGTCGGGATATATTTACAGGCGGAAGCTTCCGTATGGATAGACTGGTGGATGTCAGAAGACATGAATCTGAAGGGACGGCCTGAAATGGACACAAAAGGACATCCTAAAGGATTAGGCTATGATATTGATCGAGACCAATTTGTCATAGAAGAAATGAACAGAATGGTGGATCATTATGGGAACCACCCATCTTTTACCATGTTCTGCATAGGCAATGAGCTTGGAAATTCAGATTTTGATGTGATGAAAGGCTGGGTAGCAGACTTGAAAGAAAAAGATCCAAGGCGATTATACGCGATCTCAACTGCCCGGAAAATTACTGATATAGATGATTACAGTGCAACCCATTACATTCGGGAGGCGGGTCGTACACGAGGATTGAATGGCCCGCATACGGATTGGGATTTTGAGGAAGTGTACTCAAAGATGAACATACCCATTATCGCCCATGAGATTGGTCAGTGGCCGGTTTATCCGCGGTGGTCGGAGATTCAGAAATACGAAGGGGTACTCAAAGCCAGGAACCTCAAGGAACTACGAGAAGTAGCTGTAAAAAACAACATAGTTGATCAGTCAGATGATTTTGCAGATGCGTCAGGGGCATTGAATCAGATCATGTATAAATATGAGATCGAATCTTTCCTCAGGACAGCCAGCTGTGCCGGAGTACAGTTACTGAGTATGCAGGATTACCAGGGACAGGGAGAAGCCCTTATTGGTTGGCTGGATGCTCATTGGGAAAGTAAGAATATCACTACCCCGGAAAAATTCAGGCAGCATTACAACACAACAGTTCCCCTGCTGCGCATGGAGAAATTCGTATGGCAAACAGATGAGACTTTTTCGGGTGCAGCACAGCTTTCACATCATGGGCCGGAACCATTCAAGGCAACCATTGTATGGCAAATTTTCGATAATACCCTGAAGGAAATCGCTGCCGGACGATTTGATGAATGTATTGTTCCTCCGGGGACATTGTATGATCTTGGTAATATCAACCTTGATCTTAAAAATATCAGAAAAGCCACACGGCTCAATGTTAGAATAATGGCAGAAGGCACCCGGTTCCAAAATAATTGGCATATCTGGGTTTACCCGGAATCTGCGGATCCAATAGAGCATGATGATGTGCTGATTTCAGACCAGTTGAACGATAGTGTAAAGGAAAGGATAGAAAGAGGTGGAAAAGTGTTGCTGATCGCCAATAAACTGGGTTCACCTAATCATTCCGTAAAAGCGCAGTTTTATCCATTATACTGGTCACTCACGTTCTTCCCTGGTCAGGGAAAAACATCCATTGGTTTGTTATTACAGGATAAACACCCGGCATTTAGAGATTTCCCGACTTCTTATCATTCAGATTGGCAATGGGAAACCGTAAGCCAGGACGCCAGGGGATTTATTTTAAATGATCTCCCCGGATCATATAAACCGATTGCCCAACCTGTAGATGATTTTCATCGAAATAATAAGGTAGGATCTATTTTCGAGATGAAAGTCGGCGAGGGCAGCCTGCTTGTGTGCGGATATGACCTGGAAGCAGACATTCCTGTTGCGGTTCAGTTAAGGAAGAGTTTGTTGGACTATATGAGCTCCTCTGACTTCGATCCTGAAATACATGTCAGTTACAAGTGGCTGGAAAACATATTGACTCCCTTGCCCGGGAATGAAGCGGTGGATATTCCGGACGAATTCAAAACCGCCATACTTTATGTAGATGCGGGAGGTAAGGGAAAACAAAGCGGAATGGGTATACCCTGGAAAAAAGAATTGGATGATATCCTGATTGAAGAAAGGACTTCATATCAACTGACGGCGGATGGTGTCTGGAATGACGGTGCAGGAGCTGCCTGGTATGGAAAAGAAATGAAGATTCTTATAAACTGTCCGGAGGGTATGCTTGGAACTTTATATATACACTTTCAAGACCTGTATAATCTAGGAAGAACGGGGATACTCCAATTTGAAGGACGGGAGGTGAATTTAGGGAAACAGGAAGAGGTTGGTAAGTGGGTGAAGTTTCATGTGATGCGCGAAGACAGCAATGATGGTCATTTGATATTGAATACACAAACCTTGTCCGGACCAAATCTTATGATCACAAAACTGGTTTTGGTGGCAGAATAGAAATTTAAACAGATTAATCAAGCGAAGGATTTGTCTTTATTATCATTACGTATGAATTATTGGAAATGGAATGCTTATATGACTGGGCTATTATCTAAAATTTTATCTTATCCGGAAATTCCTTTAACAAGAAAAATCCTGGATGCATTTCGTTTTTATAATAAGCAATACTTTCTGTTTAAAGCATCGCAATTAATAAACTAAAATGAATTGGTTCGGATTCTTGGTGAAGACTGATATTGTTGATATTTTTCCAGCCTGGCATTTCCAGGTGGTTAATCCAGTATTTTGCATAATACACTGTGAGCTTATGAGGAAGATATATCGAGTGATAGCCCTGTCTGCGTTTTACTTATCGCTAATAAGTAGTGTTTTCGGCCAGGATACAATGAGGGAGAGGCCTGAAGAATGGGATGACCTGGTCAATGGAGGACGGTTTATGGACCGGTTTTTGCCAATACCTGCTGTTGGGGACCTAAGCTCAGATACCTGGGGTTGGGATGCTGTAAAACCCAGGTACATTGACAATGGCATTGAAGACAATGAATGGTCATACTGGGGAGGTAACATTAGAAAGGGGGACGATGGAAAATATCACTTAATAGTATGTCGCTGGCCTGAGAATGCTAAAAAAGGACATATGGATTGGCCTAACTCAGAACTGGTGCATGCGGTATCAGAACACCCATTGGGCCCTTACAAAGTAGCAGGCCCTACGATAGGCAAGGGTCATAATCCTGAATATTTTCGATTGAGCGATGGAAGATTTGTCATATATGTATACAAGGCTTATTATGTGGCAGAGTCATTGAATGGACCATGGCAGAAAGGAAAGTTTGAGTATGACCGTCGTGACCGAAAAATTATTGAAGGACTTTCAAATGTGAGTTTTACCCAGCGTGAAGATGGTTCATATGTGGCAGTTTGCAGGGGTGGAGGTATCTGGGTAAGCCGGACAGGGCTCTCAAGCTATAACCAGATTACAAACGGTTCTGTATATCCTCCCTATGATGGACGGTATGAGGATCCTGTGATCTGGCGAACAAATATTCAATACCATATGATCGTAAATGACTGGTATGGCAGAATTGCCTATTACATGCGTTCGAAAGATGGTACGATATGGAAAGTTGAACCTGGAGAAGCGTATATGCCTGGAATCGCCAGGTACGAGGATGGAACTGTAGTTGACTGGTATAAGTATGAACGGATCAAAGTCTTACAGGATGAATACGGGAGGGCTTTCCAGGCAAATTTTGCAGTAATTGACTCATCCAAATGGGGAGACCTGGGGAATGACCACCATAGTTCAAAAAATATATGCCTCCCTCTTGTGAAAGGCAGGCTCCTGACCATTCTTGATGATGAGAAGATCACGCCGAACACACATATCATCCGTGTGAAGATCGAAGCAGAAAAGGATTTTTCACCTCAGACTGAAGTAGATATAGCATCACTCCGCTTCGGAGCTTCCGAGGAAGTAAATTTCGGCAGAGGTAGCCATGTTAAGAAAACTGAAAATGAAGGTAAGGACCTGGTTGTTTTCTTTGAAGGCAAAGGGAACGGGCTGTCGGAAAAGAACTTTGCTGCTAAATTGATTGGTAAGACCAATGATGGAGAGTTGTTATTCGGTTATGTCAGGTTGCCATGGCTGACCTATAAAGAATCCATACTATCTGCACGAAAACCAAAAATATCGACCAGGAAAAGTAAATCTATGGTTGAATTTGAAGTGCAGAACTTTGGCGAGGTTCCTTCTGCCCAAACTCAGGTCACTGTGGCAATCGGAGCAGATTACGAACGTGTCATTCTCGAAGGATTAATACCACCTCTTAAACCCTATGAAAAGACAACTGTACGTATTAAAAGTGATTCTGAAATCGATTCGGACAGGAATAACATCGTGATAAACACGAAAAACAGGTCACAGGAAATGCCTTTGTATAATCGAAAAGGTGACCTGAAATAGGCCATAGAAAGGTAATTAATTAATATTGTCGATTAGTAAAATAAAATTATGAATAAAATCACTATCTATCTTTTCTGCCTGCTTATGCCGGTCAATGTGCTGGCTCAGGAAGGGCTGAATATTATCCCCAGGCCGCAAAATGCTGTCCTCATTGGTCAATCATTTCAAATGGATCCGGGGCTCCAGATTCTCTATGGGGATGAGCTTGGGGATCTTGCTGCTTATTTATCCGCGACGCTTTCCCCTCCAACAGGCTGGGATTTTGAAACCATTGAGGCAGATGCTGCTGAACCAAATACGATCTTCCTATCAATCAATAATAACATAGATACGGATGATGAAGGTTACCGCCTCTCCGTTACCACTGAATCCGTTCAGATCACCGGAAAAAGTGCAGCGGGTGTATTTTACGGCATTCAATCATTCCTGC
>JAHEGY010000070.1 GCA_024644875.1 Cyclobacteriaceae bacterium
AGTGCAATAATTGATACAACTCCTGCCTGGAAGCCAGTTCTGACCTCTCTTGAGAACCTGAATCCCGGGGGGCGACTGGTGATCAATGCCATCCGGAAAGAAGAAGGGGATAGATCACAACTGCTTTCATTAAATTACAGCGATCATCTATGGATGGAGAAAGAAATTAAATCCGTGGCCAATGTAGCCAGAAATGATGTTACAGAATTTCTCAGGATTGCCGCAGAAGCCAGGATAAAACCTGAAATAGAAACCTACACACTCGAGGACGCGAACAAAGCTCTGATTGAATTAAAGGAAAGGAAAATAAAAGGGGCCAAAGTGCTTACAATAAGTTGAACAAATACATTTCCGAATTAAATAAATATTAACTTTGTTTATGTGCTGATAATCAGATTAAAATGTATCTTGCGCAGTTTCCTGAGAAGGAAACCGGAACTTGTAGGTGATGATTAATGGGGATGTTTTTTTAATTGAAGGGCAGCTTAGAGCTAATTTTCTTTCCAAATATCAGAATCCAATCACAGGTATATTATACGCTGGGATTACGCGACTTTTTATTTTTTTTCACCTGATCTTCTTTACCTTTTCGCCATTATTCCTGTCAGCTCAGAATCCAAGTGAGGAACAGCATCAAGTGAGTGAAACTGAGGCTTTCACCAGAGCGGTAAACGTCTATGAGGATGCCTTCCACAATCATACAAAGATCTTAACCGGCAAATATCATAATGATGTTTACAAGGGGATAAAAGGGCATTCTTACTATAATGAAATTACCTGGAAAACAGGTTGTGTTGTATACGAAAGCCAGAAATACGACAGCGTCGAAATCAAATACGATATCTATACAGATTTACTGCTTATTAAATACATTGATCAACAGGGATACATTAGACCCATTCAATTGTATAGTGCAAAAGTCAATGCTTTTCAGATCAATGATCATCATTTCATTAATGTAAAAGGAGACTCTTCAAAGGATCACATTTCCGGTTTTTTTGATTTGCTTTTAGACGGAAAAATAGCAAGTGTTCTGGCAAAACGCCGAAAGGAAGTAAATAAGTCAACTACACTCACAAGCCTCGAAAATCGATTTCTTATAAATGATATATTATATATCCATATCGAGGATAGTTTTTATAAGGTTAAAAACAGGAAATCAATATTGAAAATCTTATCAGACAGAAAAAATGAATTGAAATCTTTCCTTAAACTGAATAAAGGAAGATTTAAGAAAGATCAGGAAAAGGAACTTGTAGAGGTTGTAAAATATTACAACTCAATTCTAATTAATAATGAGTCATGATCACCCGGCTATTCCTGATCGCTAATATTTTCCTTTCCTCTTTGATTGTTGTAGCTCAGCCTGAAGACCTGATTATAAGCGGTGATTATGATCAAATATCCTTCCGTGATTTTGTCCTCGATGTTGAACAAAAGATCCCGGTCCGGTTCATGTATCATCAACAGATGGTTGACAGTATTTTTGTCACTGGTTCTTTCGAGAAAACAGATATTAATGAGGTATTAGATGTCATCTTCAAGAATACAAATTGCAGCTATTTAAATACCGGTTATGATATCATTATTACGGATAATATTTCAATTCAAACGGAACTCCCGCCGAATTTTTTTGCCAGGTCCGGATCGAATGTCATTAGTTCGGAAAACCTGATCTTCGATTTTGAAAAACAGATTGAAGAGGAAACCAATCGTATAAATACAAAAGAAAACACAGTAATTAAGATCGGTAGTGCTTCTGAATCATCAGACATTGAAAAAGCGAGTATTGCAGGATATATAAAAAATGCAAAAGACGGAGAACCTATTATTGGCGCTTTGGTATATATTGAAAATCCTCAGATCGGAGTTGCAACAGACCAGTTCGGATACTATTCTATAGCCATTCCCAAAGGTAAATGGGAATTGAAATTAAAAAGTATGGGATTTAAGGATACCAGAAGACAAATCATCCTGCAAAGCGATGGAAAGCTCGACATCGAGATGGAGGAAGATATTATACCCTTAAAGGAAGTGGTAATAGAATCTGAGAGTGACATAAATATTTCCGGGGTACAATTGGGTCTGAATAAACTGGATATCCAGGCTTTGAAGAAGGTGCCACCGATACTGGGGGAAGTAGATGTCCTGCGAATTGCATTAACCTTACCTGGTGTTCAATCAGTAGGCGAAGCAGCCAACGGGTTTCATGTGCGGGGCGGTTCGGCTGATCAAAACCTCGTTCTTTTTTATGAAGCGCCTATTTATAACCCGACACATTTCTTTGGATTCTTTTCTTCCTTTAATCCGGATGTCATTAAGAGCGTTGACCTTTATAAGGGCAGTATACCTGCACATTACGGCGGACGGATATCTTCAGTCCTGGATGTGCAGGCGAAGGAAGGAAACAATAAAAAATTTTCCGGAAGTGGAGGGATCAGTCCGGTAACCGCAAGATTAACACTGGAAGGGCCTATATTGGAAGATAAAGCTTCCTTTATTGCGGGATTCCGAAGTACCTATTCCGACTGGATACTGAAACAATTACCTAATGCAGATCTGAAGAACAGTTCAGCTTCATTTTATGATATTTTTGGAAAGGTATCATTCGACCTAAATGAAAATAACTCAATATATGCTGGTGGATATTTCAGCAAAGATGGATTCAGTTTTAATTCTGATACATTATACGGATACACAAATACGAGTGCATCAATACAATGGAAACATATTTATAATAACAAGATCTACAGTGTTCTTTCTGGAGTGTATAGCGGTTATTCCTATAATATAAGTAATGACAAGAATGAGGTAAATGCTTTTAACCTCGATTATTCGCTTGACAATTTTATTGCTAAAATGGATTTCAGTTATTTCCCCACCAACAGGCATAAAGTGGATTTTGGGATGAGCTCCATATTGTACGGTATTCAACCCGGTGATTTAACACCTAAAGGAGAAGAGGCCCTGATAAGACCTGAAATCCTGGAAGAGGAACAAGGTATTGAAAGTGCCGTTTACATTGGGGATTTATTCGATATTACACCATCTTTTTCATTATACTTCGGATTCAGGTACTCCATTTATAATAATCTTGGGCCTAAAACTGTCAGGATCTATTCTGAGAACGCGCCACTAGATGACGACAATGTTGTTGATATTGAAGAATACGGTAATTTCGATAATATTCAAACATACCACGGGCCGGAGTTCAGATTTTCTGCAAGGTATGATTTAGGCAGTAACAGTTCATTGAAACTGGGTTTCAACCGGATGAGGCAGTATATCCATATGTTATCGAATACAACTTCGATCTCTCCTACAGACATCTGGATCCTGAGCAGTAAATATATTGAACCGCAGATCGGAGATCAGATATCACTGGGTTACTTCAAGAACTTTAATAATAATGCCATTGAGAGCTCGGTGGAGATCTATTATAAGAATATTGAAAATCTTCTGGATTTTAAAAACGGAGCCCTGTTATTAATGAACGAGAACATAGAGACCGAAATAATTAAAGGAGAAGGAAGGTCATATGGCGCTGAATTCCTTGTAAAAAAGAAAACGGGTAAGTTAAATGGCTGGATGAGTTATACCTATTCCAGAGCTTTAATCAAGGCTGAATCTGAATTTTCAGGAGAATCCATCAATAACGGTGAATATTTCCCGGCAAGTTATGATAAACCGCATAATGTCAATGTTTTAACCAATTATAAATTTTCAAGAAGAATCAGTATATCAGGATACCTTGCCTATAGTACCGGAAGACCAATAACCTATCCGGTTGCCAAATACTATTACGGTAATTCTGCCCGGTTGCATTATTCGGACAGGAACCAGTTCAGAATACCCGATTATTTCAGGCTTGATCTATCAATCAACCTTGAGGGGAATCATAAAATTAAAAAACTCAATCATAGTTCATGGACCTTTTCTGTTTATAATGTAACTGGCCGTAATAACGTGTATTCAATTTATTTCGTATCGCAGGGGGGCAAGGTTAATGGTTATAAGTTGTCGGTCTTTGCAAATCCAATACCAACTATAACGTATAATTTCAAATTTTAAGCAATTAATGAATGTGAATAGAAATAATATTTTATTTTTCCTGCTGTTAATATTCAACAGTTGCATTTTCGATTTTGATCCACCTTCAAAAGATTATGAAAACCTCATGGTGGTTGAAGCTTTGTTGCACAACGGCGAGGAGGCTTTTGTAGTCAAATTATCCAGATCAATACCCATCGATACGGCTGGCCTTATCCCTGAGACAGGGGCTCTGGTAAGTATTTCTGACAATACAGGAGACATGCATAATCTGACAGAATATTCTCCCGGCAAATATTACAGTTCACCAGACTTCAGAGGCCATTCGGGCAGAATGTATCAGTTGCATATACAAACCACCCAGGGCAGGAGATATGAATCGGACACCGTTCTGCTCAGGGAAACACCACCGATCGATAGCGTATACTTTAAATATGAAGAAAGGGTAACAGCAGAAAGTCTTGATAAAATTCCCGGATTACAATTCTATCTAACAACACATGATCCACAGAATAGCACGTGGTATTATCGTTGGGAATTTGAAGAAACCTGGGAATTCAAATCCTTGTATAACTCACTGCAGATATGGAATGACGGGCTCATTGAAGATCGTGTAGAACAGGTATATAGATGCTGGAAGCGCAACAGCTCAACAAATGTGCTGGTATCCTCATCTAAAAACCTGGCTAAAGATATAATCTCAGAATTTCCTGTTCTGTATGTCTCAAACTCGACCGATAGATTAGGCGTAAAATACAGCATCCTGGTAAAACAGTATGCCCTGAATGAGATATCCTATAATTACTGGAAGGAACAGGAAAATATCAATGAAAACCTGGGCACACTATTCGATCCACAACCCTACGTTATTAAAGGAAATATATATAATCCGGAGGATGTGAATGAAATAGTACTGGGATTTTTTGATGCTTCGTCAATTCAGGAAGAGAGAATCTTTATTAAAAAAGGAGAATACCCATTTTTTAAAACCATCAATAATTATGCGCATTGTACTGATACGATAGTCAGTTACAATCAGATACGTTCATTATTAGGGGAAGGATATATGCTTGTTGGCGAAGTATCTGCACAAACTTCAAGCGTAAGATACCTGCTATCATATGAATCATGCATTGACTGCACCCTCTATGGAACTAATATTGAACCGGATTTTTGGGAGTAATACTTTTTATTTAATCAGGTTTATGAATCTAAAAAATGTAATTGATATATGTATATTGGTTTTACTTTCAACACAGGGAGTTTTCTGTGCTGATTCCGATACTTTATCACCTGTGAGTCGTCATAATCCGATCCAGGGAGAGCATATCTACAAAGAAAGCATTTACGTTAGTCTTGATAAGAACTTTTACGTATCAGGAGAGTATTTAAGGTTTAAGATCTATTGTCTCGAGTCTGGTAATAAATATCCTTCAATGTTAAGCAAAATCGCGTATCTCGAATTGCTTGACACGGGCAATAATTCTATAATACAAGCAAAAATTCAGTTAATCGATGGGATTGGTTACGGTGATCTTTTCATCCCATCAAATTTTAATTCCGGAAACTATATTTTTAGAGCTTATACAAAATGGATGAGAAATTGTGGGCCGGAAGAATTTTTCCATTCCATAATAACCATTATAAATCCTTTCAGAAAAGCCGGTTTATTACCTGAACCAAAATCCGATAAAATCAATTTAAAGTTCTCTCCGGAGGGAGGCGATCTAGTATATGGTCTGCGGTCAAAGATTGCTTTCCAAGCAACTGATGATTCAGGAAATGGAATTGAATTAACAGGTTATATTGTAGATGATTCAGACAGTTCCCTCCTTGAATTCACCCCTGATAAGTCCGGTCTTGGATCATTCTTTCTCAAGACAGAAATAGGTAAATCATACCATGCTAAGATCCTATTGCCGGACAGTTCAGAGAACATATTCAAATTGCCTGTAATAAAATCCAGTGGCCACGTTATGCATATTGAAAAGTTGAACAATCAGGATCTTTCAATAAAAGTTGAATCCTCCAACACATCAACAAAAGAAAGTCTGCTACTTGAAGGCATAATAGATAACGATATTCTGTTCCAATACATTATGGATATTGAAGAGGGTCATGGAAGCATCCAAGTCAGTTATGATGATTTTGCCCCCGGAATTCTCCAGATCTACCTTAAAAATTTCAAGGACCAGATCTTAAACCAGCGCAGGATCATTATTTATCCGGCGGAAGGAATACATCTGAATATACAACCCAACAAAAAGACTTACCAGAAAAGAGAGAAGATGGTGGTTAAAATCAGTTCCAGGGATCACAGTGAGATACCCGTTGATATGGATCTGTCAATCTCTGTTGCGCTTTATGATGCAACTTTTGACAGATACAGGAATGATATAGGCTCATATCTGCTTTTACATGAACTAATCAAGATCAATCCTGATTTCTCAACAGTTTTAGAAGATTGCATAACTGAACATTGCAAAAAAAAACTGGACAATTTGCTATTGGTTAGTTCCGACATTGATTTTAAACAGAATGATCTTCAACAAGACCCTGGTTCAGCAGAATTTATTCCTGAATTCAGAAGTCATATAATTACGGGTAAATTAACCAATAATCAAACAAAACTTCCGGAATCAGGCATCAAGGCATATTTATCTACACCATCAAAGAATGCAAATTTTATAGCCGCTCAATCCAGACAAAATGGAAGACTGATATTTGAATTGCCAAACATGAAAGACCTGAATAAGATTATCGTACAAACTGATAATACAAAAGATACAAATTTTAACATTGATATTGATGATCCATTTTCCAAAGAATATGCCAGTATCAACATCCCAAAGTTTGACCTGGATGAAGGACTTGAAATCTTTCTTGAAAAAACAAGTAAAAACATGCAGATCAGAAATGCCTATTTAAAATATTCACCAATCATGGAGATTATGATCGATTCTGATTCTTCTGTATTCTATGAACCTGATGAAGTTTATTATCTTGATGATTACACGAGATTCCCGGTAATGGAGGAGGTGATGCGGGAATATGTAAAGGGTGTCTATGTCCGTCGCAATCAGGAAGGATTTCATTTTAAAATCCTTGATCTGGACAGAACAGAAACCTATCAGGAAAACCCGCTAATACTGATTGATGGAATACCCATATTCGACGTTGATGACATCATGGAGACAGATCCTCTTTTCATGAAAAAAATAGAAACGGTCAGAAAAAGGTTCATAAAAGACGGGTATGAATATAGTGGCATCGTTAGTTTTTTTACCTATAAAGGAGATCTGAGTGGGTACAATGTGCAGGAAAAGGCTGAAGTGATTAAATACGAGGGAATACAGGCAAGGCGAAAATATGTAAGTCCTGCATATGATAACACAGTGGATAAGAAAACGCGCATCCCGGATTATCGGAACGTATTATACTGGAATCCACAGTTCCATACTAACGAAAAGGGAGAAGCAATACTGGAATTCTATACTTCTGATGATTCAGGGGACTATGAAATACGTGTTGAAGGCATCGACAAAGATGGCAGAACTGCCTTTGGCAAATTATTAATTCAGGTTCAGGATAATCCTAAGTGATCTTCTGATATAAATACTGTAACCCCTTGCCCTGGCTTTTATACTGGTTAAACTACATGGACTAAGCGGTTATAACTTTATTCTGAATATTACGTCTGACAATTTTTAATTTATTATCAGCTCTTACTTGCGATACCGCAGCTCTACACCTGCCAGAACATTAATACCCGGCAAGGGGAATCCACGGTCTATCTGATATTGTGTATCCAGAAGGTTATTGCCTTCCAGGAATACATTTAACCAATTGGTGGCGTGCCAGTTTATTTTCAGGTTCAAAAGCGTATAATTTATTGTCGATACTTCATCCTGGCCAACATAATTATTCAATCCGTTTACATACTTGAGATACAGCATAAAAGATACTGGCTGGAGGTTATAGAATCCTTGAAGGTTTATCTCATTCTTAGGAGCATACCTCAAAGCCTGGGATGTATTCAAATAAGTGTAATTAAAACTGAAGTTGAGATTACCCATAGCCTGGTAATTACTTGTAAATTCTATCCCCTTATTATTAAAGGCCCCGGTATTTTGTTTCACAGGAGGGGGTGCACTGATCAAGACCTCCTGGATCATGTTTTCACCGTCAATGACAAAACCTGTTAGCTCAAAATCAAGTTTACCACTCAGGAAAGATTGTCCCCAGCTTAATTCATAGTTCCACAATTCTTCTGCATTCAGGGTATCGGTACTTGTGGGGAATAAAAACAGATCAACAATGGCCGGGCTTCGGAATCCCTTTGTAGCGGAAGCTTTTACGAAGGATTTTGGAGTGAACCGATAGGAAATACCAGCGGCAGGAATATGTTGATTACCATAGGTACTGTTATTTACATATCTGTAGCCAAGATCAATGGAAAACTTATTTATGTTTTGTTGAAATAGGGCGTAAACATCATTTTCTATGATCTCATGTTCATTATCATAGCCCTTGGGGACAAACTCCGGTGTATATATGTTGGTTGCTTCACCCCCGAACTTTTTATAATCATATCCCAGGGTGATCACATTGCCCTTGAAAAGTTTCAGGTTCTGATAAAATGTCAATCCATAATTATGGTCGTTTGATCTGAAACCGTCTGTAAAGGCGTGGTCTCCATAATTATAGAATAACATCAGTGCACCTTCGACTTTTTCATACCTGTTTTCAAGCGCCAGGGCGGTGCGGCTGCGCAGATAATCCCTTCTGGCAGTGTCCTGAGGCACCTCAACAGGACCGGGGAAGTTATACTTTGCATCTATAATATTTCCATCAATGGATATATTGAGATTATTGGAGAGCTGGTAATCCAGCTTGAGATAGCCCGTTGTATTTTGAAAGGCATCATTGGCATCTGACCGGATACCATCTGTCTTTTCATGGTTAACAGAACCAAACACGTTAAATTTATTCTTATTAAAACCAACAGAGCCCGTAAACAAACTGGTATTATAGGACCCATATGCAGCCTTGCCGTATAACATCAAGCCTTCTTCAGGCTGCCTGGTGATCAGGTTTATTGCTCCTCCCAGTGCGTTTGAACCATATAAAATTGAACCGGGGCCCCGGATCACCTCGACTCTTTCAATATCCGATCCGGTATATGCGTCAGAGATAGGATGACCGAATATGCCCATAAACTGTGGCTGGCCATCGATCAACATGAGGATCCTTGTATTTGGTGTGCCGCTGACACCTCTGATGCTGATATTTCCGCCAGATTCCGGCCCTACACCATAACCTACCATATTCCTTTCATTAACAAACAATCCAGGAACTTTATTGGAAAGAACCGGAAGTATGTTTATCTGAGTGCTTTTTTCAATTTCCTTTCTTGATATAACTGAAATGCTGGCCGGTATCTCACTTTTTTGACGGGTAATACGGGTACCGGTAATAACCAAAGGGTCCATTTGATATGAGCGGGTTGTGTCCTGGGCAAATAGGTCAACTGCAAGGGTAGATATTAAAAATATGAAGATTACTTTTAACCAAATTTGATTCTTAAAAAATGAGTGCATCAGTATTAAATTTTTCTGCCATCAATCCAACATAAACACCAAACATATATCTTATGTTCAATTTAACCCAGCAATATTTCATTATTTTTTTACTTATCCTGATAAATTCCCTTTTATTCAAAAATACAGCCATTCCATCCTTGACCCTTATTTTTCGTTTAATTATGAACTTTTTTTATCGTATATTTGATGTTCTGAGATTAAAATTCAGCCGTGTTCGGAAAAAATTAACAAAATAGATATTTTCGGGTTATTAGGTTAGGTGAATTTAAGGGTTTATATGGTTAGAAGCGTTAGCATATTAATTTTACTTGCTGTAGTAGTTATTTCCAGTATTGCTGTTGCCCAGGAGGAGAACAAAAAGCATAGAAAATATTTTGAATTGCCGGAGTCTATCCGACCAGGTGATTACAACACTGGAATAATCAATATCAAGCTTAAAGCCCAGCACAAATACGCATTCCAGAATCAATCACAGCTGGATTCAAAAACTTTACAAATTCTTAATGAACTTGGTTTTGAAAGTACTAATCCGGTGATACGTACAAAGAGAAAAAATAACCTCAATGCCAGAACCGGGGAAAAATTCAAATATGATCTGGATCTATACCATTCCCTCCGTTATAATTCCAACACTCCCCTGGAAGAGGCCATAAACAAATTACATAGTACAGGATTATTTGAAATTGTTGAACCTGATTATGTCCAGAAGATGAATTTCATTCCAAATGATTCACTCCTCAACCAGCAATACCATCTGGAAGTTGTCAAAGCATTTGGAGCCTGGGATGTATCCCAGGGTGATACGGCAGTCGTTATAGCAATTGTGGATTCTGGCGTTGATATTCATCACCCTGATCTTAAAGATAATTTGTGGATAAATCCCAATGACCCGGTTGACGGAGCAGATAATGATGGCAATGGTTATATCGATGATATTCACGGTTGGGATTTTGCCGGAGCACTCTCTAATGTAAATAATGATGGTGATAATAATGTCGATATAACAAAGGGAGGAGGTCATCAGCATGGATTAGGAGTCGCTAGTGTTGCAGGTGCCACAACCAATAATGAGATGGGATTAGCTGGCACGGGATTCAACTGCAGGATCATGGTAACGAAGCATTTTGCTGATAACCAGCCTGAAGATGCTTTATCCTATGCTTCCAACCCCTATTTAGGCGTGATATATGCGGCAGAGAATGGAGCCCACATTATCAATTGTTCCTGGGGAAGTACTTTCAGAAGCCAGATAAACCAGGATATAATCAATTATGTGAGCGAGGACCTCGGTGTATTGGTGGTTGCATCCAGTGGTAATTCAGGATTAGAGGAAGCCCATTATCCCTCCGATTATGACCACGTCCTATCGGTTTCTGCGGTAGACAGAAATTTAAGAAAATCATATTTTACGACCTACGGTAAAGGCGTTGATATAACGGCACCTGGAAGTGCGATAAGAGTACATGAAATTGATGGCGAATATGGAAATACTCAGGGCACCTCCTTTTCATCCCCGATGGTAGCAGGAGCTGCTGGCCTGGTAAAATCCATGTATCCGGAATTTAGTGGCATACAGGTTGGAGAAGTATTGAGGGTTACCGCAAGCGATACCATCTATGAAATTAATTCAAGCAGTAGTTTTAGAAATAAACTGGGGAAGGGCGTTCTTGATATGCAAAAAGCACTTACCAGCCAATTCCCTTCCATCAGAATGGTATCTTTCAGACTATTAAATGATGAAGGGAAATCTCCATCACCTGGTGAAGAAGCTAATCTCTATGCCAGCTTTAAGAATTTCTTATGGCCTAGCAGTAATGGCTTGAGCGTAAAATTGATCAGTAAATCAGGATTATTGCAGGTCCTTAATGAAGAAAGCGATCTGGGCGTAATTATGATGGGGCAGGTAACCACCAATGATTCCCACCCTTTCCGAGTAACGATCCAGGAAAATATTCCAACAAATTTAAAAATTGACCTTATCCTGGAATATGATGACACCGAATATCAGGATTATCAATTTGTTTCTATTGTATTGAATCCCACATACCTTGACATCCAGGAAAACCTTATTTCAACTACGATCGCTGAGAATGGACGTATCGGGTTCCAGAATACTGATCAGAGCAAAGGGCTTGGGTTCTTGTTCGATGATAAAAATAACCTGTTTGAAATGGGATTAATGGTCGGTAATTCTGAATCACAAATATCCAGCAGTGTTCGATCAATCGATGATACATATGATGATGATTTTCAATCTACAGAAAGAATCTCTGAATTAAGGCCTGGTGATTTCTCTTCTTCTGAGATAACAGGTGAGTTCAATGATAGCAATGCAGGAGATAGTGCCTCTAACGTGAGGATAAATTACCGGACAATGGTCTGGAAAGAAGCCCCCAATGACAAGTATGTTATTGTTGAATACTCAATAAAAAATGAAGGAGACAGTGTCCTTAATTCCTTATTTGCTGGTCTATATGCCGATTGGGACGTTAGTAAAAGTACAGGGGGTGAAGGACGGAATGACCGCGCCGACTGGTTTGACAGCCTGGCTGTGGGCTATGTTTACAATATAGACTCAACAGATCATTATTATAATGGGATCCAGGTGTTATCCGGTACACCTAATTATTGGGCAATAGATAATAGCGCCGGTGTGGAGGGTAATCCCTGGGGAGTGTATGATGACTTTGAAGATGCGGAAAAATATGAATCTATGTCTAGTGGACTAGGAAGGCAACAAGCCGGTTTTGCCAGTGAATCAGGAAACGACGTTAGTCATACTGTTGCTGCAGGTCCTTTCGTCTTAGACCCAGGAGATTCCGTTAGTGTGGCGTTTGCGCTTCACGCTGCTTCTTCCCTGCAAGATCTGAAAGCATCTGCCCAGGCTGCAGATACCATGTATAATTATACCTTAAAGGAATCTTCACCACTGATTGGTGATATCGAAATATGCTATGGGGATTCAGCTACTTTAACAGCTGCCGGTGCCACAAAATACAAATGGTATACCTCAAAAACAGGTGGGGATCCAATATTTGAAGGCGAGCAATTTTTAACAGACAGATTGTTCACGGATACTTTGTTTTATGTATCAAATGCCGAAAACTCCTGGGAAAGTGTAAGAACTCCGGTGAAAGTGAAATTAAAAGCAAATCCTGCAATAACCATGTCTGGTTCACAAGTGTTGTGCGATAATGATACCACATCACTGATTGTTGCCGAAGCTGATTCATACCTTTGGTCACCCGGTCTTGAAACTTCTCCGGAACTGAAGGTCACTGAATCCGGGATCTATAGTGTAACTGTGACCTACGACTCCCTTGTTTGTGTTTCCCAATCAGAAGAAATTGAAATAACTAAATATGCTTCACCTCTGGCTGCATTTATATTGGATAAAGAGGAGATTGATAGAAATGAGGATGTCGAGATTCTTTTAACCGACCAGTCTGTCGAGGCTGCCGGCTGGTTCTGGAAACTCAGCGATGGACAGACGAGCACAGAACAGAATCCAGTATTTACTGTAAATACCATTGGTCCAATTGAAGTCATTCTAATTGCCACTTCAAATAATGGTTGTCAGGATCAGGATATTCAGACCATCGATGTAATTACCAGCCTTGATGATGAGACTCCACTTTCTGAATCATTAAAGTTTTATCCAAACCCTACTACAGGCGAAATAAAAGTAGAACTGGTTAATGAGTATACCGGACAATATGAGATCATGGTATATAATACTATGGGAAAAATGGTCAGTCATTACAGTTTCGAAAAAGAAGGAGAATTCGCCCAGGGGATCATTGATCTGAGTGGATTAGCAAAAGGTATGTATATGTTGCATATTGACCAGAAACCACTTGGCAGAACAACTTCGAAAATACTATTGAAGTAAGTATTCCGGATCAAGAGAAGTATTCTGAAATACACGCTTTACCAAAAAAGCAATAAATGGATAAATCAAAGGTCACATTCAGAAGCGGCAGCTTATTCCCTTTTCAATTTCAGTACTTTGCCATATTGTTATCAATTTTCAGCCTTCTATTGTTGATTGGTTATCCATTTTTCAGCCCTTTAGCATTGATCCCGGCATTGATAATATTTACCGGATCCTTTGGCCTGGAAATTTTGCCGGAGGAGAAGCGATACCGGACCTTCAACAGCATCTTGTTTATAAAGAAAGGACAGTGGAAATCATATTCAGATATTGAAAAGATATATGTAACGACAAGCTCCAGATCACAGAAAGTATACACCCGGGTAACAGAGGGACCTACAATCCGGAATGAATATTACAATGCCTACATGAAATTTGCAGATGGGAATAAAGAATTCCTCCAATCAAACAAACATAAAGGCGCATTAATTAAAAACCTGCAAAAACTCAGTGACAGGTTTGGATTGGAAATAACTGATCATACGGAATAATTTGGTATAAATATTCCCTTCTTTCATCACTTTTTTGTTTAATTTTAATATCCATCATTTTTTCTGATTCAATATGCGACGAAGAACTTTTTTGAGATCTGCTGGAATAGCAATACCATCCTTTTATATATATCCACGACATGTATTGGGCGGCAAAGGTTTTACCGCACCCAGCGACAAATTAAATATTGCTGCCGTCGGCGCCGGTGGAGTATGCAAGCATTATATTGAGAATTGCGACAGCGAAAACATAGCTTTCTTATGTGATGTGGATGATGACAGGGCGGCTGAAACTTACAAGCTATACCCTGATGCCAAAAGGTACAGGGATTTTCGGATCATGTTCGAAAAAGAGGAAAAATCCATTGATGCGGTCATTGTGGGCACACCTGATCATACACACACGATACCAGCCATAACCGCCATGCGGTTAAAGAAACATCTGTATTGTGCCAAGCCACTTACGCGGACCATTCATGAGTCCAGGCTATTGCTAAAGGTAGCAAGGGAAACAGGTGTTGCCACGCAGATGAGCACACAACAAAATGCATCTGATGACCACAGGTTATTATGTGAGATGGTTTGGAGCGGGGTAATCGGGGATGTTTATGAAGCCCATACCTGGTCAAACCGGCCAATCTGGCCACAGGGCATGGAAAGACCTGAAGAGGATGAGCCTATACCTGTCACACTCGATTGGGATCTCTGGTTAGGCCCGGCAAAAAAACGTCCTTATCATTCTGCTTATGTGCCTTTTAAATGGCGTGGATGGCATGATTTCGGCACCGGGGCCCTGGGTGACATGGGATGTCACCAGTTCGATCCAATCGTTAAAGCCCTGAAATTAAAACAACCTCACCGTGTGCAGGCTTCTTCTTCCAAGTTGTTCGAAGAAACATTTCCTGTTGCCTCAATTGTTCATTATGATTTTGCAGCCAGGGAAAATATGCCTCCTGTAAAAGTGACCTGGTATGATGGTGGATTACAGCCAAAAAAGCCGGAAGAGCTCGATCCCGGAGTGGAATTCGGCGACTGGAATGGAGGTTTACTGTTGATCGGTGAAAAGGGAAAAATATTATGCGATGCGGTTGGCAATAAACCAATACTACTTCCTAAAAACAGAAATGAGGAATATACTCCTCCTCCACAAACTCTGTCCAGGTCGATCGGGCATTATAAGGAATGGATAGAAGCCGCCAAGGGCGGGGCCCCGGCTGGTGCTAATTTCGAGTATGGTTGTCCAGTGACTGAGCTGGTTCTACTAGGAAATATCGCTGTCCGCACACAGCAAATCCTGGAATGGGACTATGAAAAAATGCAAATCACGAATAGTCCAGAAGCCAATAAGCTGATAAAGGAAGAGTATCATAATGGTTGGACGCTAGAAAATTTATAAACGTCATATTTAATTTCAAAGATTTTCAATCATGATCAAAAAGATTCTCGTTATTGGAGGTACTGGCATGCTGGGATTTCCTGTAGCCAAACAACTTAAAGCTGATGGATACAAATCTGATATACTAACAACTAATCCTGATAAAGCAGCTGAAAAATTCGGTGATGGCTTCGATTACGTTTCCGGGGATGTCAAGCGCGAGTCCGAACTTAACAAAACTTTGAAAGACTACGAGGGTGTTCATATAAGTCTGAATTCCAATAGTTATAAAGACCTGCATGAAATCGAAGTAAAAGGTTGCCACAATATTATCAATGCTTTGGAAGGATCTGAAGTGAAAAAGATCACATTGATCAGTGGTCTTGGTGTTTCAGAGGCAAATACCCACATCCCATTTATAAAAGCAAAAATGGAAATGGAGAACGCAATCAGGAATTGTGGCATAGCCTATACCATTTTCAATTGTACTCATTTTATGGAATCCATTCCATTGTATATTAGAAATGGGAAAGCCATGGTAATGGGAAAGCAATTACATAAGATCCACTGGCTTGCCGCTGAAGATTATGCCCGGATGGTATCAAAGTCATTCGAATTGAAAGAATCTGATTTTAAAAATTATTCCGTCATTGGTCCTGGAGAATTGACCATGGAAGAGGTCTTCAATCAATATATTGAGAAAAAAGATCCTAAAATTAAGATTACGAAGGTCTCGCTCGGGATGCTTAGATTTATTGCCAGAATTACTTTTAATTCAAAACTTAATTACCTGGTTGATCTGATGCAATATTTTGATACAACACCTGAAAAATATAATTCACAAAACTTCCCTGAATCTTTAGGTCTGGCTAAAACATCTTTAAACGAATGGCTGAGCAAGGGTAACCCTTAGATTAAAACATAATTTATTTAATTAATAAAGTAATACTCCGAAAAATGGAAAACATCAGTAATATAGACAGGATACAAATGGGGCAACTTATCAGATTTAAGGCCCATATGCTTGATGTAGCAACCAAAACCATAAATATAGATATACCAGCAAGAGAATCTGACCTTGAAGACCTGGAACAATTATTAAAGGAATGGGATAACAGGGATTACCCGGAAGGGCCCGATATTATATGGGCGAGGCAGCGAATCCGGAGTTTCAGTGCTATAAAACATGAAGATAAAAAGGCAATATTCATACCTCCTTCAGGGGGTTCTGCTAATATATCGCAAGATGTTTTCTCGGTTATAAAAAATAGAAGAACTGTCAGATACTGGAAAAAGAAAAGTGTTCCAAGAGATATAATCCGGCGACTCATAGAAGCCGCTACCTATGCACCTACTGCCTTCAACAGGATGGAATGGCGGTTTTATGTTGCCGAGACACCTCCTGAAAGTATGGAAACGGGAGATGCCAGCAATCCCAGTATGTTTGCCAAAGCACCCGTAAGGATCTTTGTCGCTGCGGATGAACGTTTATTCTTTGAAAAATACTCAGGGTCATTGGATACCGGATTTGCACTACAGAATTTGATCCTGGCTGCTCATGCACTCGGATTAGGTACTTGCCTGATATACCAGGGAGAATTCGTTGATCCTGAACTAATGGAAAAATACTACAATATACCTTCCTACATGAAAGTCTATTGTGCTGTCACCCTTGGTTATCCTGATGAAGATCCTGAGACTCCGGCCAGGATGAAGGTGGAGGAGGTTACCGAATTTTTGGGTGAAGTGCCTAATCCTGATTTCTAAAAGTAAGAGGTGGTCCAGCTACGGTATACAGTCATTTCGCAGTGAGTGTTCCGGTATTTTATATGCTAAGTTGGTAAAGTCTTCAGGATCATGATGAATCAGGGAATTCCTATCAGAATACAAGGTTTATTCAGCATATCTGCCAGGTGAATCCGGACTAAATTATTGTACATTTTAATGGATATATGCATGATGGTACTATTCAGGTTCCGTCTGAGGATTCAATTAAATCTATAATTCTACAATCTCTTACAATTTAGGGGGGTATATATTAAATTTGGGTCTTTATTTCATTTCTTAATGAAAATATAGTGGATAAGACCAAGTCATTAGTATCAATTTTTAAAAAGCATTTCGGCTGTGATGTAGAAAAAATTTCGGCATTACCCGGATCAGGTTCATACCGGGAGTATTACCGGCTTAGAGGTCAGGGCAAGACCGCAATTGGCGTTTATAATTATGACCGCAAAGAAAATGATGCTTTTCTAAGTTTTACCAAACACTTTCTAAGCAAAAAGCTTCTCGTTCCCGAAGTTTATGAAGAAAACCTGGATGAAAACGTTTATCTTCTTGAAGACCTTGGGGATACGTCCTTATTCTCCTTTCTAAACGACCATCGTGATAACCAGGACTTCCCCCCTTCTGCTGTAGATCTTTACAAAAGTGTTCTTGAAAAGCTGCCTGCATTTCAGATCAAGGGAGATAATGGTCTCAATTATTCAGTTTGTTATCCCCGTGACAGTTTTGACAAGCAATCCATGATGTGGGACCTGAATTACTTTAAATACTATTTCCTAAAACTGGCTAAGGTACCTTTCGACGAACAGGAACTGGAAAATGATTTTGAAACTTTCTCCGACTGGCTTTTATCTGAGGAAAGTGATTTTTTCCTTTACCGTGATTTCCAATCGAGGAATATCATGATCCATAACGGGGAACCCTATTTTATAGATTACCAGGGAGGCAGGAAAGGCGCTTTGCAATACGATGTCGCTTCACTATTATTTGATGCAAAAGCGGATATCCCCCCATCAGTAAGAGAGGAACTTTTAGACCATTATCTTCAACGATTATCTGTTTACAAGACCGTCGATGAGAAGAAATTTAAAGAATTCTATACCGGATTTGCATTGATCCGTCTAATGCAGGCCATGGGGGCCTTTGGATTCCGGGGTTTCTATGAAAAAAAACCACATTTCCTCGCCAGTATTCCTTATGCCATCACGAACCTCACCTATATCCTTGATCATTCACAACTTCCCGTGAAGCTGCCACACCTGATACATGTTCTCAGTTCATTAGAAAACTCGCCTGAGCTGAAACAATTCGGTGATACGAGAAAACACAATGGCAAGTTTGTTGTCGAGATCAATAGTTTTTCCTACCGGCGGGGAATTCCTGTCGATCAATCCGAGAATGGCGGAGGATTTGTATTCGACTGCAGGGCCATCCACAACCCCGGACGGTACCAGGAATATAAAGACCTGACAGGAAGCGATGAAGCTGTGATATCCTTTTTACAGTCCAATAGTCAGGCCGATCAGTTCGTACAAAATACCTTAGCATTGGTTCGACAATCTATTGATGTATACCTTGAAAGGAATTTTACCAACCTGATGGTTAATTTTGGGTGCACGGGAGGGCAACACAGGTCGGTATACTGTGCAAACCGCATGCGCTCCTTGTTGGATGAAGAATTCGGTAATTCCATTGATGTATTTGTTCACCACCGTGAACAGGAACTAAAAGAACTGGGACTATGAAGGCGATGATTCTTGCTGCCGGTCTCGGTACCCGGTTAAGACCCCTGACCGAAACCGTTCCAAAGGCTCTGGTAAAAATAAACGGGAGACCCATCCTGGAGATCATTATACTACAATTAAAAAGCTATGGATTCAGTGACATCATCATAAATCTCCACCATCATTATGATCTTATGATTGATTTTCTGAGATCCAATAATAATTTTGGCATTAACATACAGGTCTCTGATGAAAAAGACGAAGTACTTGACACCGGGGGAGGGATAAAAAAAGCTTCCTGGTTCCTGGATGACGAAAAGCCTTTCCTCATCCATAATGTAGATGTTTTATCAGACATCAATCTGAAGGCCATGTATGATTTTCACTGCGAACGCCATCCTCTTGCAACACTGGCCGTTAAGGATAAAGACAGCAGCCGCAGCCTTGTTTTTGACCATACCTACAGGTTGTATGGTTGGGAAAATTCATCAACAGGTGAATCCAGGATTGTATCTGCATTGGAAAAATCTGACAAGACCAATATTGGATTCTGCGGAATTCACGTAATAGAACCTGTTATCTTCCGGCATATGGAAGAAAAAAAGAAATTCTCCATCATTACTACTTATATGAATGTTTCACTGGATCATCCCATCATCGGATATCCGGTTGAACAAAACTTATGGGTCGATATTGGTTCTTTTGAAAAGCTTGAATTAGCCCAATCGATTGATCCTCAGATCTATCTAAATAAAGAAGCATGAGCAAGAAAAGCACCCGGATCATTAAAGGGCACAAACATATCCCCTACCAGCCTCAAAAATTCCCTGAACAGCAAATGATCAAAAGGGCCATTGATTTTTATGAGATGGCTGACATGCGGAGAAGCATAAGGGAATTCTCCAATAAACCGGTACCCAGGGAAATAATGTTGAATATTATCAAGACCGCAGGCACCTCCCCCTCCGGAGCAAATAAGCAGCCCTGGACATTCTGTCTTGTTTCTGATCCTGCAATTAAAAAACAAATACGCGATGCAGCTGAGGAGGAAGAATATCAAAGTTATCATAATCGTATGAGTCAGGAATGGCTAAAAGACCTCGAGCCGATGGGTACGGCCTGGAAAAAACCTTTTCTTGAAACTGCTCCCTGGTTGATCGTTGCCTTCAGGAAGATCTATGATATGGATGAACAAGGACAGAAAACAAATAATTATTATGTTACCGAATCTATCGGACTGGCCTGCGGCATGTTAATATTAGCCATCCACAACGCAGGTTTGTCTACCCTGACGCATACACCCAGTCCAATGAACTTTCTTTCCACGATTCTGGATCGCCCGGAAAATGAGAGACCTTTTTTATTGATCCCCGTAGGATATGTCGCTGATGATGCTTTCGTTCCCGATATAAAGCGCAAGAAGATGGAGGACATCTGTGTGCTCTATGAGTAAATAATTGCTTCAATCCGGGGCATAAAGGAATTCGTTTACGGGCAGATCCCTTCATCTTTCGGAACAAAGGATGCAATGGTTCTGAATATATACAATAAATATCGTTAGCAGGAATGGGATGTGAACTGGCATTTTTCAGATCATTGGCAAGTAAATGCCGGCAATCATGCATCGTACGCTGCCTCCCCCATATTTTTGTATCTGGGGAATAGGAGAAGACAATATTTTTCCATATTTGGATAGCCTCTTTTTCTGATCTGAACTCAGGGAATGGCGTGCGCTCTCAGACATTATGATCACAGGTTCTTCATCCCGGTCCATGATTTCAATCATATTCCCGGCAAAATGATTCAATTGCCTGAAGTTAATGTCAATGACTTCGTGGCCTGTTTCTTCAAACGATTGCAACAGCTTTAAACGAATCGATTCATCTGGGATCGCGTCCAGGCAGATCACAACAAACCTGGTTCCCAGACACATCATAACATTCGTGTGATAGATATCATTCTCTGAAGGATCTAATGCCTCAAAGAATATCCCTTTATAATCCAGGTCAGCACATAACTTTCGAAAGACAATTTCATCCGTCCGGTCAGAACGGTTAGCATAAGCAATTCTATTCACATAGTCAAAGACCACACTTCCTGTCCCTTCGAGATATTGCCCATCTACTTCATGATTGGTGTAATCCAATATTCTGATGATATTAAACCCATGTTTGTTCTGCAGATCCGGGAGGATATCCATTCTTCTTTCGAGTCGCCTGTTCTCGGCCATCATCGGGTAGAGTACCACGGTACCATCATGATGAAATGATATCCAATTATTTGGGAAAACAGAATCCGGCAAAACAGTGCCGGGCTGGTCTTCCATCACGATAACATGTACATTATGTTTTATGAGAAGATCATGGAACCGATCAAATTCCTGCTGAGCCGTACGACTGATTTCCCTGGGGGCATTACTGGTATCTTTTACCTGAAAAGCATTGGAGTGGGCCGTCAAAGGATTATATCCAAAATTTGATGGCCGGATCATCATTATGGATCCCGGGGCCTGGACTTGCATTATTCTATTTATGACGGGATTCTAATACTTCCATAACATCCAAAATATCGATTCCCTTGGCTTCTAATAAGACCAGGTAATGATACAACAGATCTGCTGCTTCATTCAGGAACAATTCCCGATTGCTATCTTTACTTTCAATAACAAGTTCCACTGCCTCTTCCCCTACTTTCTGGGCTATTTTATTGATGCCTTTCTCAAAGAGCGAACTCGTATATGACTCCTGGCTTGGGTTATCCCTCCTGTCTTTTATAATTTTGGAAAGGTATTGAATAAATTCTGTGCCTGTGGAATTATCTTCGTTGAAACAGGTATCCTTACCAGTATGACAAACAGGCCCTGTGGGCTCTGCCTTGATGAGAATAGTATCCTGATCACAATCTGCAATGACCTCTTTTACATGAAGATAATTGCCGGATGTTTCACCTTTCGTCCAGAGTTCATTTCTTGACCTGCTGAAAAAGGTAGCCATCTTTGTATCGAGGGTCTTCTTGTAGGCTTGCTCATTCATAAATCCCAGCATAAGGACCTTTTTTGTCCTGTAATCCTGAACTATAGCAGGGATCAATCCATTTTGTTTATCAAAATCCAATTTCATCACAGTCTTATTTCGATCAAATTCTCATGGGTATGCCGTACGATGCAATATAGTTCTTTAAATCTGGTATATCAATCTCCCGGAAGTGGAAAATACTGGCTGCCAATGCAGCATCGGCCTTCCCTGAGTCAAAAGCATCAACAAAATGATGCATATTCCCAGCACCTCCTGAAGCGATGACGGGTATTGACAGCATGGAAGATACTTTACTGGTCAGTTTGTTGGCAAATCCATTTTTAGTCCCGTCATGATCCATACTGGTTAAAAGGATCTCTCCTGCTCCCCTGTTTTCCACCTCCTTTACCCATTCCAGGGTATTTATTTCAGTCGGTGTACGGCCTCCATGTATATGCACCTTGTCTTTTTCTCCATATTGTTTGGTATCAACAGCGACCACTACGCATTGGCTACCGAATTCAAGGGCCAAACGATCGACTAGATCCGGGCTATCGATGGCTGCCGTATTGATGGAGATCTTATCCGCTCCTGCATTCAGACATACCGAGACATCTTCGATGGAAATTATTCCTCCTCCTACAGTAAAGGGAATATTTATCTCAGCTGCAACCCTGCGAACCAGTTCCACCAGGGTTTTCCGTTTTTCAACTGTAGCTGTTATATCCAGGAAAACAAGCTCGTCAGCTCCTTGTTCGGCATAAAGATTGCCCAGTTCGACCGCATCGCCTGCATCCCGCAGGTTTACAAAATTTACGCCTTTCACAGTGCGCCCATCCATTACATCCAGACAAGGTATGATCCTTTTAGTAAGCATATTATATATTCTGAAATTTTAACAAATCATCCAGCTTAACCCGGTTTTCATAAATGGCTTTTCCAATTATTACCCCCCACACGCCTGTCTCTTGGAGTTTCTCTACATCTTCTATAGATCCCACCCCTCCACTGGCTATTAAATTGATCCCGGGAAATTCGGACATTAGTTCCTTGTATAGCTCAAGAGCAGGCCCTTGCAAGGCACCATCCCTCGATATATCCGTGCATATTACAAAGTTGATACCCTTGCTGGTATAATATTTAAGAAATGTGATTATATCCTGATCCGAAGTATCAAGCCAGCCCCCTACGGCGATATGGCGTCCTTTAACATCCGCACCCAATATGATCTTATCAGGTCCATATTGAATAATCCACTCACCGAATAATTCAGGTTCCCTGACTGCAATACTACCCCCGGTGATCTTTGATGCACCAGCCTTATAGGCCCGCTCAATGTCTTTACCTGTCTTGACACCACCACCGAAATCCACGATCAGGTCCGTTGCTCTTGTGATATTCTCAAGTACTTTAATATTGACGATATGTTTAGACTTAGCCCCATCCAGGTCAACGACATGTAGATACCTGAATCCATGATCTTCAAATCTTTTAGCAACATCAACCGGATTATCATCATAGACCTTCTTCTGGCTGTAATCTCCCTGGGTAAGCCGTACGCATTTCCCATCGATGATGTCTATGGCTGGTATAATGTTCATGTCTATAGCTTGAGGAAATTTTGCAATACGATCTGACCATCCTTTCCACTTTTCTCCGGATGGGCCTGGATCGCATAAAAATTGTTTTTATGCAAAGCGGCACTAAAAGGAAGAATATACTCTGAGGAAGCTATGGTATCGGGACCGGTTTCAGCGTAGTAACTATGCACATAGTAAAAGAAAGTATGTTCAGGTGTCCCTTTAAACAGCGGGTGTTCAATCATATCAAGCTTATTCCAGCCCATATGGGGTACCTTATCCTTTGGTGGGAACTTCTTAACATCCAGGTCAAAAATACCCAGGCATGGGGTATTGTTTTCTTCAGAATGCCTGCACATAAGCTGCAATCCGAGGCATATGCCCAGGAAAGGGTTATTAAGATCAGTCAATACTTTATCCAGGCCTCTTTGCCTTAAATAGTGCATGGCGGTACTGGCTTCGCCCACACCAGGGAATATCACCTTATCGGCTGATGCAAGTTTCTCAGGATCATCTGTAATTTCAGGCTCAACACCGAGGCGGTGCAATGCATTGGTAACAGAAATGACATTTCCTGCATTATATTTAACTATAACCGTTTTCACAGCCCAAAACTATATAAAATTAAAGGAATTAATAGACCAATCTGGGAAATATAAGCTAGGTTTCTCATCAAATCCAAGCATTATAAAAACTGGTTGGGCAATTTCACGGTAATTGATTAAAACCCGGATATTTATTCATCCCTTAAAATATAGGCAGGATTTGTATTGGCGGCTGATAAAATAATAAAAGTGGTGGTCAGGAGTGCTATGACCAAGACGCCCAGGCTACCGAAAATCAGAGTTCCTATTCCAA
>JAHEGY010000161.1 GCA_024644875.1 Cyclobacteriaceae bacterium
TCATAACTTAGTTATTTTAATAGCCAGTCTTATTTTAATTAAAAAGTAATCCAATTCAATGTGCTTTAAAAACACCTTAGTATTTAAATTACAACGATTAAATTAGTATATATTATTATATATTCACTTAAATTTCTTTACATAAAAGCTAATTATTTATGGTTAAACATGTAGTAATGTGGCGATTGCATCAGAATAATACTGAAAACCGCAAGGGTGTCAAAGATCTGTTGAATACACTTCCGGGCCTTATCCCGGAGTTGAAATCGCTGGAAGTTGGTGAAAATTTCAATTCTGGCCCTTTTGCATTTGATCTGGCATTGATTACAACACATGCTGACAAGGCTGATCTTGAAAAATATCAAAAACATCCCGAACATGTTATGGTTGCCAAACGTATAACTGAACTAGCAAAGGACAGAGTGGTAGTAGATTTCGAACAATAGAAATATGTTAAACGAGGTTGAGTTTATGAGTATGCCTTTTTTCGAAAAAGTAAAGAAAATATACTTTGAAGGGGAGTTCATAGTGGCCATCCGATATTATGGATATAAGATCAATTTATATCTGTATAATAATTTTTATGTCGAAGTATTTTATAATCACAAGAAAGATATGATCGATAAAGTTGAAGTTTTATCCTATCAACCTTCAAGGATCAAGTTCTATACTGATCAAATAAAATTGCCATCCGATCTCAATTTATAAATAGGATGAGATTATTTCATAAATTACAGAATATTATTTTGATATATCGCAATTGATTAGAATAATATATTTTATCGAAAAGCAAAAATGAATTTCTTTAAAATATTATTATAAATAAACTCCTTTCTGTGAAAATATTAAAAATACCTCAAGTTTTTTGCACCTGAATTTGCAAATATTCAAAAAAGCGCATTGATTAATATTATATTAATAATTTTTTAATGTTTGAACTACAACATAAGCAATATATCTAGCGTATATTCGCAATATCATAATTTATTTTTTATATTATGAGAAGAGTCAAAAACATAACAATGGCAGTATTGGTAACAGTTATCAGTACTGGATGGGCGATCGCCCAGGAGGTTTCAACCAGTGAAATGGAAGCCAGCAAAAAGATACCTGAGAGTATTCAGGTGGTGCCTGAATTTAATGCGCGCTACAAATTGGTTTATCCGGTTAAGAAGACGGAACAGGTAAGGATCAGAATCTATGATGATGAAAATCATTTACTTCTTTCTGAGAATGTAGAGAACCACAAGGGGTTTATGAAATCGTATGATTTCAGTAATCTGTCGGATGGTATGTATACCATAAATATTCAGTCCCTCAGTGGAGTAATATCCAAGGAAGTTTATCACAGATATCAAAAGGATGATATTGATTTTTCTGTTGAACGAAATCCTGATAATGAATCATTTCGTCTTGTAGTCAGCGGGGTTCGGAAAGAGCCGATATTCGTTGATATCATGGATGAAAATAGAGAAAGGATCTATGAGGATACGGTTGATGTTGGGAAAAGCTTCTCCCGCACCTATCGCTTTAAAGGCAGAGTACCCGAGAATGTTTTATTCAGGGTTTCTTCCGCAAATAGCTCGATCACCAAAGAAGTCAGGTAATTATAACATCTTATTTATTTAAACCGGTACAGGCTATCTGTTCCGGTTTTTTTTACCCTAAAATTTCAAGGGCAGTGTTGATTGTATTGACATGTGCCTGGACTATTACCTTGATATCTTTGGAATAACCACCGCCAAGGGTTAGCGTGGAGGGTATATTCAAACTACCAATTGTTTTAAATACGATCTCATCCCGTTTTTTACAACCCATCATCGTTAATCCCAGTCGTCCGAGCTGGTCTGATTGCAGAACATCCACACCTCCCTGATAAAGTATATGGTCAGGAATGAATTGCTTTAAAATTGAATCGAGTGCAGATTCCAGGTGGTAGAGATAATCCTTGTCTCCTGTGCCATCGGGAAGATCCAGGTCATAATCAGATGCCTGCTTTTTTACCGGATAATTTTTTGATCCATGTATGCTGAATGTAAAGATATTTTCATCTTTATTTAGTATGCTCGCGGTTCCATTTCCCTGGTGAACATCCAGGTCAATGATAAGTATCCTTTTGGCCAGTCCCTTATCGATCAGATGTCTCCCGGCTATGGCCAGATCGTTAAATATGCAGAATCCTTCTCCGTGATCATAAAAGGCGTGATGATATCCCCCGCCAATAGATATCCCGAGTCCGGTAGTACTTCCTTCAAAATCTCCACTATTGACTTTTTGACTCGTCATTTTTTCTTCTGGTCGAGGTATAGCCCGCTGCTTTGAATGCATCATGGGTTCTGCTTCCAGCTTGGGATCCAAGCCCGATTCGAGATCTGCTTTCATTTCAGGGTCTGCTTTCGAGGCTTGAACGGCTTTCAACACCAGATCCACTTTTAAATTTCTGTCCTCTTTCGACTTATGATGTTCTTTATTAATTTCAAAGCCAGTATCACCATAAATTATTGCTTTCTTAGCCGCATTTTCTGAGCTTCTTACTGTGCCGGCTACACTATTCAGGGCCCTGTTTACTGAGGCCTCGTGAAGCGGGACACCCAGCGTCCGTATCTCATCTGCCTGCAGTGCTAGTTGAACTACCTTGTTATAATATTCAATATCATGGGCAAGGAGAACTTCTTTGCCAGCCATTCCCGGATCAAATATCTGCTGTAGTCCAATGATTTTATCATCAAGCAGTTTAGCCACAATCCGTTTATATTTCGCGATCGGGAACCGGTGACCCTCCGGCAATTTATATATATATCGTTCAGAGTAAGCGATTTTTACCATTTTCAGTTATTAATTTGTCTGATATACGGACCATCAACTGGGACAAAATAAATTGAATTATACTTATTATCTGACTTCATTAAACTTAGTTTATGAGAATTTGAAGAATCGCAGATAATATTTTCTTCATCATTGGTGATATTCAGAAGATCCCCCTTATTCTGCCATAAACCAGGAATTACCAAATAATCTGTATTCAAATCTATAAGTCCCCTGTATTCATTCGATTTATTCAAATACTTTCCACCTCCCCCCAAAATAGCAATAGATTTACCATTCCAGCAAATCAGTAAATTCCCATCCAGATGCTTTGCAGGAATTTTCTCTGATATATTAGAATAATCAGCTAATTCTGTTTTTCTTCTCTTTTTAATTACATGTCCCATCACATGATAGTTTATTTTAACACTGTCAGCCTCATTGAGTTCTTTCAGAATAATCAGGCCTCTCCTGCCATCAACAAGTTCCATACAGGATATGTTAGGGATATTATAAATTATCAAATACTTTTCCATGGAAGATATGACCTTGTCTTTTATGTCAATTGCAATAATTCCAATAGCACAACCAATAGATATAAGAATTATTTTCCAGATCCTGGTTTTAAACATAAAGTAAATACCAATAATCAGTATTATCATCAGAAGTGCCTGGAATGCATCGATTTGCAGGGGTTTTATCAAGCCTGAAGGCAGGGATTTAATGATGGAGATCAATTTGATAAAATGGCTCGACAGGAATTGCAATATTATCACAATAACAGAAGTAATATTTGAAAAAAACGAGGTTAATATAAGGGCAAAGCCAAGAATGGTAACTATTGTAACAAAGGGGACGGCCAGGATATTTCCAAGAAGGAAATAGGTAGGAAATTGCTTAAAGTAATATATTGAAAATGGCAATGTCCCAAGCTGTGCGGCTATTGAGACTGAAACGAGCTTCCATGCCCAGTTGGAAATTATAAACCTTAATTTAACGGATTTGTAAATTAACGGCTGGAATAAAATAATGCCTAAAACTGCGGAATAGGAAAGTTGAAATCCGACATCGAATAGTTTGAAGGGATCAATTACCAATAACAGGAAAAAAGATGAAAAAACGGAGTTCAGGATATGGGAATTCCGGTTTAACATTTTCCCGATAATCATAATGATAAACATAAGCGATGCCCGCATTACCGATGATGAAAGCCCGGTCATAAAGGCAAAAGCTATAAGTATTAGAATTTTAAGGCAATAGCTGAAGATTCGGCTCCATTTATTCCTGCTAATAGGTTTGAATAAATAGACCAGAAAAATATATATGATCCCAACATGTAAACCTGAAATAGCCAGAACATGAATAATTCCTGTCTCGATAAACATAGTATATGAATCCTTATCGATATAATCCCTTTGCCCTGTTAATAGGGCCAGCATGATAGCTTTGGTATTCCTATCTTTTATAGCGTTATTTAAAATCCGGGTTATATGATCTCTGATTTCCAGTGACAATCCTTTTATTGAAAGTCTGCTGATTTCCTGATCTATTTCAAAGAAACTGCCTGGTGTTATAAAATGCTGATGTGAAATTCCCTTAAGGTGCATATATTTCATATAGTCAAATTCATCCGGGTTTCTTGGGGGCTGTATTCTTTGAGGTGATCCACAGACCAACAGGAATTTCCCATAAGGTTGGAATTGTTGTTTTGGGAGAAACAATAAAACTTTACCCCTGGTGTGCTGCCATTTTCCATCGGATCGAACTCTGGTTACTCTGGAAAGTACTTTACAATACCGCCCGGTGGTGTCGGGAGCATCGATAATCTGTGTTAAATAGTATTCAATACTGCTGTCTCTCTTTGATAATTGATTCTTACAGTTTGAAATATCTACATAAACACATCCAAGTATGAATAAAGTTGAAAAAGCAGACAGACTGATAAAGACATTGAATTTATGGAAATGCCCCTTTGTGACGTATCTTGTGGATAAATAAAAAATTATCAGGGTGCAGAGCAAAGGTCCCAGTAAAAATATTGAGGATATTTTTGTATTGTAGTTAACGAATATCCCTCCCGCAAATGATATGGCAATCCGAATAAACGGATACCGGATCCAGTATAGCATGGTTGAATGAATTGGATGAGGAATTTACAAAATAATCCGGATTGATTAAAGAGAATTTCCTATGAATTACAGGGCAATTTTATGCTAAGGAAGTCTCATTGCATAGTGCATTAAACCAGCTTCGTCAAACATATTGCCAAACTTAACAAATCCAAATTTACGATAAAGAGGTATCGCATTCATCTGGGCGTGAAGGTAAATTTCCATATTACCGGCCTCAGGATCCCGCTTGATGTCTGAAAGGATTTTCTCCACCATGGCCGAGCCGATACCTCTTCCCCGGAATTCATTCAGAACAGCAAAACGTTCAAGCTTTACACCGTCATCCGTAATTCTCCACCGGGCAGCACCAACGGGGTTATTATTTAAAAAGGCCAGATAATGAATGGCATCCGACTCGAACTCATCAACTTCCAGGTCAGCCGGGACGTTCTGGCCAATTACAAAAACCTCATGCCTGATTTCCTGGGCTTTTTTCTGGTCTTTCTTATTTTTAATTTCTTTTACCGTGATCAAGCTTTATCTTCTTTTTCCTTTTTAACAATTGCAGATTGATAGGCATCGATTATGTCTTTAACAATTTTATGCCGGATTACATCATTTGAGGTAAAATTTATAAAGGAAATGCCTTTTACTTCCTTGAGGATCTTCACAGCTTCTTTGAGGCCTGATCTGGTATGTTGTGGCAGGTCAATCTGTGACAGGTCGCCATTAATAATGACCTTACTGTTGGGCCCCATCCTTGTCAGAAACATTTTAATCTGCATGGGACTGGTGTTTTGAGCTTCATCCAGAAGGATGAAAGCATCGTTCAAGGTTCGTCCACGCATATAGGCTAGCGGAGCAATTTCAATGATCCTGTTCTCCTGGTAATACTTTAATTTCTCAAATGGGATCATATCATCCAGTGCATCATAAACAGGACGAAGATAAGGGTCGATCTTTTCTTTCAGGTCTCCAGGTAAAAATCCCAGGTTTTCACCTGCCTCAACAGCCGGTCTTGTGATGATGATCTTTTTTACTTCTTTATTTTTCAAGGCTTTCACAGCCATAGCTACAGAGACATAGGTTTTCCCTGTTCCTGATGGTCCAAGAGCAAAGACCAGATCATTTTTAGCAACTGCTTCAACCAGTTTTTTCTGATTGGTCGTTTTGGGCTTAATGATAAAGCCTCTTGTGCCATAGATCAATACATTTTCATTAGCGAACAGGTCATCCAGTGTATCCCGCTCAAGATATGATTTGACATTATCCTTCGTAACTTTTCCGAATTTGTGATAATGGTTCAAGAGGGAATTTAAAATATCATTGATGCGGATTATTTCCTTCGATTGTCCTTTTATCCGGATTTCATTTCCTCTGGAGATAATTTTGCTGGATGGAAAATGATTTGATAGTTCTGAAATATTCTGATTTTCTACACCAAGAAAATCCAATAACGAAATATTTTCTAAGGTTATGATTTTTTCTACCAAGGGCTAAAACTTTATTATTCTAAATATAATATTATTTTAATACTTACTTTTGTCTGAACAAAATTACGTAATAATTTTTTGGCTTCTATGGCTCTCATCACATTTATGTCGGATTTCGGGGACAATGATCATTATGTTGCTGCTGTGAAAGCCAGGATTTTGGGAATCAGGCCCGAATTGCAGATCGTTGATATAAGCCATACAATTACGCCTTTTGACATCATCCATGGTTCCTATGTGTTAAGATCAGTCTTTCGTGAATTTCCGGCGGGCACAGTGCACCTTGCTGCGGTAAATACACTTGACCGGGAATCTGATAATCTCATAATCATAAACATTGAAGGGCATAACTTCATTGGCCCGGACAATGGCATATTCAGCCTTATTAGTGAGAAACAACCCGAAAAAATAATAAAATTAAGCAATCCTGATATTGAATCCTCCGTTTTCCCTTCCAGGGATATAATGGCCCGGGCCACAGCAATGCTTGCTGGTGGCACAGTTATGGAGGAATTGGGTGTAGTTATTACCGATTATAAAAGGCTCTTGGGTCGTCAGCTTAAAGCCACAAAAAAACAGATTTCCGGAAATGTAATCAGGATAGATCGTTTTGGGAATGCCATAACGAATATTGATCAGGAGATCTTTAATATACTACAAAAAGAGCGGGAATTTGCTGTTAAATTTGGAAGAGAAACTATAAGGGCCATTTATCCCGGATATGCATCCGTTGAACCCGGAGAGTGTTTTGTCGTGTTTAACAGCAATGGATTCCTGGAGATCGGGATCAATAAGGGGAGTGCTGCGGAATTGATGGGATTGGACTTTGATGCCCCGGTTATGATCAATTTTGATGAAGAATGATCCGTTTTAATGATGCATCGAGAATTACCCGAATAAACATAAAGCGATTAAGGTGTAATTTATTATCTCAAGCATCTATATGTTTTACTCGACCGCAGGTAAGCGAAGCTTAAAAAATTCATAACCATTGGAATTTATTCAAACTTTAGTGAAATTTGCCCTCCGCGAAGCAACCTCTCACACCGGTGATGTTTTGAAATGGTATAAGCCGAAGTGGCGGAATTGGTAGACGCGCACGACTCAAAATCGTGTTCCTTCGGGAGTGTGGGTTCGATTCCCACCTTCGGTACAAAAGCTCCTTTGACGGGGCTTTTTGCATTTTTTTTTAATGAAGAATTCAAGTTATTACAACCTTAGAATAATGCCACATTTAGCGATAAATAGTTTAGGATAAATCTTCAATACCGTTATATCCATGAAAGAATCACAAGTTGGAAAAA
>JAHEGY010000071.1 GCA_024644875.1 Cyclobacteriaceae bacterium
ATGCAATGAGGATTTAATATCTTTCCGTATATAGAAATTTATCCCTTATAGACGAGTCACCAGTCCAATAAACTGATTTTTTCGCTATACGCAGCAAAGTCTTGATGCATGAAAAGTATATGTTAAATATCCTCACCGAACAATTTGCTTTACACTGACTTTGTTTTGTAAATAAAAAATCCCGCCTCTCTGCACCAGGCAGGACGAAGCGGGATTTTCAATAATTAATTTAAGTATTTACTCTTCCTGATAGCCCGGATTCTGGACTAACTTATCATTTCGGTTAATTTCATCCCTGGAAATGGGCCGGAAATACATCTTATCTCTCCAGACACGATTTTCCCTGCCTGTATCAAATACAACGCTATAGGAATAATCATATACGTCCTTGTCGTGGCGATAAGGAACATTCGGAGACATACCGGGTTTCAAAGTAGCTTGAACGTTGATGATCTGTACCGGACTACCTAAAGTAGTTTCAGCGATCATCCACCGTTTACAATCAAAATACCGGTGTTCTTCGTAGGCCAATTCTACACGCCGTTCGTTAACGATGCGATTCCAGAGATCTTCCCCGGTATCGTTAATGGCTGGCATACCCGCACGGAACCGGATCCTGTTGATCCAGAGTCGGGCTTCGTCTTCCAGTCCGGTTTTATAACAAGCCTCAGCATAGTTTAAAGCCATTTCAGTTGTTCTTAAGAAAGGCCATGGAATGGTTTGTGCCACAGATTGGTTATCTGTTTTTGCCGGATCAGGATCGATGAATTTTCGCACATAGTAATGTGTGAAGCTTCCATTCCAACTTTCTAATGCAGCATCCCTTGTGTCAATTCCATTTACTACACCACCAGCTCCGTCATCATAATATCCTGTCTGAATCTGGTTTGCAGGATCAGATGCCGCTACGTCCGGTGGACGCGGTTTCCAGTCTGCCCCATCATACATAATGGTAGCAGATAATCTTGGATCACGGTTAGCGTATGGATCGGCAGCATGCGCTGGATTATTCCAATCGAAACTGGTTCCGTCCATCATCTCATAATCATCAACCAATTGCTGGATGGGTGTATTCCCTGCCCAGTTATGATAACCATTGGGACCATTATTGATGCCAAAGTTTATACCTCCAAGAGGCCAATTATTTTCTACAGTATATTGATCCGTATGTGTCCTTTGGAATAATAATTCCACAGCTGCGCCACCATCCCCCACACTGCTTTGACCACCACAATACAATGCAATATAATTCTCGCGTCCTTCTTCAGCACTGACCGGAGCCATCAGATCCAGTTTCCATCCTGGTGATTCATTTAACACATCTGATGCGGCCTCTCTAGCTGCAATATAGCGTGCCTCTTGATCACCACCAGTATAGGCTACCAAATCAATAGAACCATACCCCGCTAGTAAAGAGGAATTGGCCTGTGCAGTGGGTGCATGATGCAGATCACTGGCCGCATACAGCAACACCCTGGCTTTTAATGCCATGGCGCTTAACTTGGATGCACGGCCATCAGTCACCGCTTTGCCATCCAGTAAAGAAGCTGCTTCATCAAGATCACTTACGATAAAATTGATACAATCTTCAAAGCTACTTCTGGCGATGGTATAATCTTCATTCAATCCATATGGAGCATCAATGATCGGTACACCACCCCAATGACGTAACAACTGATGATAATAATAGGCTCTTAAGAAATAAGCCTCGCCTATTAACCTTTCACGCAACTCATCATCATCAAATGTAGATGCCGGAAGTTCTGCTAGCGCTACATTCGCCTGTCGTATGGCTTCCCACATATTTTCCCATCGGAAAGTATCATTAAACCACCCTAGATTAGATGGTGTTTCAGTACCTTCTGTAGTGATATAATAGGCTCTTCCATGCGTAAACAAAGCTTCATCAGATAAAGATGAAATCCCTTCCTCATGAAAGCCTGCATAATACAAGTATGAATACACATTAAACACAAAAGCTTCAGATAAAGGTCCGTCCGCCCAAGTGGCACTACTTGCGATTCTATCTTGCGGTTCTGTATTCAAGAAGTCATTATTACATGATACATGTAATAAAACAGACACTATAAATAATACCAGTATAATTAATTTTCTTTTCATGACCATTATATTTAGAATGCTATACTAAATCCACCACTTATAATTCTGGCTTGCGGATAGAATGTTCCTGCTGAATTTGTGCCTTCCGGATCATATATTTTATTCTTATGGAAAGTAAGCAAATTAAAGCCTCGCAAATATACCCTGAATCTTTGAACAACATTTTGTGTGCCCATAGGTACAGTGTAACCAATTTCAAGGTTCTTCAACCTTAGATAATCCCTGTCAAACAACCAGTAGGTGTTATCGGAAAATGCGCCACCACTGTAATAAGTATCACCTCTACTGTGCAGCCGGGGATACATACTGCTTGGATTATCTATAGTCCAACGGTTATCATGGAAATACTTCAGGTAGTTCCCGATATCACCCGACTCGGTATATATCCGTATGGAATGGCCTGCTGCACCCTGCAAGAGTAATGAAAAGTCAAATCCTTTCCATGTCAGATTAAAGGTTGCACCATAGTTCCAGGTAGGTTCATCACTTTCATCCAGTCGTATCTGGTCATCTCCGTTGATGATACCGTTTCCATCAATATCTTCAAACTTCATGTCACCCGGTTTGAGATCAGCAGTAACTCCACTGTAATCCAGGGCGTTGGCCGCTACATCTTCAGCATCCAGGAAAGCACCAGCGGATTTATACACAAGATAGGCATTCATTGGCTTACCTTCCTGCCACTGCCATTCAGGTGCACCTGGGATTTCGTCCATATATACAACTTTGTTTTTTGCATATCCCGCATTGACACCAGCATTCCAGCGTACTTCTGATCGATTACGGTTATACATCAATGAGAATTCAAATCCCTTATTATCCACTTTGCCTGCGTTTACAGGAGGCAGCAGATCTGCTATCCCTGAAGATTGAGGTGTTGAACCGGTTTCCTGGATTAGAATATCAGTACGTTTGTTATAGAAATATTCTAATGTCAAGTCAAGGCTGTTGTTCAGGAAAGTAGCATCTAATCCTATATTCATGTTGTTGGCCTTTTCCCATGTAAAATCAGGGTTGGCCAATACCGTTTCCTGCAATGTGTTAGCAACCGACCTGTTTATCGGATATTGTCCGAAGGTATAGGCTGATAAGAAAGCATATTCCTGCAGCTCATCGTTATAAAATACAACGTCATTCCCCATCTGACCATAAGATGCACGTAATTTCAGATAATCAATCCAACTTACGTCGAAGAAATTTTCATTGGAGATGTTCCATCCGGCCAATATACCCGGGAAGAAGCCCCACCTGCTGTTCTCAGGGAAGATATAAGAACCATCATAACGCCAGATGAACTCAACAAGGTATTTCTGGCGGTAGTCATATTGTACCCTGCCATAGTATCCCAGTCTCGCCCTTTCATATCCGCTACCGTCCACATTCTGATTCTCTGTTCCTCCAAGAAACAATTGATCAAGTGCGGCGGTTATATAATTTCTCCGGAAGGCCTGGAAATCATCGCCAGAGAATTGTTCCTTGGTTACTCCAGCCATCGCGCCAATTCTATGATCACCAAATGTTCGATCATAAGAAAATATGGCTGTCAGGTTGGTGTTCAGAGTTGATCTGAATCTTTGTGTTAACCTGGGATCTGTAAAGTTTGATCTCACAGCCGGTGACAATTCATAGCTGCCGTCAGGGAGTTGATTATTAGGATCAAGCAGATAATACAGTTCCCATGGGGTTTCCCATGTTTTTGTCATTCGTGAACTATAATCAACAGCACCACTTAACTCTAGTTTCAATCCTTCTACCCAGGGTTGTGTAATGGTTAGTTTACCATTGCTCTGGAAATAATCGGTCGGATCACTCACATAGCCAGTGGCATTGGTTGTAACCACATAGGGATTCTGACCATTCTCGATATCTGGACCTGGTTCTCCAGTTGGCCATACTTCGGGTTCAGTCGGACGTCCCCGCATCAACATCCTGAAGATAGCACCAGCTCCCTGAGTAGGAAAATTTCTATCTTCCCTTCTACCAAGAAGACCGATATCAACTTTAAACCAATCGCTTATGTCGGCATCCAGGTTAATCCTGGCTGAATACTGCTTATAAAATGTAGCCGAATTTTTATAATATGCATCCTGATCAAGATAGCCCAGGGAAGCAAAATACCTGACCCTTTTGGCACCACCGGATATCTGAACATCATACCTGCTTTGAGGAGACCATGCTTTAAAGGCATCTCCAAACCAGTCCGTATCCGGATATAACCAAGGATTCGATCCATCACCATGTGCCTGTACGGCATCAGGTGAATAGGTTGCGCTAATTGGACTCACTCCATCTGTAGGTGAAGTATAAGTACCAGTGGTCTGGATTGCATCCCATGCAGCATCCCATTCATTCACCGGAATGTTCCTGTAAATAGGTAGTTCGTTGATAATATTTGCATATTCAACTGCATTTGACATTTCGGGAATTACTGTGGGTTGTGCCCATCCGTAGTTCATGTCAAAATTGACTGTTGGTTTTCCGGTTTTACCGCGATTGGTGGTAATGATAATAGCCCCGTTTGCGGCCCTTGCTCCATAAATGGCTGCCGACGCATCCTTCAATACAGAGATAGACTCAATGTCCTGAGGATTTAACCTTCCAAAACCTCCTTGGCGATCAGGAATTCCATCGATCACGATGAGAGGAGAAGTATTTCCAAGTGTATTGTTACCCCTGATCTTGATCTCTGCACCATCATATCCAGGCTCTGCACTGTTCTGTACGACCTGTACACCTGCCATACGGCCTGCTAAAGAGTTGGTAACATCAATCGCTGGTGATTTCACCAGTTCTTTTCCTTTTACATCTACCACAGCTCCGGTTACTGTAACTTTTTGCTGAGTACCGTATCCTACGACCACAATTTCATCAAGTGCCGTAGTCTCAGGTACCATTGGTACATCAATAACTGTTCTGGAACCAACCGTTGTTTCAAAAGTAGCATAACCTACTGAACTGAATACCAGAACGGTTTCAGTACTTGGAACTTCGAGGGCATAATTGCCGTCCATATCAGTAATAGTACCTGTCGTCGTACCCTTTATTACAACATTGGTCCCGGGTAATCCAGAATAGCCTTCGCTTTCTGTTACCGTTCCCTTAATTGTAATCTGTGAATAAGCATTCTCTGCTAAAAAAACAACCAGCAATAAACTAAAAGTAATTACCGGCGGCCTCGAAAGCAGTATAAGCCTGTTTAGTAATTTTAACATCATAATTTTTGTGTTGAGATTAAACAATTGTATTTCTTGTTTGAATTGAATTCACCAAACTTTATTTATCTGCACCAAATAAAGTCTAAGTAATGTGTAATCAAGATAAGATTGTTCTCCATAGGCATTTAGTTTTTACAAAAAAAATAAGTTTATTTTAGTATTAAATAATTCAATATTTAAAAAAATTAAATTTTGGATTTTAGCAATTCAAGGTAATTTTTTATTTTTTAATTATCAAATAAAAATATTGCAAAGTTCCAATAATTGTCGTTATGACATTTAAAATCCAGGAATATTGCAATGTTTTCAAAATAAGGTCAATTTTAATGAAGCAAATAACAGTCCGCTAAAGAGTACAAAAAGAAAAAAATGAGTAATCGTAATGCTTATTTTATAAACTTAATGCCATTTATTATGGTAATACAACATTCAATTATATTTCCACTCAAATTCAAAAAATCCAGATCTGTTGATTAGAAAAGAGTTATTTACGATTATGATGAAAACATTGCTTAAATCCGGGTAAGTGACTTATTTAATTTTATTTCATCTGAATTAAGAATGGTGAATCCAGGAAAATTTAAATTTCATGATCTAAAAATATTTGATAAATGTTGAAATCAGAGGCCAGAAAAAGGCTTTTGAGCATATTTAATTACCTGAATGTAATCATTGTTCTTAGCGCAAATGATAACAGGATCTCCAGATGTTTTTAACATTTTTAGGTCGCGAATATCACCATCCAGAAACAGCCCGCTTTTATGATTTGGAATGTTATTGAAATATCCCTTTTTATCATTTAGCAAAAAACTCCCGACGCCGGCATCCAACCGTATGGTCTCTGCTTCCATTAAATAAAAATTTCCTGCTAAGATAAGGTCTGCAAATCCGTCCTGGTTAAAATCTTCAATTACAATGGAGTTGGTAACTGATATTTGGTTCAATTGATCAAATGCCTTGAATTTAAATTCTCCATTACCAATATTTAACATCACGCCAGAAGAATGAGTATGTACTTTTATGGTTTTTGCAGAGTACAACTTATCTTGTCCATAAATATCCTTCAGCTCCATCAAAGCGTATAGGTCGTTTGATGGGATCTTGCTTTTTAAATATCGATTTAACAAAAGGGTTCGGTTCCTGTCAACAGTAGGGAAAATCTTTCCTTCCTGATGATAACCAATCACAAAATCTATCTGGCCATTATCACTAAAATCCTGAATATATATTTCCAGTGGTTCCTCCTCTGAAGGTTTGAATTTATAATTATGCCCCAGGTTTCCCAGTACATAATCCGGATCTCCATCATTGTCAACGTCCACGGATTCAATACGCCACCACCACCCGGATGAATATTCTAATCCATTTTCAGAATTAGCAATTCTCTTTAATTTCCCCCTATCATTACTGAATATGGTAACAGGCATCCATTCTCCTACAACAATAAGATCAAGATCCCCATCCAGATCATAATCAGACCAGGCGGCATCGGTCACCATGCCAAGGGCCTTAAATTCAGGAGCTAAAGTAGTTGTTTCATCTATCAGTTCGCCACCAGTGTTTATTAATAAATAACTGTCTGGTGATTCCGGATATTTCCCAGGATTCAGCCGTCCGCCCAGAAAAAGGTCGAGGTCTCCATCACTGTCAAAATCAGCTGCTTCTGCTACCGAACCACTATACTCTAATCCAGGGATTAAAGAACAATCTTTTACAAAATAGCCCTCTCCGTTGTTAATATAAATTCGATCATTTAAACTAAAACCTTCCTGCTTGTTTTCATCACTTCCGCTTACCAGATAGAGATCGAGGTCTCCATCACCTTCAATATCGAAAAAAGTAGCACCAGTATCTTCATGTTTTTCATCTCCTTCAAAAAGATCTGGCTGTAGTATTACAAAAGATCCTTCCAGAGTCTGAGTAAATAACTGACCCTTAAAGCGGTAGGAACCACCCAGATAAAAATCATCCAGGCCATCTCCATTAACATCTTCCACTGCCAGGCAAGGACCCAGTGCTGTAATATCGTGAGGCAACATTGGATTCGTAAGGAAATCAATTTTTTCATTCTCACGGTGACGGACAGAAAGGCCAAGCTGTTCAGTTATTTCTTCAAAAATAAAATTATGTTTCTCCTTGAGAATTGAACCTTCCCCACCTGTTTTTGATGCCGTGAGAGATAAAACCTGATTTGACTCTATATCTCTGATTTCCATCCTTTCCCCATCAGGCCATACGATTTCAATTTTATGAATGATGGTATCACTCCCCAAACCAAAATGCATAATCGGTTCCATACTCGACCGATAGCCCCTGGCAAGATAATTTTGTTGATACTGGATTTTATCTCCGTGGTAGATTCGTACTTTTGTTCCAAGTGCATGTGTATTCGCTTCACTACCTTCAAACTTGATTTGCAGATAATTTGATCCTTTATCTCTGTTTTCATATAAAAATGCTTCAGCATCCACATTGTTGACAACCAGGTCAAGGTCACCGTCCAGATCCAGATCTCCATATGCAACTCCGTTTGAATAGGATTTATGATCCATTCCCCACTCTTTCATGACCTTTGTAAAACTGAGGTCTCCATTATTCCTGAACATGTAATTGGTCACAGGTTCAAAAGGAAGGCCATCTAATAAAAAATCCCATTGTGAGGCTTCGAAATCAGTGAAATTCGAAAATTGGGTCAGGTTTCGATAGCTGTAACCCCAATCGATATTTCTAATGTCTTTCCTTATACCATTTGTGACATACAAGTCTTTGAATCCATCATTGTCAAAATCTGCAAATAAGGGGGCCCAGCTCCAGTCAGTCCTTGAAATGCCTGCCAGCATCCCAATTTCACTGAATGTTTCGTTTCCATTATTTAAATGAAGCACATTGAACATGTATTGATAATGTAATCCATGCTGCACAGTCCTGTCGAATCTTTGCTGATCATTCCCTCCGGTATTCATATACAACCTCCTTTGGTCCTCTGCTACCATATCAAGCACTACGATATCGAGGAGTCCATCATTATTATAATCCGCTAGGTCATTGCCCATGGAAAAATGGGATATGTGTTTTGTGGCTTGCTTGATCTTTTCCGTAAATGTTTTATCCCTGTTATTGATATATAAATAATCATGTTCAAAAAAATCATTGCTGACGAATATATCCTCCCATCCATCATTGTTTACATCTCCTATAGAGATCCCATGTGCAAATCCAATTTGCGAGCTATAAAGTCCGCATTTTTTAGTAACATCAAGAAACGTATCACCAATATTTTCATAAAGTTTATCTCCGGAATAAGGATCAGATACATTCCTTAATCTGGCTGCATCCGCACTGTTTAATCTGGCCGATGTCTGGTTGGCCACATATACATCAATATCCCCATCTTTATCATAATCAAAAAAATATGCATTTACTCCAAAGCCCTGATTGTCGAGCCCAAACTCATGCGCCATCTCTAGAAATGTGCCATCCCGGTTGTTTATGTACAAAAGATTCGCCCTGTCTTCGGGAGCAGCCATTCCTGACCGGCAGACATAAATATCCAGCCAGCCGTCAGCATTCAGATCGACCATTGAGGATCCGGTATACCATCCCTTTGGCATTTCACCAAGATCGGACGAATTTGTGATGTCACTGAATTTCAGGTCTCCCAGGTTTTTATATAGTTTTGGAGGGACCTGATTGCCGGTGAAAAATACATCGGGAAGCCCATCATTATCAATATCCCCTATGGATACACCGCCCCCGCTGTAAAAGTCCGGGTAGGTGATAATATTCATAATGTGGCTTTCTTTCAAGGCATTGTTAAAATCGATTCCGGTATCTTTTGAATTTAATAATCTGAACTGTTTGCCTGAATCAAAGCTAAGGTTGCATGAAGATAGCAGGACCAGAATCACGACTATACAATTCTTCAGTTTTTCTCGAAAATATTTAAGTAGCTTAAGTTTCATCAATAAAAAGCTATGCAATACAAATCTACTTGTTAGAAACAAAAAAATCGGGATAATATATCCCGAGGCTTCTGAATAACCTGCATACTATCCAATGCATAAAAATATATCAAAAGATTAATATGAATATTTAATTAAGAATAATAATTGTTCAAACATAATAGAGTTATGAGTTTCATATGATTCAGATGGAATTAATTGAACTGGCTTTATGAAAAGTAATTAATACTTTGACCCGGTAGTAATGACCATTATTCGTTTTCTAAACAACATTTTTTGTATCTTAGCGTAATATTATTACAATGAAGCGCATCTCAGCTATATCATTTTCTGTCCTGTATTTTCTGCTTACGGCAGGATTTACCATGAACATCCATTATTGCCTCGGAAAAATTGAATCGGTTTCTATAATTCCTGTAGCCGATAATTGCTGCTGTAGTGATACTGGTATGGATATGGGCTGTTGCGGTAATGAAACAATGATCTTTCAATTCAGCCCGGATGATCAACTCGTTCAATCTGATAATACTGTTTTCAAAGCACCGTTGCTGGAAATCATAGAGATTGCTTCCATCAGGTCTATTGATCATGAAGATCATGAAAGGGTTACCCTGAAGATCTGTAATTCCCCCCCCCCGGAAGAAATTCCAATCTGGTTAAAGAACTCAAATTTTACTTTTTACGGTTAGTTTTTAATTGATATTTATTGATTGTGAACCAATAATGGTTCAGTAGGTAATTATTTATAATTAAAAACTTAAACAGATGAAATCTTTATTAAAAACAATATACTTATCAATATTTGTAATCACCCTCTTTCTTCCTGCTAAAGCATATCCTGTAAACGGAGATGTAAAAACAGCTGATTTTAAAGTGGAAGGGGTATGCGGCATGTGCAAGGACCGTATTGAAAATGGCGCTTTGATCAAGGGCGTTAAAAAAGCCGAATGGAATAAAGAAACCGAAATGATAACGGTTATATATAATCCTGACAAGGTAGAATTAATGGATATCCATAAAGCCATTGCAGAACTGGGACACAGCACCGACAAGGTTAAAGCCGAAAAAACAGCTTATAATAAGCTGCCTGCCTGCTGTCAATATGATGACGGTGCGCATAAACACTAAGGTAATGCGTTTATTCTGGTTTTTAGGCGCATTTGTCCTATCCACCTTACCACTCCTTGCGCAACAGAACGACTACGTGGATGGGTACATAAAAGGAGTGGATTCTGAAGGTGTTGAGCTTCCTTTACTCGGAGCCAATGTGTATTGGCTTAAAACGCAAACAGGCACTACGGCAGATGAGAATGGATACTTCAAATTAAACCGTATTGACGGGAAGGATTATCTTATAGCCAGTTTTACAGGATATGATCCTGATACAATACAGGTAAAAGGATCAGGTCAATTACAAATAATTCTTAGTGGAGGAGAAACCCTTGATGACGTGGAAATAGTCTATCGTCAAAAAAGTACGGAAATCGACTATTTGGACTCCAGAAAGGTAGAAGTAGTTTCCGGCAAGGAATTGTTGAAAGCTGCATGCTGTAACCTGAGTGAAAGTTTTGAAACCAACCCTTCGGTAGATGTATCATTTACAGATGCCGTAACCGGAACCAGACAAATTCAGATGTTAGGGCTGGCCGGTCCCAACATCCAAATTACAAGAGAGAATATGCCCGACATAAGGGGTTTATCCTCAGTTTACGGGCTCACTTTTATACCCGGAACGTGGATAGAAAGTATACACGTGATCAAGGGTACAGGTTCGGTAATCAATGGATTTGAAAGTATTGCGGGGCAGATCAATGTCAACCTGCAGAAGCCAGAATATATGGACCGCCTGCTGTTAAACGGCTATGTAAACCAGGGTGGCAGGTTTGAGGCCAATGCAAATGTCCGGATCGATGTTTCCGAGGACCTGAAGTCAGCAGTCCTGGTTCATGGAAGTATGAACAGGATAAGGCATGATAGAAATGAAGATGGATTCATGGATATGCCATTGTCCAAACAGGGTGTATTGCTTAACCGCTGGGAATTGAGAAAAGACAATGGACTCCATTTTGAAGCTGGAATAAAAGGAACCTGGATACGTAAAACTGGTGGCCAGTTAGATTACGATCCTGATACGGATAGAGGGACAACAAATTTCTGGGGTATGGACCTTGGCATCAACCGTCTTGAAGGCTGGGCTAAGATTGGAAAAGTTAATACTGGCAAACCCTGGCAAAGTTTTGGCATACAACTGTCCGGCGCGGTTCATGATCAGGAATCCTATTTCGGGCTTACAAGGTATGATGCTTCACAGAACAGTTTATATGGCAACGTATTGTACCAGAGTATGATCTCCAACACCAATCATAAGATCCTTACGGGGGCAAGTATTCAATATGACGATTATCAGGAATCGCTTGGCGAAGAACAACTCGACCGACAGGAGATCGTTCCTGGTGCTTTCTTTGAATATACGTATACGCATCTGGATAAATTTACGGCGGTTGCGGGTTTACGGATTGACCATCACAATCTTTTCGGCACCTTTGTTACTCCTAGATTACATATCCGATATGCGTTATCTGACCAGGATGTACTTCGGTTGTCAGCTGGGAGGGGTCAGCGAACCGCTAATATAATATCAGAGAACAGCGGTTATCTTTCCAGTTCCAGACAATTCATTATTGAAGGAGAAGAAAACAATTTTCCCTATGGTCTCAAGCCGGAAATCGCCTGGAATTATGGAATAAATTTCACCCATGAGTTTGAATTGGGATACAGGGATGGATTTTTCAGTTTTGATTTTTACAGAACCAATTTTGAAAACCAGATCGTGATAGATCTGGACAGGGATCCGCAACAGGTGGTATTTTATAATTTGGAAGAAGCATCATATAGTAATAGTTTTCAAGGGCAGGTTGATTATGAACTGGTTAAGCGCCTTGATATAAGGTTGGCCTATCGGTGGTTCGATGTCAAAACTACCTATGATGGAGATCTGAGATTAAAACCGCTTCTTAGCCGGCACAGGTTTTTTATAAACCTGGCCTACGAATCTCGTAAATACTGGAAGGTCGACTACACAATGAATTGGCAGGGAAAGAAAAGGCTCCCGGATACGTATAATAATCCTGAACCTTATCAACTGTCAGAGTATTCACCAGGATTTCCTGTTATGAATCTTCAGGTTAGTAAGACATGGCTGGAAAAGCTCAATGTTTATGTTGGTGTTGAGAACCTGTTGAACTATACACAAAAAGATCCGATTCTTGCCTCAGAAGATCCATTCGGCCCATATTTTGATAGTTCAATGGCCTGGGGACCGATTTTCGGAAGAAATATATATGCAGGGATCAGGTATTCTATTAAATAGAAATATATCTAGTAAGGCATTCCGGCATTAATATTTCTAAATTGAAAAATTTGAATGGGGGACATTTGTGGATCTAGGTGGATCCTTGGATATATGAAGATATTACAAACAGGTCCTGTAAGATCAATACTATCTTAATATATGCTTCTTCGGGCCTTAATTAAATGTTAAATATAAGTCATAGAGTGAGATATTGCCAGAGACTGATTTCCCAGCAGATTAATCAACCTGAGAAAGACTGAAAATTATGCCAGTTCTGTTCGGGAAGGTCAGCTTCAAACACTAGCTCCTCCTTTTTTACAGGATGCGCAATGTATATCCTTTTGGCATGCAAACATATGGAACCGTCTTTATTGGGTTTTGGAAAACCATACTTTACATCCCCAACAATAGGGCAGCCAACGGATTTAAGTTGAACCCTGATCTGGTGAAACCGTCCAGTAATCAGTTTTACTTCTATTAAATGATCATCTGATATCTTGCCAATTACCTTGTATTTCAACTCAGCTCTTACCGCATTTTTCTTCGTTTTTTTGGCCACAGATACCAGGTTTCTTTTGTGATCCTTGATAAGCCAGTGTATTAAAGTCCCTTCCATTTCGGGAGGAGATGAACGGGTCAGGGCCCAGTAGATCTTATCCACCATCTTTTTTCTGAACTGTTCGTTGATTCTTTCCAGGGCTTTGGAGGTTTTGGCCAGGACAACAACCCCGCTGACCGGTCGGTCCAACCTGTGTGGCAAACCAAGGAAAACATTCCCCGGTTTATTATAGCTGACTTTTATATAGCCCTTCATTATCTCCAGAAGGCTCTCATCCCCGGTACGGTCACTTTGAACCAATATCCCGGCTGGTTTGTTAACTACAAGAAGGTGATTATCCTCAAAAATAATTGGTATGAATGGTTTCAAGGGTATTAAATCAGGTTAATAGTTTTGTCAATAGCCATTTTAATATTATTCCTGATCTGTGAAATGCTTGCTTCCATCATATAGCATGGGGCGGTAACGATCTTATTCGGTTCATCCACCATTATCTCAGTTACCTCTTTCATTACAGCATGGGCGCCGGTTTTCTCCATTCCCGCACTAATGGCATCTATCTCATAGGGAGAGGGGGCTTCCGTGGTTCCCACAGTCAATTCAGCCTTAACGCCGGATCCTTCAAGGGCTTTTGCAATGACCGTTGGCCCCATGCACAATCCACACACCGGTTTTCTGTCAAGCACCATTTCGTTAATGATACGCTTGACATCAGGAAGTATATCCCCATCGGGTCCTTGAAATGCCCATTTCGTTAAGTTCTTGGCTGCTCCAAAACCTCCGGGAAGAACCAGGGCATCAATATTTTTCGACGTAATTTCTTTGAGATCCCGAATATTGCCACGGGCTATTCTCGCAGACTCAACAAGAACATTCCTGGATTCGTCCATTTCATCCCCGGTGATATGATTTAATACATGATGCTGATCTATATTTGGGGCAAAACAAACAGCTTCAGCATTATTCTCATCTATAGCTAAAAGGGTGAAAACCGCTTCCTGGATCTCTGATCCATCAAATACACCATTTCCGGATAGTAAAACTCCTATTTTCATAATATAGTTTATTGAGTGAAACCTGAATTAAAATTGGGAGTTTATGGACTGAAAAGCAAGAAAGAGGGGGATTGATATGTTAATTCAATTTTAAGAGGATCGTTTTTGCACGATAAATGAAATTGAATAACATTACCTTTCACATAAATTTGAAGAATTTTGGTAATTTAGGATTTACTAAAAATATATATACTTACAACTATTATGGAATGGCAGGATAATTTATCCAAAATGCGTACCGAGCATAGCTCCCCGGTAAAATATTTTCTTAAACTTGGGAAAGAAGAAGTTCTGATGAATTCTCTAATAAACCAGGAAATCAATATTCAGTTTACAGGTATCATTAATTGTGTAGCATGTGGGAGGAAGATAAAAAAAGCATTTGGACAAGGATTTTGTTATCCTTGTTTTATAAATTCACCCCTGAATTCGGAGTGTATCATCAGACCTGAACTATGCATGGCACATGAGGGCAAAGGCAGGGATCCGGAATGGGAAGAGAAAAACCATATGCAACCACACATAGTATATATTGCACTGACCAGCGGGATAAAGGTTGGTGTAACCCGAACAGACCAGATACCCACCCGGTGGATTGACCAGGGAGCCTGGAAAGCCATCAAGTTTGCGCTTACGCCATACAGGCAGATAGCCGGGTTAATTGAGACTCATCTGAAAAACCATCTCAGCGATAAAACGAACTGGCAGAAAATGTTAAAGAATGATATGGATTATTCGGTAGATCTATTTGAAGACAAAATGAGGGTCTCCGGATTTTTATCACCTGAATTAAAGGAATATTACCTCCCTGATGATAACGAAATATATACCTTTGAATACCCTGTATCAGTCTATCCCGATAAAATAAAAAGCATTAATCTTGACAAGGAATCCTCCTTTGAGGGACAATTGAATGGAATACGCGGGCAATATTTGATAATTTCAGATAATCGAGTTATCAATCTGCGCAAATATAGTGGTTACGAAATAATATTGTCGGTATAACCCGGGCCTTTAAAATCTTAAAAGCTGGCAAGATACTGACAAGAATCTTTACTTCGCATCAAAAGTAAAAGCCAGTCCGAAGGTAAAAGCTTCTTTAAACTGTACCTTGTCTGTTGCCACTTCCTGTCCATCCTGTATTTCCACAAATTTCACATCATAATCATAAATCAAATGTGTATTGAGGCTGAGAGCCAGAAAATCATTAACCTTGAAATCAATATATAGCTGCCAGTTAACGTCTATCTTTTCAGGATTCTCCAGATAATTTGAAAACAGATCTAGATTTGTCGTTAGGCTTACATTTTTTATAATATCTGGTTTGGTATATATCATCTGTATAGTGCCCCCAAATTCAGACCTTGTTCTCTGTCCGGGATCAACGCCAAATTGACCAATGGAAGATAAATAATCATCTAATACGAAGGTGAATTTCCCACTTACCGGGGCCAGAAGAAGACTGAAATTGTCGTTGGGCTTGAAGTCCAGGCCGGTTGCCAGGTTTAAATAGGCCGGCGCGAAAAAGTCTGATATTTTTATCGAATCTTCAGGAGTAGCATAACCGGTTGCATACTGGGTTCTGAAATTGAGGTTTACTGTGTAATACCAATTTTTTGAGACCTGATGTCCATATTTTGATATGATTTCAATATTATCTTCATTCTTTTGAACATCGTTGTCACCTTGTTTCTGAAGACCATATATCGTGGAAAGATAGTTTCCCCAATTTGTTTTACCTTTCTTGTACACGGCAGCCATCCTCAGATATGCTGTACCACTGAAGGCGTTCTCTCCGCCGGCAGCCCAGTTGGATAAAGCCACCTGACTGAAACCTAATCCAACCCTGCCTCTTATTTTCCATCCTACAGTTGAATCGCTTTCATCAATTAAGGCATCCTGGCTATAAGTAAGATTCCCTATAATTAATAATGAGAATAAAATAAATGTTCTCTTCATTTTCGTAGATTTTTGGATTTTTTAATACTTTTAAGATATAATATTATAACATTTTTTATAAATGATGGCTGATGAGAGAAAACTTTTCATTAAAATTTTAGAACTAAATTGTTTTGTTACGGATGAAATTGGATTTGATGAATTATATCTTGTAGTTAATGAAGAAAAGATTTGGCCTCAAAATCAGTTGTTTAAGTCCATAAATCCCGGTTCAACCACAATAGATGTGAAAATCTCTGACCTTATACCCCATATAAAAATTGACCTGGAGGTATGGGATTATGATTACCTCAGCTCTAACGATTTACTCGGTACGGTCCCATTATATATAGATGAACCCGGAGGACCTTATACAACAGATATGATTCCGAACCACGAAGAAACTGAACAAGCAAAATACTCTATTGTTTGGGAAATCGATTATATGTCGGCTTAGGATTTATGGAACTATTTTATACCGTAAACAAATCGATCCTTCCCATGGATATCCTGGTTTAATGTAACATTCTTATAGTTCGAATCTAACAGTAACTGTTTTACTTCCTCTCCATACATTTCATTTAGCTCGAAAAATAGCATTCCATCCGGTATTAATATTTCTTCAGCTTTGGCAACTATCTTATTGTAGAATATCAAAGGGTCTTCTTCCGGAACAAACAGGGCCTCTGATGGTTCATAGTCTATAACATTCTTTTTCATTAATCTGCGCTCTGAAGGCCTTATATAAGGTGGATTGCTGGCAATGATATTAAATCCCGAGTATCGGATTTTATCTTTCAGAATATCAAGACGTATGCTATTCATAGTAACTCCAAATCTCCTGGCGTTCTCTTCTGCTACTTTAAGGGCGGCAGAAGACTTATCAACTCCTGTAAATGAATTTACTTTTAATTCAAGAGCCAGTGAGATGCCAATACAACCTGATCCGGTACCAATATCAAGAATCCTCGGACCCTGATGTTTAAAAATTTTGATGATGGTATACACCAGTTCCTCCGTTTCAGGTCGTGGTATAAGCACTTCAGGTGAAACTTTAAATTTCCTTTCCAGAAAGTAAGAATACCCAAGGATATATTGAACAGGCTCCATTAATAAAAGTCGTTCAATTATCTTTTCTAATTGAACGGCAAGGTTTTTATCAATTTCGACGAAAGGTGCGGATATCAGATCCATCCATTTTTGATCAAAAACTTCTGTCAGAATGAATTTCGATAAAGCATAAGCTTCCTGTTCCCATATTGGCTCAAGAATACCAGAAACCTCTTTATAGATTTCCCTGCCAGTAAAGGTCCTGTCTTCAAACATGGCCTAATTAAAACAATTATTATTTTTCTTTGGTCATAAAAAGGGAATAGTTTTGGAATAATTTTTAAACTATCAAAGTATTTCATTGTAATATTCCACGGCTTGGAAAAAAAATATATGGATCGGGCACTCGAACTGGCTTACCTTGGCTTAGGTAATGTCAGCCCAAATCCCATGGTGGGCTGTGTTATTGTAAAGGATGGCAAGATCATTGGTGAGGGCTGGCATCAGCAGCATGGAGGACCGCACGCCGAGGCAAATGCTGTTAATAGTGTCGTTGATCAAGACAAAATTAAGGGAAGCGAAGTGTATGTAACCTTAGAACCTTGCTCACATCATGGCAATACCCCACCTTGCTCCGATTTATTGATCCGTCTTGGAGTAAGACATGTTTACGTCTCGAATCTTGATATTAATCCCCTTGTTTATGGTAAAGGTATCCAAAAAATGAGATCGGCCTCTATACAGGTTAGTGTGGGAATTAATGAAGAGGAAGGATCAAATCTAAACAAGCGTTTTTTTACCTATTATTCTAAAAAGAGACCATACATAATCCTAAAATGGGCACAGACCATAGACAGGTTTATTGCCAGGAAGAATTTTGACTCGAAATGGATCAGTAATGAATTTTCAAGGCAAGTGGTCCATAAATGGAGAGCTGAGGAAGATTCTATAATGGTCGGCGCAAATACAGCCCTGTATGATAATCCAAAACTTAATATAAGGGACTGGCCCTGTAATGCAGAACAACCTGTACGGATTGTAGTGGATCCGAATTTGAAAGTGCCAGCTGATTTCTTCTTATTTGATGGAACCCAACCGACAATAGTCTATAACTATAATAAATCAGGGAATGAGAATAACCTTACCTGGTTAAAACTAAAAAGGAGAAATTTTATCGAGGATATTTTATCAGATCTTTATAAAAAGAAAATTCAATCGGTTTTGATAGAAGGTGGCTCCCATTTAATTAATTCTTTTATTTCAAAAAATCTCTGGGATGAAGCCAGAGTTTTTGTATCCAATAGTACTTTTGGAGAAGGCATTAAGGCCCCGGATTTGTATCACGCATCACTTATTAATAAAAATAAGATCTTTGAAGACGAAATCCTTTTTTTTAAAAACGTAAATGGCTGAAGATCTGAACATACCCCCGAAGAATACAGCCCCAGAAGAAAAATATAGACTTCTTCTACCTCAAATTAAATCCTTAGTCGAGGACGAAAGTGATTTGATTGCCAATATGGCCAATGTATCCTCTGTACTGAAATCTGTATTTCAGCATCTATGGGTAGGATTTTACATAGTTAAAAACAATGAGCTTGTACTTGGCCCATACCAGGGTCCTGTAGCTTGTACAAGAATATCCTATGGAAAAGGGGTGTGCGGCAAAGCATGGGAAAAACAAGCCAGTATTGTTGTTCCCGATGTGAATTCTTTTCCTGGTCATATTGCCTGCAGTGCTGATTCTAAATCTGAAATTGTAATCCCGGGTATTTACAAAAAAAAGGTGATTTTTGTGCTTGATATTGATAGTAATCAAATTGACTTTTTTATTGAAACTGATAGAATATATCTTGAAAAGATTGTGAAATTACTTACAGATAATTCAGATTGTTGATCTGTTTCCTAAATATTTTTTAAAATGAACCTAAGACTATATACTGAATTCGGAACCTTGAAAAGGGTGATCATGCATCGACCCGGGTGGGAAATCGAACGGTTAACCCCGCAGAATACAAGCGAATTACTTTTTGAAGATGTTCCTTTTCTTGAAGCTATGCAGAAGGAACATGATGAATATACTAAACTGATAAAAGATGTAACGGATGCTAAAGTCTACAGGCTCCGTCAATTACTCCTTGATATTCTTGTTGACGAGCATCTAAAGAATTCCATATTAAAAGATGCATTAAGTCAGGCTAATCAACGAAACATCTCAGAAGATATAATTTCAACTTACTCTACGGCCGAAATTATTAATCTTTTGATCAGTGGTCTCAGGGTCAATGAGATCAAAAAAAAGCTACCCAATTTTAAAAATAGTGAATTGAAAGAGGAGAATTATCTGATATATCCCAGTCCTAATCTGTACTTTATGCGTGATCCTGCAGCAGTTATACAAAATGGGGTTATATCCAGCAACATGAAATACTCAGGCAGGCAATTTGAGTCACATCTATTGAAACTCATTTTTACCAATCATCCCGAATTCAAAAATTTCTATCATGAGGTATTCCCGGGTGATTCTAAAACTAATGATTGCCCGACTATTGAAGGTGGTGATGTTATTGTTATCTCACCAAAGGTACTTGCCATAGGATGTTCTGAAAGAACAGAATCAAGGGCAATTCAAAAAGTGGCGAAAAGGGTTTTGACGGAAAGAACAGTGGAAAGGGTTTATGAAGTTAAGCTTCCCTCTAAAAGAAACTTTATGCACCTTGATACTGTATTTTCTATTATTGATGAAAACCTTATTGTGACCTACCCGGAGGCTATGGATACCCTCCTGGAAACATTTGTTTACAAGTTGGATTCGGTTTCGGACAATAACGAAATCAAAATACACAGAGAATCTATAAAAAAGTCACTTATATCGATCCTGAAATTGGAGATCCCACACCTGGAAGTTGTGAAAACTGGTTATGGCGATCCTGATTTTGCATCCAGGGAACAATGGTATGATGGGGCCAATGTATTTGCTATCGGACCCCGGCGGGTTATTTCTTATGATCGGAACAAACTTACCAACAGGGCATTGAGGGATAATGGCGTTGAGGTCCTGGAAATAGATTCTTCCGAACTTTCCAGAGGATTGGGTGGACCACGGTGTATGACCATGCCAATAGAAAGAAAAATTATATAAGTTTGCAAGGTATGAGAAATTTATGGTTAGGATTGGTATGTATCATTTTGTTTGCTTGTAGCAGTGGTAATAACAATACGCCTGTAGCAAAATCCGCCTCCAAAAAAGCTTCCCCGAAAGAAGTCAAGGTGAATGGGGAAATGGTGTATAAGAAACACTGTATGGAATGCCATCAGGAGAATGGTGAAGGTGTCCCAAACATCTACCCTACATTACAGAATGCAGAATGGGTTGGAGCAGATAAAGACCATCTGATTGAGATCATTATTAATGGTATGACCAAAGAAATTGTGGTTAATGGCATTGCCTATGAAGACGAAATGCCCAAAGCCGATTATCTGACCAATAAAGAAATTTCAGCCGTGCTCACTTATATTAGGAAAAATTTTGCAAAAATCAATGATCCGATCAGTGAAGTTGATGTAGCACGTACGAGAATTCGTATTAAATCGAAAAAGTAATCTCCCAGGATTTTATTTCAAATACCACCACTTTAATGGGTGATTCCGAAATTTATTTTCCACCATCCTTTTTGAAGAATTTCTTCAAACGGGTTTTAGCCTTTTCTATCTCCTCCTCATGCTCCTCCATGATCTTTTGTACTTCTTCAGGGGCCTTTTCCTTTTCTGCCTCCAGTAGTTTTTCTGCTTCAACCATTGCCTTTTCTTTCTCGGCTTCAACTGTTGCTTTCAGTGCTTCCTCGGCAGCCTTTTTATTCTCGCCAGTCTCAGCTCCAAGGATACTGATCTTTGGACTATTGTAATCTCCAGCTATTTTGATATTTAGTTTTATATCTTCTGAGTTAACATTTATTTCCTGGCCGGAAATAGAAGATAAGAGCGAACCTGCAGTGTTTATGATTTCCTGGGGTACGTCCAGTTTTACGTTATAATCGAGAGAGCCATCAAGTCCGTTGCTTCCTGCAATAAGGGCATTATTATCTCCAAACCGGACATTAAAGGGTTGGATAAATACCCTTCCATTTTCAATTTCTGAGTTTAAAATTACATTGGTCAAGCTTACATCCGTGCTTTGGTCCTTTAGTTTGGATACTCTGGTAATTCCCGATATCACCTCTGATTCTGATCCTCTGATTGCAGCTTTTGCTATATTCAAGATACCCTTTCCGGATAGGGTAGAAAGATCGGGTGATAAATCTTTGCCTAATTTTCCTTTAAGTTTGAAACTGGATGAAAAATTTCCTTCCATAATTTCTGCGATCGGTGCCAGCATTTTAACCGTCATGAATTGTTTATAGGATTCTGGAATTGAAAGTCTTTCTATATCCAGTTTAAAATCGAAACTGGAATTATCTTCGGGTTTCGTGTCATAAGTTCCTGCTATGTTAAACTGACCACCAAGGCTGTTGAAACCAACTTCATTGAACTGAATAGCTCCATCTCGAACAACTACCTGGCCCGCAAAATCATTAAGTTCCAGATTGTCATATAATACTTTTTTAATCTCTGATTCCAGGATAAAATCTATATTCTGAGGTATTTTATAAGATGAATAAGATAAGGAATCTTCTATCGCATCTGATTCTGATTTGTCATTGATTTCACCGGATCCTTCTGCTAACCACTCATTTACATCAAAAAATTCAGAATTAAAATCAAATTCGCCGACTAGTATGGCATCTTTATGAATAACATAATCAATATAGTTCTGAACATAACCTTTCAATGATAAATCACTATTCCCGATATTTCCTTCAAAAGTTTTTACATCAATGCGTCTGTCATCAAGTATAATATCAGATGAGGATATCGTAAAGCCCTGCTGAAAATCTTTTGATCTGTAATACAAATTATCAACCACTACTTCCCCGGACACTGGAATAGTATGATTTACGGTATCATAAACACCCTCGATAACCAGGTCTGTCTCAATTCTTCCGCTGAGTTCTGTTTCCTCAACCGGAAATATTTTCAGGATATTGGAAAGATCCACATCAGCATTTATGGTGGCCTTCAGATTATAGTCTGATAAATTGTTGATCTTCACTGAAGCATCAATGGGATTATCACCTATTTCAAAATGTACATCCCGAAAATCGACCACAGTTTGCTCCAAATCCCCGGTATGATTTTCCACGCTAAGGTCAAACCGGATATTATCGAGAGCCTCCGGAAGATCAGGATACTGGATCTGACCATTTTTTGTCGACATTCGGAGATTGAATGCGGGGTTTTTATTCTCTGATTCACTATACATACCTTTTACCTGTCCCTGAAAATCCAGATTGCCTTCAGCATGTATATCTTTAAAATCTTCAGAATAAGCCCGTGGAATAAGTGATAAAATACTTTTTACCGAATTATCTTTCCCATGATAGGAAACATCAATAGTATACTGGTCTGATAATACTTCAAGGAAACCCTCGAAACCGAAGTTGAAATCATTTATTGAAATAGTATTCTGACCAAACGAATATTGATTTTTTACCATATCAACATGAAGTACAAGATCAGCTTTTAGTTCCTTATTTTTCAGGTATTCGACTTCATTATAGCTTGCCATCATCCTGTCAATGGATGTGGTTGTACTGATATCAAAGACCTCCAGGGAAAAATCACCTGATCCTGAATGGTTCAATCCATCCAGGGCTATCAAAAGATTACTGGCATAATCAAAATAAACTACTTTTCCATTTTCTATATTCCATTCATCTATTGAAATTTCCATTCCCCCTTCCATCTCGACCTGTTCTTCTTCAATACCCTCTTCATCTTCAATCATGATATCATAGTTCGCTTTCCCATCTTCATTGACAAGTATTACTATTCTGGGATTAACCAGGTTGATAGAATTAAGTTTAATCTGCTCACCGGATATCAGGCTCTTTAAATCAATCGTCAGATTAAAAGCATCGATGGCCGCCAGCGTGTCATTTTCAAAAATTCCTACTCCCACTATACCAAAATCCTCAAGGGTTAATGTGAGATTGGGGAAGTTCTTGATAATTGAAATACCAATTTTATTTTCATCGAAATAAACATTTGCCTCAACATTTCTGGATATTTCTGAGTCGACGGCTGATTTTATATCATCTTTAAATAATATAGGAAGAACAAACAGGGCCCCTATCATAACAATAAGGATGATTGCAAGAATTAAGAGAAACTTTTTCATGTCTTTTAAAATGATCTGCTAAATTAGATAATTATATATATAACGTTTAAGCACTGATTTAATTAAACTTACATTGTATTTTTAATTGAACATTTAAAATTTTTTATGAGGGGAAGCGATGTAACAATTGTTGGAGCCGGTCCAGCGGGAATGACGGCTGCCTTTTTTCTGGCCAAAAACAAGATCCCGGTGACCCTAATTGAGAAAAAATCTTTTCCAAGGGATAAAATATGTGGTGATTGTATCGGGGGATTTGGTCTTTCTGTATTAAAACAGATGGGGTCAGGTCTATTCGACCGTTTTACTAATTCCGATTCTAAATTAATTGGGGGCGGAGTTCATTTTTTTGGCCCAGAGCATCAAAAAGTGACAATAAAGGCTGAAACTATGATCAGCGATACCATGACTGAAATGGCCCTTTGCCGAAGGATCGACTTTGACAATTTCCTTTATGAAGAAATAAATAATAATCCCTACCTAGAGTTCGTGCAGAATAAAAGTGTTACAGATCTATATAGAAATCCAGAGGGGATTGACATTATCTGTTCTGGCGAAACTTATTTAAAGACAAAACTCCTGATTCTGGCTACTGGATCACACCATGGACTCGTATATAAATTAAATGGATCACGACAACACAGAAAACATCAGGCGGCAGGAATTCGTGCCTATTTTGAAAATATCAAAGGATTAAGTCAGGAAGGATATATTGAACTTCATTATTT
>JAHEGY010000009.1 GCA_024644875.1 Cyclobacteriaceae bacterium
GTATATGCATTGATAGCCTACCAGGCTGGTGTTGGTGGTGCAAATTCTATAGTAAATGATAAATACTTCGGAGCGAAGAAAATGGACCTGAACAGGAAAACATACTGGTATGTCATTAAATTCCTAGCCCATAAAGTAGCATTTGAAAATTATATTGGACAGGGAAATAATAAGAGGCTTTTTGAATATGCAGACGGCGGTGGCCAGAGTTTAAAGCAGCTCGCCTCCAGCCTGGGTGTGGACTATGACGAGCTCAGGAATTATAATAAGTGGTTAAAAAGGGGGAAGGTCCCGGAAGACAAGTTATACTGGGTGATAATTCCAGGATTATCATCCCCACCTGCACAAACGGTCAAAGCCACTCCCCAGGTTATAAAATCCGAAGATATTGCTTTTGTATCCCCAAATAGTGACCTGTATCCAAAAATTAAGCTAGGCAGTCGTGATTCCAGAATAGTTAAAGTAAATGGTATTCCTGGTGTGATTGCCAACGATGGAGAAGACCTGAAAACCCTTGCTTTGATAGGAGGGGTTGAGTTGTCAAAATTCCTGAGGGTAAATGAAATGGATATTTCTCATCCTGTGGTTGCAGGTAGTGTTTATTATTACAAATCAAAAAAAGGCAAAGCCAGCGAACATTATCATACTGTATTGTCTGGAGAGGATCTGTGGTATATATCGCAGAAATATGGCGTAAAGATCCATAAACTGATACAAAAGAACCGCCTGGAAAACGAGGAAGATATTAAGACTGGTTTGGTCCTGTGGCTGAGGTATATCCGGTCTGCTGATCAACCCGTCGAATATGTGAAAATTCCGGATCCCGAACCAGCGATCGCTGTATCAATATCTGCTGTGGAGCCCGAAGTCGTTCAGGAAGAGGTAGCTGAACTGTTGCCGACCGGGGAAGAAGATGTTGAATTAACGGATGATTACTCTCAGATAATAGAAGAAAAAGAATCCCAGCCGGATGAAATTATTACCGGGCCTGTTCGTTATGTAGATGAAACGATTGAAGAAGATCTAACAGTTGAGGAACTGGAAGAGCTGGACCGAGAGAAAGTTCCCCTTTTCCATATTGTTGAAGCGGGTGAAACAGTGTATGCAATTTCGAGGAAGTATAATATATCAATAGATGAGATTTATCGCATAAATGAACTATCTGCGGAAGATAAAATAGGAATTGGACAGAAAATATATTTAAATGACCCTTTTGAGGAGATGAATGCACCGGTTAATGAAAATTCGGGCAATGATTCTTACATCAATTATACGGTAAAAAAGGGAGATACCATGTACAGTATATCAAAGCAGTACGATGCAAGCATTGAAGATATATTGGAATGGAATAATAAAACGGATTACAGCCTGAAAGAGGGAGAAATAATAAGAATAAAAGCGCAAAAGTAACCTCTGCTAAATTGATTATTGAAGGATAATATTACATGCATACGAAAATGTAAAGTTTTGATTATTATAGCGCGTAATTTAATATAATTTTGCTATTGTGAGTTTTTAAATTTTAAATTGATTTAATATAATTTTTTTTAGTTTTTATTCAGAACTTACTTTATTATTGTGAAATAAATCGAATATTTAGATGGCAAGAGATACCGGGCACATAGATTTGGTCATGTTGGTTGATGATAACGATACTGATAACTTCATAAGCAGGAGAATTATTGAAATTACCAAGTTTGCGGGCGATGTTGTTATTAAAAATTCCGGTAAGAGTGCATTGGAATATCTTGAAGATCATAAAACGAATCATGAAAGGCTTCCGGACCTGATATTCCTGGATATAAACATGCCGATCGTTGACGGATTTGTATTTTTATATGAATTTGAAAAATTCGACTATACAATTAAAGACAAATGTAAAGTGATCATTCTCTCCTCCTCGGATAATAAGCGGGACATTGATAAGATCGTTAATAATGATCATGTTATTAAGTTTATAACCAAACCGCTTACAGAAATCGCACTTGAAGAAGTCTCTCAGATTGTATAATTTACACTTGTCGAATTATACATAATTACTGATTTATTCCTGTTTTTACCCATTCGATTTTCTTCCTACAATACCTTTTTATTGTTGATCAATACCATTATATTCAATCGAATGTAATTGTAATAACATGAGAAGGTTTGGATTTATAATATTAATACTGGTTTCATTTTTGCCTCATTTTCTTTCAGCCCAGGGAGGTATGCAGGACAGCATCAAAACCCAGTATGATACCATCAGTTTCTGGACCCGAACAGCTGAGTTCGGAGCGACTTTTAAACAAATTGGACTTAAGAACTGGGTACAGGGGGGAGCCGAATTGATCTCATTGAACCTGACCGGTAAGCTCAGAGCAAGAAAAGAAAAGGAAAGGTATATCTGGCAGAATTTGTTTGAGGCGACTTATACGCTAACGAAACAGGGCGAACAGAAGCGTATCCGGGCGAATACAGATGATTGGCGGATCATTACCCGATACAATTGGAAGCTGGAAAACAATTGGGCGATCACTACCGGTATTACGGTAAACTCTCAATTCGGACCTTTGTATAAGGTTTCTGTTGATCCTGATACTGATGAAGAGGTAGCCACCCTGACGAGTGATATTCTTGCACCGGGATTCATATGGCCATCCTTTGGTTTTACCAAACTGAAAAAAGATATATGGAATATCTCGCTTATGCCTGTTGCCGGCAAGTTAGTAATAGTTTTAAATGATTCTCTGTCAGATGCCGGGGCATTTGGTGTAGATCCAGGAGAGAAATTCAGCATAGAAGCGGGATTCGGGATAGATGCCTGGGTAAAAACTGAAATATTTAAGAATATGTTGATAGAATCAGATTTAGCTATATTCTCACACTATTATGATATGTTGCATACCGATGTGAGGTGGAATTTTACCATGCGTTTTAAGGTCAACAAGTTCTTTTCCGCCTTTTATACCAATAATTTGATATATGATTATAATATAGTTGATAAGGTGCAGTTCAAATATACCATTAGTTTGGGATTTGCCTATGATATAACCTGGTGATGGCTAGAATTCAGTATCCAGGCCAAATTTATTTTTAAGTTTGATTAGGTTTGGATTCTTTTTAGCCAGATGATTGAATTTGTCAGTGTTGGTATATATCTTCTCTGATTTCTCGATTTTTTTCAGGGAAGTATCGATTTTTATCTGATCATTCTCCAGGTTATCCCTTAAATGCTTTAATAGATCTGTCTTAAATCGTATAAGAATATCCTGTTCAATAGAATTACTAATATGTATTGTAATCGTGTGATCATCAATAAGTTCAAAAGCCTGGGTCATTAAATTGTATTCATTATCTTTTCCTTCCTTTTTCAGTTGTGATCCGAAGGATTCCCATTCCTTTTTCAGTTGATCCACAGAAAATGTATTCTGGCGATCATCGTCCTTTTTCCTCGTCTGTGCTTTTTCAACTTTTTTTGCAGGAACCGGTTGCCCTGTTCTACTTTTGAGTTCATTGATGTCCGGGATGCTTACTGTTTTTTTGGTTACTTGTTTCGCTTTCTCAGTTAGATCCAATTTTTTTGGTTCGACTTCTTTTTCATCAACTTTTGCCTGATCAGTTTTATCAGAACTTACCGTTACAGGTTTTAATATTTCTTTTTCAGATTTTTCAGTCTCCGGTTTGCCGGCTTCCTGTACTTTATTCCCCTTTGTAATAACCTCTCCTTCAACCGATTCTGTTTCGATACTCTCCCTGGCTACTGCTTCTGATTTACCATTCACAATTTCTGCCGTTCCTGGTTTTCCTGCCTCTTGATCATTAGCTTCTGATTTATGAGCCCCCCGTTCTGCAACAAACCTTTTTCCAGCCTCCCGGTTGGCAGCTTCTCTAAGGCCTGGTTTCGGTCCTGAAGGCACGGATTCTTCATCCTTTTGTACTGCAGGTGCCGTTTTATCTGGTTTTGGAATGGTAGAAGTCTCTTTTTCGACCCCTTTAACCTCAGGTTTTACCTCAGGCTGTTTTTTTTTTTGCTCCTGCACGGGAGAGGAGGGAACGTCTTTTATTTTGAGCGCGGATTTTAAATGCGCCATTTTCATCAGGGCAATTTCAACATGCAGTCTCTGGTTTTTACTTCCTTTATAGTAGATATCGCATTGATTACTGATATTCAAAGCAGAGAGAAGAAAGCCCTTGTTGGCTACTTTGCTTTGTTCAAGGTACCTTGATTTAACGTTTTCTGATACTTCCAGCAAGTTGATGGTTTCAGAGTCCTGGCTTATCAGCAGGTTTCTGAAATGTTCGGCCAAGCCAACGATAAAATTCTGACCGTCAAATCCTTTTTTCAGGATATCATTGAAGATGGTAAGGGTTTTTGATAGATTTTCCTGAAGCAGGTTCTCCGTAATCTCGAAATAATAGTCGTAATCAAGAATATGGAGGTTTTTTGCGGTATCCTTATAGGTTATCTTATTCCCGGAAGAATAAGTAACGATCAGATCGAATAGAGATAAGGCATCCCGCAGCGCTCCATCAGCCTTTTGAGCAAGTAGATGCAATGCTTCATGTTCCGCTTCTATATTTTCTTTTTGTGCTATATTCTCCAGGCGGTCCGTAATGTCCGATATCTGGATCCTGTTGAAATCAAAGATCTGGCATCTGGACAGAATAGTTGGGATCACTTTATGTTTTTCCGTAGTAGCCAGTATAAAAATTGCATAGGATGGAGGTTCTTCCAATGTTTTTAGAAAAGCATTGAAAGCCTGATTGGAAAGCATGTGCACCTCGTCAATGATATAGACCTTATATCTGCCATACTGTGGTGGATAACGGACCTGATCGATTAGATTCCGGATGTCATCTACAGAATTGTTGGAGGCTGCATCCAGTTCATAGATATTCATAGCGGTTGATGATCCCTGATCGTTTTGCTGGTCAAAACCATTGATCATATTAGCCACGATCCTCGCACAGGTTGTTTTCCCAACACCTCTCGGACCACAGAACAACAGCGCCTGAGCCAGCTGATCCTGTTTGATCGCATTTGTCAGAGTCGTGGTAATGTGATCCTGTCCAACAACTTCTTCAAAACCTGTTGGCCGGTACTTCCTGGCAGATACGATATAATTTCCCATTTCCGAAAGATAAACACTACAAAAGTAACCACCAACATGAGATGAAAAAAATCCTGAGTAAATAGTTGTATAAATAATAATATGGCTGCGAACTTTTATTGATTAAATATCGTTCTTAGATTTGTAGACACATTGGGGCCGACTGGATTTGACAGTAGGTGTGAATCAAGTGTAAGCATGTCGGGTGTTGTTAGTATTACCTGTTCAACAAACTATCACAATCGTAAATGGCGAAAATAATTACGCCTTAGCAGCTTAAAAAACAGTTGCTATGTCTCGTTAGCGCCTCGCCTTGCCGCGCTGACAATGAGGCATCGATACGCAGGGCTAGCGGTTACAGGGCTGTGATGTAAACGCGAATACAACCGCAGCTACGGAGATTTCATAGGCAGGTCTGGTGCCTTGGCTTTTCCCGACAATATAAACCGGACTAAACATGTAGAAAGCATTTTGGTTTCCTTATCTGGACCGGGGTTCGATTCCCCGCGGCTCCACTCACTTCCTGCGGTCGTTCTTTGCGCCGCGGGAATCTAACGCTGCAAGCTGGCCCCTCACTAAAAATGACCAACGGACATTTTATTAACGTTCGGTCCCCCTCGCGGCTCCACTCACTTCCTGCGGTCGTTCCTTGCGCCGCGGGAATCTAACGCTACAAGCTGGCCAGTCGCTAAATATGTCCACTGGAGATTTTCTTAAGGCTAGACCCCCTATTTAGGTTTTTGAATTTGAACATAACAGGTGATCCTTTTGTTTTCTTATCCAGACTACATCACCTTTCCTGTTACCTCCACTACCACTCTTTTGTCGTACTCTATTTTTGCTGCAATAATTTTTAAACAGAGTGAGCGGGGTAAGATTAATGCTTATATAGCTCCCATTACCATTAGTAATTGCTGCTATATACTCAGGAAACCTGCCAGCCATAAGAAAATAGTGAACAACCTTCGAAAACTTCTGATAATAACAAGAATCACAAGCATTAGCAAGCAGGATGTGATACTTACTTTATACTCTAAATTCAATGATCTTGAAGATGCTTTGCAGCGCTGCAGTGCTATCAGTCATTCTAAAATTGATATTATTCTCACCAGAAATGTTAAAGACTTTAAAAATAGTGAGATTCCTGTTATGACACTTGAAGCATACTTAAAAGCCAGGTCAGTGGAATTAAATATTTAAAATTCTAATTCCACTTCAGTGCTGATCGTGTTTGCCAGTATTCTTCGGGAGATTCAACCAGCTGATTAAGTTTTTCAATTTTGCCCGGATTTAACTCTATCTGTAAAGATTCAAGATTGGAATCCAAATGTGATTTCTGTACCGCCCCGCTCAGTACTACTGAAATCCACGATTGATGCAGAATATAAGAGATCGCAATAGCATCAATCCCGATTTGATACTCATTTGCAATTTCAGTAATCACTTTTAGCTTATCCTGAAATTCAGGGGCTGTATTTTTATCGGTTAGTCTACCGTTGGCTAAAGCCTCTTTAACAATGATTCCATAACCGGCTTTTACTGCATTATAAATAGCTTCTGTTGTTGATCTTTCCAGTAGATTCCATGTGACCTGTACGGATTGAAACAACTGTTTTTCAGATGATTTGATCTCCAGTGATTTTTCCAGGGTATCGGCTTGCCTGGGTCCACTTAAAGATAAGCCAATGATCAGCCCATTTTCTCTCAATTGCCACAGGTAATCAAGTACCTGTTTGTTTTCAAGCACACCACTTTCTATGGAAGCTGAATGAATGTGATAGATATCGGGCTTACGGTTCAGTGTATTCAAGGTCTCCTGCCACTGGCGTTTTAAAACATCAATGGAGTGTTCTTTAATCTCATGATGTTTAGCATTTACTTTCCAATCGGCTGTGTAAGTATATCCCCATTTCGATCCTATCCCGATATCATTGCGATCGTTAATCCAGCTCGACAGGAATTCTTCAGCTTTTCCATAGCTTCGGGCAGCGTCAAAATAACGGATCCCCTTACTATAAGCATGTGTTAAGATATTATGGGCATGCGATTCCATTGATTTCAGGTCATACTTCTGATCAAGATCTTCCGCATGCCCCAGGTTTATATATCCAGGTCTTCCAAGAGCAGCAAGTCCGAGACCTATTTTTGTAACTTTGAGTGATGTATTTCCGAATTGCCTGAGATCCATGAGATTTTAGCTTCTGAGAAAGCTTATTGGTGGTAATTTATAAAATAACAGCAAGCAATACTAAATGTTTGGATTTCAGGATGGAATTAAGGCCAGATCAATATTCAATATTTAGGAGACTTTGGATTGTTTATTTAATCCAGCACAATAAAATCTGTCCATTCAAGACTCTCAAAGATTGCTGCACCACCACCCGACTCAGGTTTCAGGTACGAATCTTCAACCAGATAAGTGCCCAATTCTTTAGCGAGGTCTTTATATGGACCGAATAGTTGCTTCACGATATCCTGTTCCTGTCCTCCTGTTGGCCAGAATCTTTCCCTCGCTTCAATGGATTCTATGGCATAAATGGTGATGAAAGTGTCTTTATCCTGCCCATCGATAGCCTTATAATACAATAGATTCATATCATGTACCAGATTACCTACGGTTGGATGTAATTGTTGAGTTACGAATTTCTCATATTCCTTTTTCTTTTCAGGTTTAACCTTCATGTAGTGGATTCCTAAAATCTCGACCGAAGGAAGAGGCGTAATGCGATCACCACCCAGCAGTTGATATTCAGTATATGCATCAGGATCTTCCAGGAAAGCTGAGGGTTGTTTTGAAAGATCACCAGCTACCACAGCCACCGATTGATCCCTGAATGGACTTCCATTGGTAAGCTGCCTGCCAGTTTCTATATCAGAAGCAACACAGACCATCAAAAATTCCCCGTTCCGATCTCCCCTGTCAGCTTTTAGCAGATACATGGCGGTACCAGCAGCATTACTATTCCATGCAGGTATCATCTCAGATACCATAGACGTTTCATAAGCTCCAGGATCAATATCCTTTTTCAGAGGGGAGTTGCTTATGAAAATCGTTTCACCTATAGGTATGCCCTGGCCGTGAGTTGCTAAACCCGTAAATAAAAGGCATATGCATGTAAAAGTTGTCTTACGAATATTCATGTTTTCTATATTTTGAGTTTGAAGAATATAATATATCAAAAATATCTTTAACTAACCCAATTTAATTATGGTTACCGGGTGAAATTGGTCTCCTACAATTTATATTTTTTGGCGAACCTCATTTCTTCCAGCTTATCAACATATCTTTTAATATTCCATGTATTTAACCAAAGCATATTACCTCTTCTTAACAGCCGGTTCTTCATGCAGTAAATGAATGGTGGTTAAGGCATGAATGCTCTCAGCCGGAAGGGTCAGACTTAATAAGGCTTCAGGTTTTATCGAGTATGTATTAACCGGATTCATTTTAAAGTCCGGTTCAGATACCTCCTGCTGAATTGCCCTGTTTAGATAAAAGGTAGACTCATTTATTCCATCCATCTGCAATTCGATGGTTTGTTCCTGATCACTTTTATTCAAAATAATGGTGGTGATATCCCCGGAAGGTGTTTTCACCGTCTGCGAAAAAATTGCATCATTCTCAATAGGTTCAGTGGATACAACGGTTGAGTGTTTTGGAAGAAAGCGTGTGATGATGGCATATCCATAATAGGATACAGGTTCAGGTTCCACAATATCATAAAATTCCTTTTTTTCAAGGTTCCAGGTACGGATAAGCTGCCATTGTCCATCCAGGTCTCCCCGGTTGGTAAAGCTCCATCGATTAAATGCACTAACACCTACTGACAAACCTCTCAGGATATCCTCTGCATTTGATAAGGATTCTGCCATTGAAACCACATCCCCGGTTCTTGTCTTTTCCGGTTCCCGGATACCCATAACAAGGTCCTGACGGCCAATCTCCGACAGGAATAATGGCTTTTTATGTTTTTTGGCCCATTCCGCCCATTTTTTTAATTCAGCATGTTTTTCATCATTAATTCCATGATATGAATGAATATCATAAGCTCCGATATACGCATCAAAATCAATTTTTCCAGCATTAAAAGGTGGAAGATCCGTCCAATCCGGTCCTGATATCGGAATATTTAGGTTTTTTTCATCCAGTGCCTTTCGGACTTCCTTCAGGGCTGGAGTTAAAGGAGTGTTTCTTCCGTATTCAGAACTGCTCCACCAGTGTCCCCAGGTACCTCCGGGTGGCTCATTCGAAAGACACACCCATTTAATACAGGTGTATCCTTTTTTATTGACCAGATGATCGACCAAAGTGGCTATTCCATTAGCAAAGTCCGGCAGTGATCTTGGGGCACTGATCAAAGGTTGTACATCCGGATAAGAATTCCATTTTACATTGCTCCACATTTGTTGAAGGAACACATCCGCCTGATTTGATTCGGCCCATTCCAGAATTTTGTATAATGCCTGCATTTCATCATTTTCCCAATCGAATTTTCCCTTTTCCGGTTGATACATCCGCATACTCAATTCCACCCTCAGCCACGATAGGCCCAACCAGCTGGCATGGTCACAGATCTGCTGCCAGGCAGCAGTCTGACTGATAGGTGGATTACCACCCCATGCGCTTCCCCGAGAGTTACGGACCCGGAGGGCATGTTTATATTCCGGTGAGATATCAATGTGCTTTTGATCCAGGCTGATGGCATGCCAAGAAGCGCCGATACCACCGGCCATCGTAAATTGGGGCTGATCACAATGAATGTTGATCCTGGTTTGAGCACTGCTATATATTCCAGAAAGATGTATGATTCCCAGGCATAGTATGAATCGTAATAGAATTGTTTTAAGCATTTTAATATATATCAATTTGGTTTTTGTTAGGAGGTGAAAAAAGGATCTGATTAAAAATAAGAAATCGAGTAATCAGAATCAAAGAAATACAATAAAAGGAGTGTAGGTGACAATTAAAATCAGGAAATATATTTTAAACATATAAAGTTATTTCAAGATGAGACGTTTTTCCAGATTATGGGGCCTTTATTCCAGCCTTTGGAATATTATTCCTACCCCTAGAACCATTTCTTATACCTTTATTCCACATTCACATATTGTATCATACTCTTTAGTCACATAATTTTAACTAATAGTCCCAAACATCTGTAAAAGAACAATACAGACACTAGATAACTTAAATAAAATTTATAAATTGATACCTGTCTTATAATTTATTACTCCATCATGAAGAATAATGAAAACCATACTCCACCCATTCATGCGGCCATTGAAATATTCATAAGGTTGGCACTTTTAATATTGTTAATTGCCTGGTGCTTTCAAATTCTATATCCATTTTCAAGAGTCATTTTATGGGGTATCATACTTGCTCTAGCCTTGGCTCCACTATATAATGCAATAAATGCCCGACTTAAAGATAGGCCCACGTGGACAGCAACCATAATCATTGTTATAGGATTGCTCATTCTTATTTTACCAAGCTGGTGGTTGATAGAATCCGCGATCGACGGTGCAAAGGAATTAAATACCCGCCTTGAGGCAGGAACCCTGACCATCCCACCACCTGAGGAAAAAGTCAAGGATTGGCCGTTGATTGGAGAAAAAACCTTCAATATGTGGCAGCTGGCATCGGAGAATATAGATGATTTCACCACAAGATATAGTGATCAGATTTTGAATTTTGGTAAATCTTTTGTCGATAGCATTCTTAATGTTACAACAAGTATAGTACAATTCGTTTTGGCCATTATAATTGCCGGAATCCTTCTGGCCACAAAAAGGACAGAAGATATTTCAAAAACGATTTTCAGGAGGTTAATTGGGGAGCGTGGTGATTCAATTTCCGAGCTTGCAGAAAGTACTGTGGGTAATGTAACTAAAGGAGTATTAGGAGTGGCCGTTATCCAGTCTTTACTTATAGGCCTTGGTTTTTTACTGGCTGGTGTACCCTATGCAGGACTATGGGCAGTATTGGTTTTTTTGCTAGCCGTATTGCAACTTCCACCAACCCTTCTGGTTATTCCAATTCTCGTTTACTTATTCTCGATAATGGGTACCGTTCCTGCTGTGTTTTGGTCAATTTATTTAATTCTGGCTTCTGTATCCGATAATGTACTGAAACCAATTTTACTTGGTAAGGGCGCTCCTGTACCTATGCTCGTAATATTCCTCGGTGTGGTAGGAGGATTTATGCTTTCTGGCTTTATAGGATTGTTTACAGGAGCAATTGTGCTTTCTCTTGGGTATAGAATGTTCCTTTTCTGGTTGGATGAAGAAGGTAATTCTTCAAAAGTAGACAATGAAACTGGATGACATTACCTTCACTACGTTCTTAGAATTATTTTCTTGGAAAAGCTATATATGTAAAAGGTAAACAAATTGTATCTGAAGCGTAATCACGGTGAGGAAGAAGGTTCAAGTTAAAAACCAACCAGATGATAATCATTGCTTATTTCGGAAGAAGATGGGTTACCATTTCCCGGATTTTCCATTAACAGTATAATTATTAAGTGTAAAGTAATAATTTCTGTTATGAAAAAGATGAGCCCACAACAAGTCAGAGAAGCAATGATCGAGATTATTGTTGGGAAAAAACCTTCCAATCTGAGCATGAAATACCCTGAACATTATTATCGAATTCGTAATGAGATAATTAATGTTCACAGTACTGGAGGCCGGGTTAAGATCCCGGTAATATAATCAATCCCTATTCCGGTACAAATGCCGGATTTTCAGATGGATACCTGGCCTTGACCTCCAGTCTCCATTGCTTGAGCTGTTTATAAAGCGAATCAGCAATTTCTGGCCTAATTTCAATCAGGTTTTCTGATTCACCAATATCTTTAGATAAATTATACAGCTCCAGGTGCCCGTCTTCAAAATACTCTATGAGTTTGTAATCCCCTGATCGTATTGCGGATCCTGGACTGCCTCCCTGGTTTCCATAATGCGGATAATGCCAGTATAGTGCATCTCTTGATAGCTTTTCCTCACCCTTCAATAGGGGAGCCATACTTATCCCATCGATATGTTGATCTAGCCTGAGTGAGATATTAGCCATTTCAAGGATGGTAGGGTAGAAGTCGGTACTGGTTACCGGGTAGTTACATACACTATTCGGATCCGACACCCCTGGCCACCGGATGATCATTGGTTCACGGATACCACCTTCATACAACCAACCCTTGCCCGCCTTTAGAGGCAAATTCGTTGTTGGATGACCTTCACTCGTGCTCAGACCACCATTATCTGACATAAAAAACACCACAGTATTATCCGAAATATTCAAAGAATCCAGTGCTTTCAAGACCCTTCCAACTGCTTCATCCATGGCCTCTACCATTGCCGCATAGACAGCATGATTTTGTACCTGCCTCCATCTGTTATTATTTATAGGGATAAATTCTTCTCCCTCAAAATCAACCGATTCTGATTTAACCTGATATTTTTCCACCAGGTCAGAACGCCCGATCAATGGGGTATGAACAGAATAAAAAGATAAATAAGCAAAGAAAGGGTTGTTTTTTTGTATTGATATAAAATCAATGGTTTCTTGTGCCAGGCGATCCGGCAAATGCTCACCTTCTGGCCCATCTTCCAGTTTTGGATTCCCGTATGGCGTAAAATACTTTCCGGGACCGTAGGGGCCTCCTCTTTCCCAACCGCCTTTATTGATATCAAATCCCTGGTCTTCTGGATAATAACCTTCTTTTCCAAGATGCCATTTGCCTGCAAAAAAAGTAGAATACCCATTTTCTTTCAGGACTTCAGCAATCGTGATCTCTTCCAGGGGCATATATTCTATATACTCAGCCGGGATCAATGGTTTATTTCTTGTCCAGTGCTTTTCAACATTATAGGGTTGAGGCGCTCCAAACCAGTCTGTCGTCTTTAACCGTGCTGGATACTTTCCGGTCATAATGCTTGCCCGGGTTGGACTGCAGACCGGGCAGGCGGCATATGCCTCCGTAAATTTCATGGATCTCTCGGAGAACCTGTCAATATTAGGGGTTTCATAAAAGGTGCTTCCATAGCATCCCAAATCGGTCCATCCCAGGTCATCAACCAAGATAAACAGGAAATTGGGAGGCATTTTTTCTTTTTCAGGCTGACAACCGATCATTATTGACAGAAGAAATATGACAATTATTGCCATTTTTCGTAGTATGATGAGATCAAATAAATATCTTAACATGTCATTCTATTTCTTGGTTAACAGGTTTTCAACTTCTTCCAGGGTCTTGCCTTTGGTCTCGACGAGTTTTCTCTTAATATAAACAAATCCAACAATACAAATAAATGCATAGAGCCAGAAGGTGCCATAGGAATTCAGAATTTTATTAAGCCAGGGGAAGGTGTAGGTTAAGATAAAACAAGCCACCCATAGAGCAGCAGTAGCTACTGCCATAGCACTCCCACGCACTGAATTGGGGAATATTTCAGAGAGCACAACCCAGGTTATCGGTGCCAGTGTCATCGCATATACTGCTATCGCTGTGACCACCATTAAAACAACCATGAACCCTTGAATTTCGAGGTAATATAAGTAACCAAGAACTATATAGGATATGGCCAATCCGGCAGCCCCGAGCAACATCAGTTTTTTCCTGCCCCATTTGTCGACGGTAACTATTGCCACAAAAGTAAATATCAGATTAACGGTTCCGGTCAGAATAATATTAAACAGGATATCACTGATCCCGTATCCAGCTGCAGCGAATACTTCTTCGGCATAATTGAAAACCACATTGATCCCACACCATTGCTGAAATACGGCCAGGACAACTCCTAAAATTAATATTGGAAATATATTTCTTTGTTCAAGCGCACTTAGATTGAACCGGTCAGTAACATTTTGAATAGTTTTTGCGATCTCTTCCCTGGAGTAATTTGCAAAATCAAGACCTCCGATCTTAAGGAGAATTTTTTCTGCCTTTGACCAGTATCCTGACTTTGCCAGCCATCTCGGACTTTCCGGAATTCCAAATGTGAGGAAAAAGAATAGGAGGGCGGGAACTGACTCTGCCCAGAACATCCATCGCCAGCCCCACTGCCCATTCCAGGAGTTTACGATTTCATTGTTGGTAGCACCCGGATCTATCGCATCTGCAATCAGATAATTGGTAATCTGCGCCAGCAGGATCCCGATAACTATAGTCAGTTGGTTGAGAGAAACAAATCTTCCACGCAATGTACCCGGAGTTACTTCAGCGATGTATATTGGTGATTGTGTAGAGGCCAATCCAATCCCAATCCCGCCAAGCAAACGGAAAATTATGAAAGTAGACAGATCATTTGAAAAACCGGTTCCAATAGCTGATAAACTGAAAAGGAAAGCGGAAATAATTAAAGATTTCTTCCGTCCGTATTTTTCACTCAATATGCCTGATACCATTGCCCCGGCAATACAGCCAAGCAATGCACTGCTCATGGCCCATCCCTGTAAATTAGGCGACCCGGCGATATCAAAAAACTTCTCATAAAATGGCTTTGCACCGCCTATTACTACCCAATCGTATCCAAACAGCAGGCCGCCCATGGCGGATACCAAAGAGATCCTGATCAAGAAGGCTGTATTGAATTTCATATAATACCGTTTTGAAAATCACGCCGGTTGAAAAACCTAATATCATATTTATTTTTTAATTTACGAAAATGATAGAGTTATTTAGTTTTTATCCCAACATCTTTCAGCATATGGGATATACTAATCCAAACGCATAAAAACATGTCGAGTCTTCCTGTTGTTGATCTGATCATTATTGCAATTTACGTACTTGCCATAGTGTTGATGGGTGTATATTTTGCTGTAAGAGGAGCTAATTCCAATCAGTTCGTATCTGCAGGGGGTGTCTTGCCGGCCTGGGCAGTAGGCCTGTCTATTTTCGGCACCTATCTAAGCAGCAATACCTATATCGGTGTAACCGGGAAGGCGTATGGGAGCAATTGGAACGCTTTTGTTTTCAGCCTGGCTATTCCAATTGCCGCATGGATCGCATCACGGTATTTTGTCCCATTTTACAGAGAAAGTGGAAATATCTCGGCTTATGCCCATGCGGAAAAACGATTTGGTCCCTGGGCCAGGTTATACATGGATATTTGTTATCTTCTGACCCAACTAGCCAGGATGGCTTCCATTATGTTTGGTGTATCCCTGGTATTAAATGCGCTGATCGGGATCGACATTGCTTACATCATCATTGCGATGGGTGTACTGGTAACATTATACACCTTACTGGGTGGGATAGAGGCCGTAATCTGGACAGATGTGATCCAAAGCGTCGTATTAACGCTCGGAGCATTTCTCATAGTGGTCATTTTATGTATTGATGTAGAGGGCGGATTCATGGGCATAATTCAAAAAGGAATGGTTGCTAACAAATTCAGCCTGGGGAGTTTCAAATTGAGTTTTACGTCATCCACTTTCTGGGTGGTAATGTTATATGGGATATTTATTAACCTGAACAACTTTGGTATAGACCAGAGCTTTATACAGCGTTATCATACGGCTAAAAGTACTGGCTCAGCACAAAGGTCCGTCTGGATGGCTGCAAAATTATATATTCCGGTATCTCTTCTATTCTTCTTTATAGGTACCGGTTTATGGGTCTATTATCAGGAAAATCCACAAAAACTGGAGCCCTTGGTTAAAGAATCTTTAAGAGAAGAATCCCTAAATGAAAAATCCTTATCCTCCAGTGAAACACCCCCAGGTGATATGAATGATGACAATAGGAAATCTTCCATTTCGATGGGATCTGTTAAGGTTAATGATTCTGAAATAGGGGACAGGGTACTGCCTTTTTTTATGGTGTATCGACTGCCCCGGGGGATTACAGGTCTGCTGATAGCAGCCTTATTTGCGGCTGCTATGAGCAGTGTGGATTCAAGTTTAAATAGTTCAGCAACCATCATCTGGTCGGATCTCTATAAAAGGTATCTTAAACCTAAACCTACTGAGAAACAATCCATGCAGGTGTTAAAGATAAGTACAGTAGTATGGGGAATCCTGGGAACCTTCTTTTCACTGGCACTTATTGGGATTGAAAGCCTCCTCGATACCTGGTGGCAACTCTCCGGGATATTTGCAGGCGGAATGCTGGGCCTTTTTCTTTTAGGATTTTTCTCAAGGACTACCGGAAATGCTATTGCCAAAATTTCAGTTACAATCGGAATTCTGGTGATCTCCTGGATGACCTTTCCTGCATTAATCCCTGACAATATGGGATATCTTAGAAGTCCGTTTCACACCAATATGATAGTTGTTATTGGAACACTGACCATCTTTTTATCCGGCATAGTCCTAAACCGTTTTAGCAGGAAATTAAAGCCATGAGCAAAAGCAACCAACTTCATTATTAAATATATGACATGACTTTCGGGAAAAAAGTACTTGAATTTTATAAAGACCTGGATTTTTCGGTATCAGGGATCCCGGATGGGATCGAGGTTATGAATCCTATGAAGGATGAGCAGGTGCAGCGGCTAAATGAACAGTTTTATTCAAAGTATTATAATGATACTAATCCAAGAATATTTCTGATAGGAATCAATCCCGGGAGGTTTGGAGGGGGCTTAACGGCCATACCTTTTACAGATCCCATCCACCTGGAGAATACCCTTGAGATAAAAAATGATCTGCCTAAGAGACATGAATTGTCCTCCAGGTTTGTATATGATGTTGTGCAGCACTTCGGGGGTCCGGATATATTCTTTCGTACATGCTACCTCACAGCAGTATCCCCTCTGGGATTCGTGATGAACCAAAAAAATATTAATTACTACGACAATAATTTTTTAGTGAAACAATATGAACCTCAATTTATTAAGTGGCTCAAACAGCAGATCAAATTCGGGGCCAATACAAAAATCGCTTTTTCCTTAGGAAGAGGTAAAAACCATGACTATCTGAAAAGGATTAATGAGCAAAATCTACTATTTGATAAAATTTTAGCCCTTCCTCACCCAAGATGGGTGATGCAATACAGGTATAAGAAAAGGTATGAATTCGTTGAATTTTATTGTGATCAGATCTCCAGTTACCTGTAATCTGAAAATATTTTTAGGCAGATCAAAATATTGTGTTCCCAGACGTCCATAAAAGTGTGCGCTTTTGTACAGGTTCACTATTGGCAATATTTGTAATCATCTGTAAATCAGAATATTATAAATTTTGGCATGTGATTGGCATTATTATGAGTGACAACAAACGGACACTTTATTGAAAACTCTATATAACATATACAAAGTAATCATTTTCAGTTTGATGCTATTTGTTATTTGTGGGGTGAGTTCGTTACCGACTTTTGCAGAAACCATCAATACCGAAACAATCGAAGCGGAATATGAAATTTTTGAAATGGAGGAAAATTTCATGGAAGAGTTTAAAGATCTCGGTGATTGTGTGAATGTAAAGGTCAAAGTTTATAGTCATGACAATCGGCTGGTACGCTGTAGTAACGAAAAATCAAACATGATCAATGAACTGATCAAAAGGGCTGATTTTCTGACTGATGTTGGTGGAGTAGAAATATACAGGTTAAATAAATAGGATCAATCTCGAAATAACTAGGCAAAATTCCCGCCTTGGCTTGTAAATATGCAGGTCGGCGGGATTTTTCGTTTTAATATGCTCAAGGCATTCTAATACACTCCACTTTTCGATAGATGGTTTCCAGTTGAGTTGATTCTCGGAGAGTGGAGATATGCGGTCTTTCAGGGTCTTATTAATTGAATTGGTATCCTCAACTAAGGATTCAACTAAAGATAAAGATGTCATTTATTCGGATGGATTGTCTTTCCCAAGCGCCTTCAGCATTTTGAAGAAGATCTCAGTATTATCATAGATCCCGCTAAACAATTCTGATTTCGGCCCGTAAGCCAGTACCGGGACCATAACACCTGTATGCCCCATGGTTGTAAAACCTGGATCTAATTCTCCTTTTTTTAAATTCCCTCCGTTTATTCCAAGTCCCCCGGTTTCATGGTCGGCGGTGACGATTACCAGAGTTTCCCCATCTTCCCGGGCGTATTGAAGAACTTCCCCAATGACATTATCAAAATCAATGACTTCCAGGGTCTGGTAGGTAATATTGTTCTGATGATTACCCCAATCGATCTGGGATGCTTCAACCATCAGGAAGAACCCATTTTCATTCCTGGATAATACTTCTATGGCTTTTGCGGTAGCTTTTGATAACATATCTCTACGGCTCTGTAGCATAGTTGGAGGGCTCGCCTCGTAGACTAATCCAGCTATCTTATCACTTGTGGCTGTGTCCAATGCTTCCATAGAGTAACATAGTTCATATCCCTTTTCTGCAAGATCAATAGTAAGGTCTCTCTGGTCAAGACGTTCGATAAAATGAACTGCCCCACCACCAATAAAAACATCAATATCAGTCTCAAGAAATTGCCGTGCAATTCTCTCATAATCGTTTCTGGTTTCAACATGTGCAATAAAACTGGCAGGAGTTGCATGGGTTATGGTGGAAGTGGCTACAAGTCCTGTGCTTTTACCATCTTTTTCAACTATTTCAGTTATATTTTCCACACGATCCTTTTTCGGATCAACGCCAACCATACCGTTGTTGGTTTTTGTACCAGTAGCCATTGCGGTGGCTCCGGCTGCTGAATCTGTGATGAGATCATCGGCAGAATAAGTTATCGAGAAACCCGTTATTGGAAATTTTTTCATATTGAGATCTCCCTTTTTTGCTATAAAGCCGGCATATATTTGGGATGTTCCCATACCATCTCCAATCATTAAAATGATATTCTTCGCATTTTTCCCTTTTGACAAGTCATCATCCTGGGACTTGGTTGTGTGGTTTTTTTCCTGACAGGTAGAATTGCTGACCAGGAGCAATATTAAGATGGGCAATATAAAGAACTGTTCTTTGCTAAATTTCATAAAGGTCATTATGATAAATTCTTGCCAAAGATACCCGTATTTTTTTTTTTGGATAGATTTTAATAAATTTTTTAACTACCATGCACAGATTTTCATTTATTGTAGAACATCATTAAAGTTAGTAATGTTTTAAAGTGTAAGTATCAAATGTAAAATGAAATTATTAATTTAGATTATTAAGATGTTTCATAATCTCTAGTCAAGAATATGTAACCCGTCAAATTCGAAGTCATGAACAGATATAGCCGAAGATCTTTTTTAAAGGATGCCGTAAAGTTATCAATTTGTACACCTCTTATTCCTGCCGGATTAAAATTTGGAGATAAATTTCAAATTAATTCAGAAGAAAATATAATGACTGTTAACGGAATGGTTAAAGCTTCTGATCTTGGATTCACACTCTCCCATGAACATATCCTTGTTGATTTTATTGGCGCTGAGCATTATGACCCGAGAAGATGGAAACACGAGGTGGTAATAAAAGCGGTGAAACCCTATCTGGATGAAATAAAAGAATTTGGATGTAAATCTTTTGTGGAGTGTACCCCTGAATACATCGGTAGAGATCCGGAGCTCCTGAAAAAGCTTTCTGATCTAACAGGGATGCTATTTCTGACAAATACGGGATTCTATGGCGCTGCGGATAATAAATATATGCCCGGGAAGGCTTATGACATGGACACTGGATCTTTAGCTGAACTATGGATTGGGGAATCGGAATCAGGGATCAATGGATCCGGCATAAAGCCAGGATTTATGAAAATAGGTGTAGCCCCCGGACCGCTTTCAGAATTGCACCAGAAGATAGTAAAGGCAGCCGGGCAAACCCATTTGGAAACCGGATTATCAATTGCTTCGCATACAGGACCGGCAATACCAGCATTCGAGGAAATTACACTCCTTCAGTCATTGGGAATTGACCCGGAGGCTTTCATCTGGGTGCACGCACAAAATGAAAAAGACCCTAATCAAAGATTAAAGGCTGCAAAAATGGGAGCCTGGGTAAGTATTGATGGGTTGAATCCTGAAAATGCTGACCAATATGTTAACTGGCTTCAGGATTTCAAAAAGCATGATCTATTACATAAAGTCCTTGTTTCACATGATGCTGGCTGGTACTCACCCGGAGAAGAGGGGGGAGGGTCATTCACACCCTATACTGCAATATTTAAGGACTTGGTTCCTAAGCTAAAAACGAATGGTTTTACTTCTATGGAAATCAATCAGTTATTTACTGTAAATCCAGGAAAGGCTTTTGCAAAAAAAGTCAGGAAAGTATAAGAATACGAAACACTTTTCAGGAAAATTTAAAAGATTTCATATTAACTTTGGCGGTTTAAAAGTTTAAAAAGCTATTGAAATCATATTGCCGAAAGATAAATGCTAATGTGGCTTTTTAACATATGTAAAACCCTAGCAACCTTTTGTTAAAAGAATGTCAGTAAGTGAAATTGAAAGAATAAAAAAGATAAATGAATATAAATGGCATGTCCTGTATACCAAACCCAGGAATGAAAAGAAGGTTAGTGCCCGTTTGCAGGAGGCTGGATATGAAGTGTATTGTCCATTAATTAAAACGGTTCACCAGTGGAGTGACAGGAAAAAGAAAGTTCAGATCCCTATGTTCCCATCCTATATTTTTATCTATATCAATGAAAAGAACCGGCAAATACCCTTACGTGATCCTGGTGTGATGAAATACGTTTATTTTGCCAGCCACCCCGCAATAATCAGGGATGTTGAGATCCAGGCGATCAAAGAAATTGAAAATGCGGGATCGGACATCAAGGTGGAAGGAAGTGGATTTGAGCGGGGCCAGTTTGTTGAAATTCCGGATGGGCCTTTTAAGGGGATGACTGGTGTCGTAGATAAATTTGATGCCAGAAAAGTACTGGTTTATGTTGAAGAACTTGGTTGCATCGTTCAGTTTTATTATAAATTGGAAGATAAGATAGAAGAATAAAAGCTCAAAAGATTACTATTTGGTGTCTTAAAATTGTCTGGCCAGATGATTGCAGTTGAGGATTAAATAATTAGTAAAGTCAATTACTTTTTAAGATTGGGCAGGGATATCAGGAACTTCGTCCCAATGCCAACATCAGACATCATGTCTATATTGCCATTCAGCTTATCTATTGATTCCTTCACAATGTATAGCCCCAGTCCGGAACCAGCGTTTGAGTCCGTAGCCCTATAAAACATCTCAAAAACCTTCTTCTGGTGTTTCTTTTCAATTCCCACCCCATTATCAGATATAGTTATGTTTGCATTGGTTTTGTTGATTTTAACATCGATCTCGATCACAGGATCCTTTCCATTGGAGTATCGTATGGAGTTTGAGATCAGGTTATTAAATATCACTTTTATTCTTCTCTGATCGGAGTAAAAGCTGGCTCTCCCGTTAATGTTAATTTTTCTCTCAATCGCCTTATCCTTAACACTGAATTTTAAATGATCAAAAGTATCATTTATTAATTCCAGCCAATTGATCTTTTTGCGGTCTACCAACAATCTCGAATTCCTGGATAGATCCAGGATATCCCTGATGAAGGAATCCTGCTGAACGGCACTTCTACCCACCATATCGAAATATTGCTTCAATGTATCAAACTTGTTTTCCTTTTTGGCAAGATTTACAAGGCCAAGCACGGATGCAATGGGTGCCCTGAGGTCGTGGGACACTTTATATACAAAATTATCGAGTTCAACATTGGCTTTCCGTAATTGTTTGTTGGTATCCTTCAATTTATCTTCTGCTCTTTTTCTGAATGATATTTCATCATTCAGCTCCTTGGTTCTTTCATCGATCTTTGTTTCCAGGGTTTCATTGAATCTTTGGATCGTTAACTGGGCTTCATGTCGCTCAAATACTGTTGATGATAGAATAATGCTTGTGATACTGATAACGCTTATAAAGATCTGCAGTATCAGTATGGAATTCTCATTTGTATCAAGAACAAAAGGTCCATAACCATGGATCGTAATATAAATTGCTGACAAAGCGGTTATCAATATACCGGTTAAGGTGGTTTGAAGATTGAACCTGAATGAAAGCCATAGTAAAAAGGGAATTATAAGAAATGGATACGACTTCTCAATAGTAGGTGCAAGTGTTTCGTAGCGTAGAATTACTATAAATAATGCCAGACAAAATAGAAAGATCAATGATTCGAATAGTGTTCTACGGGTTATTTGTAAGGAGAATTTCCTTTTCCATGAAAGAAGGAATGGAGTGAATAGCAGGACGCTTGTTACATTTGGTATCCACCAGAAAAACCATCTCGATATAAATTCTTCTTTAGTCACAATTCCGTTCAAATAAAAACTGTATGTGCCAAAAGAGGATCCGACAAGGCATATGCCCAACGCAATGATGAGAAAAACAAAAGTATTATAGGTGTTTGTAAAAGGATCCGTGTCTTTTACAAGTCTGATCATCAGGTATCGGCCAAGTAATATTTCAACAGTATTTCCAATACTAATGATGATTGAAGACTGAATTGTTCCGATATTGATCTCAATCCCATTTAGCCAGAATACAAGCATATAGGCTATTAGCGAGCCTATAGTGATGCCTGGCCAGGTTCTTACGCCAAGAAAGAGGATCAAAGCTAACCCAATACCTACAGGAGGCCATACTGGTGATGTTATCGGATCTCTAAATGCTAATAGCAGTCCAAAATACGCACTCAAGAAGTATATAACTGCTACAAGGATGATCCGAACATCAATACTTTCCAGTAAGTAGTACTTGATCTTTTGCATATTTGCTCAGATTCCTCTCTTATAAATATCTGAAAAATAGTACTTTAACGTTCATGTCTTAAATTAATACTTATTAAATATAATATCTGTTTACTTTCTATTCCACAGGACATATGTAATATTAAATGAGATTTTGAGTTTTTTTCCCCTGATGGTAAATAGATAACATATTAAAAATCTATAACTTGTATATGTAAACAAAAGTTTATGGAAGATCCGATAAGACTGCCTTTTCATTTTTATATGGGATTGGTTCTCTTAATCACAGCCTGGTATTTGAACTGGCATCTGGATGGCCTGAGAACACATATTCTATTTTTCCCATTATGGTTTGGGTATATTCTTTCTGTTGACGGAATTGTCTATAAACGTAAAGGAGAATCGCCGTTATCAAAAAATTCGAAAAAATTTGTCGGATTATTTTTCATTTCAATACCAGTCTGGTGGCTTTTTGAAGGATTGAACCTAAGAACGCAGAACTGGTTTTATCTGGGACGTGAACATTTCAGTGATCTGGAGTATTTTTTATATGCCAGTATATGCTTCTCGACTGTTATCCCAGCCGTTTTTGGATCTGCCGAATTAGTGAGTTCCTTTAAATGGTTAAAAAGAATAAAAGGAGGACCTAGGATTTCTTCAAGTACTAACAGTATCAGGACCATTATCTTCATTGGGATTAGCACGCTGATATTATTATTGATCTGGCCCGGGTATTTTTATATCTTCTTATGGTTATCTGTATTTCTGATCCTGGATTCTGTCAATCATTTAAGGGGTAAGCGTAGCCTTGTTTCTTTAACGGATATCAGAGATTGGCGTCCATTGATCTCATTGGCTTTGGGTTGTTTAATCTGTGGTTTTTTCTGGGAAATGTGGAATTATCTGGCCTATCCTAAATGGATCTATCATACGCCCGGGGTCGAATTCCTGTATATCTTCGAAATGCCATTACTTGGATACTTAGGTTACATACCTTTCTCCTTTGAGTTGTTTGCATTTTACCATATGCTAGGGGACGGGGTAACCAGAAACGGTCCTTCCAATTATATCCTTTCAGAATATTAACCTGCTATTCGGGATAATCCATTGTCAAGAGCGTAGTTATATGCCCTTTGAAATTCCTCAGCTGTAAGTTTTCTGTTTATTTTCGGATTTGAGATGGCATGATATGCCGGCCGATATTGATCCATCAGATTAAAGTAGGTATTTGTTGAAAGTTCCCTGACGAAGTCAATTACCTTATTAGTTTGAGCGATGTTGTCTGGCATAACAAGATGGCGTATAATAATCCCATTCCGGGCAATCCCATATTCATCTACCTCCAGATCACCAACCTGTCTTTGCATCTCGACTATAGATTCTGTGGCCCTTTCTACATAATCATCAATACCGCTTAATTCATGGGCAATGCTGTTATCCATATATTTGAGATCGGGCATGTAAATATCAAATATCCCCTCCAGTATTTTAATGGTGGAAGCTAAGTCGTATCCTCCCGAATTATAAACCAGAGGGATATTTAATCCCATTTCGATGGCTTCAGGCAAAGCATTAAGGATCGCATTGACCATATGACTTGGTGAGACAAAATTAATATTGTGACATCCAAATTGCTGAAGGTTGATCATAATGCGGGCAAGATCTGAATAACTCATCTCTTCGCCAACACCACATTGCGAAATATCATAGTTCTGGCAGAAAATGCAGGATAGATTACAGTTGGCAAAGAATATAGTACCCGAACCAAGACTCCCGGTTAAGGGTGGTTCTTCTCCAAAATGTGGGCTATATGATGATATAACCGGTAAACTTCCCGACTTGCATTTACCCGTGTTCAACTGAGTCCTATCTATCCCGCATCGATGAGGGCACAGGTTACAGTTTGTATTTGAGTCATTTATCTCCAGAATTTTGTTCCTGAGAGTGCCTTCTCTATGGGATCTGATGTAAGAAGGTTGAAACTGTTTCATTAAATAAACCAGCTGTTTAAAATTTGCTTTAATTTAGAAATTAAAAATCTCTTATTTCAGGTTCCGTTCAAACAACTCGTAGATCCTTCGGTATTCATCCGCCCAGCTGGATGCTTCTTTGAAGCCGTGATTTTCCACAGGAAAAATCGCCACATCCCAGTTCTCCTTTCCAAGTTCGATCAGTTTCTGGGAAAGCCTGACAACATCCTGGAAATGAACATTCGTATCTACCATACCATGCAACATAATTAATTCACCCTCCAATCCTTCTGCATAATATATCGGAGAACTGTTCCGGTAGGCAAGGCTGTCTTCAACCGGCGTGTTCAAACGGTTGGAGGTATAAGGATGATTATAATGCGCCCAGTCCGTAACGGATCTTAATGCAGCACCACATTTGAACACTTCCGGGTATTTAAACATCGCAAATATGGTTATGAACCCTCCATAGGAGCCACCATAAATCCCAATTCTTCCAGGATCGACACCGTGTTCAGCAACAAGATAACCGGCACCATCAACATGGTCAGTGAGGTCTTTCCCGCCCATATGCCTGTAAACTCCAGTTCGCCAATCGCGGCCATACCCTTGGCTTCCTCTGTAATCAATATCCAGAACCGTATAACCCTGGTCCGCCAATAAATTATGAAACATATACTCTCTGTAGTATTGGCTCCACCATCTATGAACATTTTGAAGATATCCTGCTCCATGAACGAATATTACAGCTGGGCCATTCTCGACAGGATTATCAGGTTTGTACAAACGGGCAGATACAATTGCCCCGTCTTCTGCCTTAAACTGAACAATTTCCGGCTCCCTCCAGGAATATGCATTAAATTCAGGGCTGGTGGATTGTGTAACCTGGAGCATTTTCGCCCCGGGCTTATTTGGCATCAGGTATATTTCCCAGGGCTTATTGCTGTATGAATACCGGATCGCCAACATCTTCTCATCAGGAGAAACAGCTACTTCGTAATTCCCGGCGGCCTGGGTATACTTGATTAAATTTCCTCCTTCAACAGGAACCTTATAAAAATGTCGTTCTGAAGGACCTTCCTTATTGGCTGTGATATAGAAAGATCTCATATCCTTGGACAATTTGACCCTATATACTTCCCAGTTTCCTGAGGTAATGGCTTTTTTCTCTTTTGTACTTGTATTTAGGGTGTAGAGATGCGAGTAGCCCGTCTCTTCGGATTGGAACCAGATCGTTTCATCATCCCCAAGCCATCCAATGCTATTCCTTTCGTAATTCCATTCCCCGATACCCGGACCGCCTATCCATGATTCATCGCGTTGCCTGTCCAGCAATATGAGTTCTCCTAGATCAAGATCAAGCTGCATGATCCACCTGTCCTTGTTATCAGTAGATCGAATTACCATAACCACCTTGTCGCCTCTCTTATTAAATATTGGTGACTGATACACCACATTTCTTTGTTCTTTATATTGGTTATTAAACGTGCTGTCTTCAGGTAAATAATCCTTCAGGAAGAGAGGCTTGTCAAAGATGCCAGGGATATTTTTAGGATCGATAAAATATGTAGTATCCTTTTCAATATCTATGATCCCTAATTTCCAGCTTCCTTCAGGACTTCCAACATTTGGCCTTGCCCTCAGCATTTTTGTATATCCAGTTTCAGTTACGTAACTGGGGACTTCTGTATTGTTCCCGTTGGGGGCCCTTTTTATCAGATGGAAAAGCACGTATCTTTCATCAGGACTGATGGTCAGGTTGCTAAGGTACTGGCCATTTATTGGGATCTCAACTGGCCTCTGGGGTTTCAATGAATCTCTTCTTGCCTCGGATTGCTTTTCTTTTTCATCCTGTTCCTGGAGAACTTCAAAAAGGACCATCTCATCATTCCGCATCCACTCTTTTTGATCTGTTTGTTTTTTATCCTTTCGTTCGGAAGGCTTCTCAACAAAATTTGTGATCTGAGTAATACTTCCTATGGTAAGCGATAATTTGAATAGATTATTATCCCTTCTGTAGACAACATTTCTTTCATTCTTTGTAAATACCGGATTGGATTCAGGATCAATGGTATTCGTTATCTGATCAACCTTTTCTGACTTGATATGATATATGAATATATCTCCATTCTTTTCATATAGTTTTCTGCTCCTGTCACCCGATAAAACACCATATTTAGCAGGCAACCGCTTTTGTTCATCAATCCCCACTTTATAGGGACTTAATCCCTTAAGATCGATTTTGTAAAGACTTTCATTGATTTCCTTATCGGGATTCCAGTCAAAAAATACACTTTTGCTGTTATCTGACCAGTAAATGTTCTTTGGCAGGTAGCCAACAAAATCATCGCCGGACATGATTTCTGTTAAACTCAGATCACTTTGTGGAAAAACCGGATTGCCTGTTACTAAAAATAATATTACACCCGCTGTCGCTTTCAATACATTCATCACCTTGCTTTTTAGACTAAAAATATGTGCAAAAGTATAGAATAATTGGTGTGCAGACAAATTGCCCTATCTATGCATCAAAATTTGTATTATTGCTTGTTTTCTACTTTGTCCCTACTCTTATTTTATTCGGAACGAAGAGAGTTTGCAGGATTGTTTCTTGCTGCCTGGATTGATTTACCGGCAACAGCAAGGAGGGCTATCGTACCGACGGAAATCCCGGCTATACCAAATGTCCACCAGTTTAGATTTGTTTGATATGCGAAGTTTTTCAGCCATTCCGTAACGAAGTAATTTGATATAGGAATAGCTATTATAAAAGCAATGGTTATCAGGGTTATATAGACTTTTGAAAGTAATATCAGAATTTTCGCAACAGAGGCCCCAAAGGCTTTTCTTATACCTATTTCTTTTGTTCTTAGTTCTGCAGAGTACGCTGCAAGACCATAAAGGCCCATACATGAAATCAGGATTGCGAGGAATGAAAATACTTTAAATATTTTACTCATCTTATCTTCGGATAAATACAGGTTGTTAAGCTGGTCATCAAGGAAGCTGTATGAAAATATACTCCCCGGGGCAATATCCTTAATGATATATTCCATATGTGCTATCGCATCTTTTATTTGATCACCGGCAAGTTTCACGACGATAGTGCCGGACCATGCTGGTCGATATGATATCACAAGGGGTTCGATCTCATTATGCAGCGATGCGAAATTGAAATCTTTCATAACGCCAACGATCGGGCCTTTATGATTGAAGAAGTCATTGGAGGCTATTGTGCCTACAGGATTCTTAAGCTCCAGCATTTCGACTACCTTTTCATTAACAATAAATGCCCCGGAGGAATCAATAACCGGCCTGAAGTTCCTCCCTTGAAGAATCTCAATCCCAAGTGTAGGTATAAAACCCGCATCTGAGCGGGTAAACCTCATAAAATCATCATTGTCTTCATACTCCATGCCTTCAGGTAATAAAAACTCGATGCTTGAAATATTTCCGATCAAGGACGTGGTTGCTCCTGTTTCTATAATGCCAGGGTGCTTCTTGAATTCATTATAAATATATTCTCTCCTTTGTTGAAAAATATTTCTGAAATCACCATAGGTGAATATTGCCACAATATGCTCTTTATCGAAACCGAGGTCCTTATCTCTAAAATATTTTAGTTGATTGGATATGATGAGGGTACTGCTGATCATAAATATTGCAATGATAAACTGCAGAATTAACAGTGCCTTTCTGCTATTTGATAAGGAAGACTGGGGTATCTGGTTTATTTTGATGCTGTCTACTATTTTAAAACCGGATATAAATATAGCGGGATACCCGCCTGATATAAAGGTCACGCCTATGATCAGGACAGCAATAATATAAAGATGTTCCCTTTTAATAAGATCTCTGAATGTAAAGTTCTGATTGGCTAATTCATTAAATAGGGGTAGCGCTAAACTACATAAGAGTAAAGCGATTAATGTAGATAATAAGGTATAAATAAAGGCTTCCAGAATAAACTGATTGATCAATTGGGAGCGGTAAGCTCCTGTAACTTTTCTGATTCCTACTTCCTTGCTTCTTTTCAATGCCTGTGTTACAAATATGTTGATGAAATTGGCGCTGGCTACAATGATAATTAGTATGGCCAATGCACCAAATACATATATGTAACGGATATGACTATTAGGGCCCATTTCCTGCTCCCGGTGAGATTTCAGATGTATGTCCTTGATGGGATGCAGTTCGAAAAAGTCTCCACGCGCAATAAGATCCTCTTCAGTATAGAATTCATTGATTTGATGATCAAGTTGGAAATCCCTTATTTTACTGTTTACGTTCGAAAAATCCTCATCATTATCAAATAAGAGATAGGTATACATGACTTTCCAGGTCCTTGACCCTGTCCAGCCATCGGGATAATCCTCATAAAAAGTAGACATGGAGACAAGGTATTCTATTTTCATATGAGACTTCTCGGGAAAATCCTGGATCACCCCTGTAATTTCAAATTCCCTGGCATTCTGTATTTCACCGAATGCAAATTTTAAACCTTCTCCAACAGGGTCTTTATCTCCAAACAGCGTTTTAGCAAGTTTATCAGTTAATACTATGGTATAAGGCCTCTCCAGCAGGCCATCCTTATTTCCTGAGAGCAACTCCCGACTAAATATGCTTAATATCGATTGGTCACCATAGTATCCATTATTAATAGGGAAGTGGGTATCATCAATAACCGCAATACTTCTTCCCCCTCTGAACAGGGCTACTCTTCCGGATTCCTGTATCTCAGGAAAATAATCTTTAATTGCTTCTGAAGCTGGTGGCGAAGACTTGGCCCAGTTAGTTGACGCAAGCCTGTATATATTCCCGTGATAAGGGTAAGCCTTTTCAAAACTAAGTTCCGATTGTATATACAGTGCAATGAACAAGCTGACTGTAATACCCATAGCCAGTCCGGCCAGGTTAATAAAGCTATTGTTTCTTTGCCTTAATAGGTGTCTAAGGCTTATAAGGAGATAATTTCGTAGCATATTTATACTTTTACCTGAAATTACGGATCATCAGTAGCAATATATTTATGTATGCAGTGAAGTGGCAAAAATTTGCAGTAAAGATAGTTTTATGATTGCTGAATTCGTTTAAGAAGCTTCTTTTTGTAGGTATCACTCACTCTGACCTCCTTTCCTGATCTGAGTATTACTACAGTTTCACCCTTATTTCTTTTCTCGACCTGGTCAATATGATTCAGGTTAATAACAAACGACCTGTGCACCCTGATAAATTGATCTTCAGGGAGTCGTGGAATAATATTCTTTAATGGTATTCTCGTTAGTTTAAAAATCCCTTCATAGTGAATCTTAATATAATAGTCAAAAGCTTCAATACAGGCTATAGTATCAGCAGGTATAATAATTATTTTGCTGCTGTCTCTTATAATCAGTTTATGAGCAGCTGGGTTTTCCTTATCATAGAAAAAATCTGTTTTCTGTGATTTTCCTTTGTTCAGTTCATTTTTTAATTCTTCAAATTTCCTGGATTGCTCAAGAGTTCTCTTGCTGTAAATGGATTGTTTCACTCTTTTGAGCATCTCAAAAAATCTTTCATCTGAAAAGGGTTTGAGGATATAATCGAGGGCATGATATTCAAAAGCTTTTATAGCATATTCATCAAATGCAGTTATGAACACAACAAAGGGCCATCTGTCTTTTGGAACATTGTCCAATACATCAAAACCATCTATTCCTGGCATGTGTATATCCAGGAAGATGAGGTCTACCTGATTTTCTTTCAAAAATTGAATGGCCTCAATTCCATTATTACATATTCCTGCCACTTCGATATTCGAATCGCCTGATAGCATTAGTTCCAGGCCCTCTCTGGCACTTGGTTCGTCATCTACGATGGCAGCTTTAATGGTTTTATCTGACATAAGAGTTTAAGTAAGTTTATTGGCCTCCTCTATCACCGGTATCTTGACCAATACGGCGACGCCCTGGTCTCTTTCGGTTATCTGAATTTTATAATCTTTCTTATATAACTTTATTAACCGGTTAATCGTATTTGCCAATCCCAATCCTTTGTTTTTATTAATATCCCAGTTGATTGGGAGATAGGATCCTGTATTAAATACTTCCAGTTTCAGCAATTGATCCTCTTTTTTAACGGTGATTTGCAATATTGACCTTCCCATGTTTTTTGATATGCCATGTTTGAATGCATTCTCCACGATAGGCTGCAGGATCAGGCTTGGCACCATTAATTTCAGCAAAGATGCCTCTATGTCCCATTTAATGGTCAACCTGTCCTTGTACCTTTCACTTTCAAGCAATAAATATTTCTTTACAAGATCAATTTCCTCTTCCAGTGTCACAAATTGTTTAGGTTCACTGACAAGGCTGTGTCGAAGCATATCACTTAATCCTGAAATCATCCCTACGGCTGTATCACCTTTACCTTGTCTTACCATCATGGATATGGTGTTAAAAGCATTGAACAGGAAATGAGGGTTCAATTGCATTTTAAGTGATTTCAGCTGGGCCCGGCTCAATTGTGATTCCATTTCAAGGTAACGGGTATGCTCGTCGACAAATTTCCTGTAATAATCCAGGCCAAGCAGTAATATAATAATGCCCCAGTAAAACATGAAACTACCCGGAATATCAAAAAATATTGAAGTCCATCGGCTGGTTATATCTATAAAATTCCCGGAATCCTGTCCCAGAAATAGTCTTTGTAATAAAATACCTGTAATGTCTGATAATACTTTATGGAAAATAGAAAAAAAAAGGCCGGCAATTATGTGATAGGCGATGAATTCGATCTTAGCCTTTTGGCGGGTCTTAAGGTAAAGATCGAACAACCAGAAACTCAATATCCAGTATATCAAATATCTTGATACAGGCCAGATAAACAGCTGTTCTGCTTTGAAGGGATAATCATAAAAATATATAAACGAATAGACTTTAGAAATCTCAAACAGGCAAAGTACTAACCAGAAAAGGAAATTATATAATTGAAAATTATTTATATGAAGTACCTTTTGTAGATTCCTCATAGATTTTTAAAAAATGCCAGAATATTTACTTAAAGCAAGTTATAATAAAAGAGGCTGACTAAAAAAGATACCTGTATAATACTGTCAATTTTATTTACCTTTTTTCTTTTTTTCTTTTTTCTTTTCGTTTTCCTTTTTGTTTGCGATTTTATTGATGAACCTGTTGATCTCATCAAATTGGTCAGCCAGTTTCCTGCCGACATATTCCCGGGCTTTATCAGATTCAATTATGCTATTTAAATATTTGTCATCGATCTCCAACAACACTTCCGCTAGTTCTTCTTCGCTTCTGGAATCAAGATCCTGTATGCTGTTTTTCAGACCAATATCCTCAATGGTTTTTGCCCTGGTCCCTAAATTAACCGTGGAGAGAAACATGACAGGGTTACCGGAATTGATGCTTGTGATGCTTGGGAAGAGCGTCATCCCACACACTATTCTCGACTTTTCATATATGGAGGCAGCCAGGTCAGGCATCAGTCTTTCTTTGGATATTGCTACCTTGGCTTTAATTTCTTCAGGTATGGGATCGTATATATTTTTGACAGTATAGTCCACATCTACCTCATTATTTGGCAGAAGTAACACATTTTTATCAGTTTCTTTAATCCATCTGATGATCAGTTCAATAACTTTCCTGCTATATTCCTTTAGTTTCTCTGAAGGAATACCATGAGCCTTGAAATCAACGGTTAAAAAATCCTTATCGAGCAGGTAATACTCCTTCAGTACCTTTCTTGACTGGGTATCGTCTCTGAGGTCAAAACCAAATAGCGGATTAGGTGCTGTTTGAATTTTTGAGATCTTGATATTTTTATCTTTCAGCAGTTTATCAGTAGTGGATGATGTACTATATACAAATTCTGCACCGTTGGCTATCTTCAGGAAACGATCCAGTGATTCCTGTTCATCCGGGATATTACCAAGACCCAGAAGTGCATAACTGATGCCATTATCCAGGCAATACTGCAGTGACCTGGTTTCCACTCCATCCTTACTTTCACCTGTCCAATCCACCTCGGTGGAGGAGCCGGGGGTATAAAAAAATAAGTCTGATTCTGAAAGCACTTTCTTTAGTTCATCTGTAGTTGGTTGTCCGGAATCATCAATTTCGCCAGTCACCATCTTCAAGGTAGTAAAGTTCTTATTCAGCATTTCCATCAGTTTTTCATCTGAATTTCCCAACCATAAATAAAATTCAGTTCTTAAAATGGTTTTCTGAGCAATGCGGTATAAGGCGGGGATAAGGGCCAGTTCATTATTGTCATTATTGTTCCATCCCACTCTGAATAGAATTTTTGGATAGGTCACTTCCTGGAAATTGATTTTGAAACTCATAAGCGTTGGAAGTGATAAGGCAAATCCAAAACTTTGTTTAATAAAGCGCCTTCTTTCAGATATGTTCATGATCCCTGGATAAACTAAAGATTATCTTTCAAATTAATTCTATCTCAAGAAAAATACCAAACCAATTCTTTTATAAAAATTTTTAGTCCCATTATTTACTTTTAATAATCAGTAGTTTAATCCAGGCTCACGCCAAAATGCAGAAAAAAAGCTGACCTCGCAGGGTCAGCTTTAATATTTGTTTTGAAATATTATTTTCCTTTGATTAGTCGGCTTTCTCAAATTTTACTGATTCTCCAAACCTGAATCGAGCAGAAATACCTACGTTAGCTGCTTCGAAGCCATGACTATTAGTAAAGAATATAGCTGGTCTCCAGTCGAAGGCAATGGTCAGTGGAATGTCAAATGCATATTCCACACCAAAATTTCCAGCAATGCTCATGTTGAACTGGTTGTCGAAATAAAATTCAGGTCCGACACCCGGGAAAAATTTCAATCCGGATGGTCCGTCACTTAATTTGAACATCCAATCGAAATATCCGGCTATCCCAAAGCTATTTGGCAGACTACTTGATCCATAGAAATAAACCGCAGGTTGAATTCTCGGGGCCATCCCCACAGGAATTGTTGCTTCCACTGAACCGCGGGATCCAAATCGAGCGCCTACTTCCCAGCTTGCCTGTGCTTTTGAATCGTTGTAATGGAAAACAGAACCGATTATAACAACAGACAGAATAATTAACTTTTTCATAGTAATCGTTGTTTTGATTATGGATTTTTGTTGATTTACCGCGCAAATATAAATAAATCTGTCTTATTGTTATAAAAAATCATGAAAAAGATCAATTAATCCTTTTTTAAACTAAGCGTGTTCAATTTGGATTTCAAAATATACCAGAAGATCCGGGAAACAAGAAATATGACCAGGCCATAGAGAGCAGTTATCATAGATACCTGGAAACCGCCAGCCAATAGTGCAGGGGAGACATCTTCCATTTCCTGGATGGCCATGCATGCCTGGTATATGCCAATACCCTGGCCTAATATACCCCACACCGGGGCAAATCCGCCGAGGAACCTTATGGCTAGTACAATATTGATTAATCTTGGCAGGTTAGGATTTTGTTTACCATAGGCCTGGATAAAACCAATAACTGAGAGAATGATTACAGACAGTAATATCAGAAATAAAACGGACATGAACTGAATGCCTCCCATTATATGCATTTCGAAAAAAGTACTCATAGTATTAAATTTTTAATGTAGAACATAAATTTTCTTCAAGATTATATAATGTATTACAAATAAATAAATAAAGTAGATAATTGCCGGGTTTTAATCGACCAACTGAGATAATTGGCTGATTTGTCCTTTAGTCGATAGAATTCATTACTTCGTCGAAATTCTGTATATATTCCTCTAATAAAGAGATGAAATGCAATTAAAAAATTTAAATTTAAACAAAATTGATTTTCTGTTGTGACCTCATTTCCTTATTCAAAATACCGCATTTTAATTCACGCCATTTTCTGGATACTGGTATTGAGTTTCTATACCTTGTTATTTGGAAGTGAAAGCTCTGATTATAGAGGTGCCTTTCAATTTGTGATTATGTTGTTGCCTATTACGATCGCAACAACCTATTTTCTGAATTATTATCTGGTGCCCAGGTATGTTCTCAGGAAGAAATATTTCCTTTTCATTTTATATTTTATTTATTCCTTCATAATTTCCATTACGTTGGGATTGAATGTAGTCCTGTTAACATTCGTTGTGATTGCTGATTTCAAAGTCGGAAATATGGTTCCGGCCTCGTTTAATATAATATATCTTATAGCCGGGAATTACCTGGTCGTACTGTTTGCAGTTACCATTAAACTGATCAGTAAATGGAATGTGGCGGAGAAAAAAAACCTGGTCCTGGAGAAAAAGAGTATGGAAATGGAGCTCAGGTTGAAAGAAGCAGAACTCAAATTGTTAAAAGCGCAGATCCATCCGCACTTTTTGTTCAATACACTCAACAACCTTTATGGACTAGTTCTGGCAGGATCAGAGAACGCTCCCCAGATCGTTCTTAAAATCTCATCCCTGCTGGACTATATGCTTTATAAAAGCAACAAACCTTACGTAAGTATAGAAAGTGAAGTACAGTATATTAAGGATTACCTCGAATTGGAGAAATTAAGATACAGTAAGCTGAAGATAGATTTTACAGAAAATGGAATTAGTAATAAAGTGAACATAGCCCCCATGATCCTTCAACCTTTTGTGGAAAATGCCTTCAAACACGGTATAAGTAAGGAAGTTGGGATGCAATGGCTGAATATTGGAATCATTGTGGATGATGGTCATTTGGACTTCAGGGTTAAAAATCCCAGGGTGCCTGAATCCTCAAATGATGAAACCGGCTATACCGAAGGTATCGGATTGAAAAATGTAAAAAAACGACTACATATTCTGTATCCCAGGCGGCATAAACTGAATATACACGAGGAAAAGAATTCTTTTTCTATTACCCTTAATATTGATCTGGATAATACATCATGAATGAAATTAAATGTTTGATAGTAGATGATGAACCTATAGCTGCCCAGGTAATAAAAAGTTATCTTGACAAGCTTGATACTTTTACACCCGTGGAAACCTGTGAAAATGCTTTACAGGCTTTTGAATACTTACAGAGCAATCAGGTTGACCTGATGTTCCTGGATATACAAATGCCCAAAATCACCGGTTTGGAATTTCTTAAAACTTTACAAAATCCACCGAAAGTAATCATTGTTACTGCTTACAGGGAATTTGCTTTTGAAGGTTTTGAGCTGGATGTTGTGGATTATCTTTTAAAGCCGGTTTCTTTTGAACGTTTCCTCAAGTCTATAAACAAATTCAATAACCTGGATAATATGACAGCCAGCTCAAATCTTGACCAAAAAAAGATACCAGGATCTGGCGGGGAATCTATCTGGGTGAGGGCTGACCGAAAGAATGTAAAGATTAAATTAGAGGACATTAACTATATTGAAGGCTTGAAAGATTATGTGAAGATCTATGTGAGGAATGGATTGATCATTAGTAAAATGCCCATGAAAAATATGGAGAAAATTTTGCCCTCTAAGGGATTTATCAGGATACACCGATCCTACCTTATTCCCATATCAAAGATTTCTGCATTTAATAATGAAGGAATTGAAATTGACGCCGCAATACTTCCCATAGGTAAAATGTATAAAGAATCGGTCATCAGGTATCTGGAGGGATATATTTAGCTATTATTATACCTTTTTAATATATTCACTCATTCATTTCTTATTATTACCATTTAGAAAAATTCGTTTAATTTTTTTTTCATATGCGATTAAAATCTTCATTAATAAGTGAACACAATGCCAAATTAAGTTCCCTCCATCAAAAAAAATTAGAGTATATTTCAGGACAGCTCGATCAATCAGGTTTCAATCCTGAAGGGATTATTCAAAAAATCTCAGATTTCCAGGTGGCTATTCCTTCCTGGGCCCTGGGCACGGGGGGCACAAGGTTCGGCCGGTTCCCTTCAGGCGGCGAACCGAGGAACCTCGAGGAGAAAATTGAAGATGTAGGTCTTCTCCATGCTCTTAATAAATCCAGCGGGGCCATATCCTTACATATTCCCTGGGATATTCCTGAGGATTACATAAAAATATCCAATCTGGCAAAATCATTCGGCCTGAAATTTGATGCTGTTAATTCAAATACATTCCAGGACCAATCCGACCAGGAATTATCCTATAAATTCGGATCACTTGCACATACGGATGCAAATATCCGTCAATTGGCGATCGATCATAACAAGGGAGTCATAGATCATGGAATAAAATTGGGTTCACGATCGCTTACTGTTTGGTTGGCGGATGGATCAAATTTCCCGGGACAACAGAATTTCAGAAAAGCACTCTCAAGAACTTTGGATTCACTTAGATCAATATATGACCATTTGCCTGATGACTGGCAGATGTTTGTTGAGTATAAACCTTTTGAACCTAATTTCTATTCAACGGTTATTCCAGATTGGGGAACATCCTTTCTGCTTTCTTCAAAGCTTGGTCACAAGGCCTATTGCCTGGTCGATCTTGGGCACCATTTACCCAACACAAATATTGAACAGGTGGTCGCCACACTGATGGGAGAGCATAAATTAGGTGGATTTCACTTTAATGATTCAAAATTTGCCGACGATGACCTGACAGTCGGCGCCATTAAGCCCTATCAACTGTTCCTTATCTTTAATGAGCTGGTTTATGGTATGGAAGGGGCTAATAAAGATGATGCCCCCCTGGCCTGGATGATAGATGTTTCCCACAATGTTAAGGATCCACTTGAGGATCTGTTGCAATCGGTTGAGGCAATAAAACTTGCTTATGCACAGGCCCTGGTTATTGACAGGGATAAACTGGAGGAAACAAGGGAAAACAATGATGTAGCCAGGGCACAGGAAATATTGCAGGATGCTTTCAGAACGGATCTCAGACCCTTGATTGCTGAAGCCCGGATCAGAAATGATGCAGCACAAGATCCATTACTTCTTTTCAGAGATCTTAAAATGCGAGACCAACTCCGAAAGGAGAGAGGATCAGGTTCTGTGGCTACGGGATTATAATTCACTAATACTTTTTTGATCAATTGGCCGGGAATCAGAATTTTTATTTATATTGAAAGATTCATTTTTTAATATTTATCCATGAAGAAAAATAAAATCATTGATAAGCTGGACGCTATTGATGAGTTTGAACGGGAACCCATACCTGAAAGCAAACTTAAGAACCTGAAGAGCTTTATTGGTATGTATGCCGGTGAACATACGGCTGGGACGGAGTTTGTTATCGGCCCCTTATTTGTGGCTCATGGCGCCAGTGCACCCGCAATAATTGGTGGGTTGTTCATCGGAAACCTGTTGGCTGTTCTAAGCTGGGGTTTACTTACTGCACCCATCGCAACAAAAGAACGATTGACTTTATATTTCCAGTTGGAAAAAATATGCGGGAAGCACCTTGTAAAGATATATAACCTGGTCAATGGCCTGATGTTTTGCTTCCTTGCCGGATCCATGATCGCTGTTTCAGCAACTGCTGTGGGTATACCTTTTGATATCACCATGCCTACACTGAGTGACTGGCTACCAACCAGTATAGGATGGGTTGTGGTTGTATTGTTGGTAGGATTGGTGATCACAATAGTGGCGATATTAGGCTATGATCAGGTATCCAGGTTTGCCAATCTGGCAGCGCCGTGGATGATCCTGGTATTTATAGCTGCAGCTTTTGCAGTAATGCCTGAACTTGGTATTAGTTCCACGGGGAATTTCTGGGAAGTAGCGAATTCAAAGATATGGACCGGAGTGCCATTGGAGGGCCAGAGTAAATTTACATTCTGGCATATCATGTTTTTTGCATGGTTTGCCAATATGGCCATGCATATTGGAATGGCTGACCTTTCCATATTCAGATATGCAAAGAAATGGCAGTATGGATTTTCTTCTGCTACAGGAATGTATGTAGGTCATTATGTTGCATGGATGTCATCAGGTATTCTATATGCCTATTTTCTTTCTAAATACGGAGCAGGTGGTGAATTTGCACCTGGAAAAATTGCTTATGAAGCTGCAGGACTGGCAGGTGCCATTTGCGTGGTTATTGCAGGATGGACCACAGCAAATCCGACCATTTACAGGGCCGGACTGGCCTTCCAATCGATCAATCCCAGATGGAAACGCTGGAAAGTAACTTTAGTAACTGGATTGGTGACCAGTGTGGCGGCCTTCTTCCCGGCACTGGTAATGAAATTATTGGATTTTGTGGCCATCTATGGATTTGTACTTATGCCAATGGGAGCAGTAATATTTATTGACTTTTATGTTATCAGGAAATTGGGTCTGCAGGATTTCTATGCAGAAAAAGCCGGAATAAAATTTAACTGGACCGCAGGCCTGGCATGGATTATAACTTTAATTACCGGATTAGGTCTTAACTTATTTCTGGGGGTTGAAGTATTCTTCCTGGGTCTTCCGGGCTGGTTTATAGCTGCCGCATTATTTATAGGCTTAAATATGCTTATGCAAAAAAGAGATATTGCTAAATCATAAAATGGAACTATGAGAACATTAACAATAATTATTTCCTTTATTGGTCTTGCCATGACTATAATCCCATCGTTTCTGGTGTTTACAGGGGAGGCAAGCATGGACCAGAATAAAACATTCATGTTAATTGGCACTTTTTTATGGTTTGGATCGGTGCCATTCTGGATGAACAATAAGAAAGCAATATAAAAAAATCCCACCCGAAAGCAGGATTCTAATTGTCGCGTTAAATGATCTTTCTCTAAATCATACGCTATTAAAATTTCTTGTCTACTTTTTTTACAAGTTTTGGAAGTTCCTTTTGCAGGTCCTCAAGAAGTCGTTCCGTGGCATTTTCACAAAGTGGCAATACCTTCTCGGATGTCATGATAGGTACCCCGTTAATAAGTGGAACACTTTTCTTCGAAGTAGCATACTCTTCCATTTTGAATACTTTTTTCGCTTCCTTATTGAACAGGTCAATATTGATAAAAGCCCTCATGCCTGCATTACCCATACCTCCGATAGCTATCTTTGGTTCGAATTGGTAGTGCATATACACGAACATTACGCCATCTGCTTCTGGGAACATTTCCAGCAGGTGTGCTTCTGTCCTCCAGGATCTGAGCATATTTCCTCCAGAAAGCAATACATTGTATCCATCAATGGCAATAAACCTGTCCTTGATATTTTCCTGGTATATATCAATCGAATCCGTATCCTCTAGACCTTCAAGGCCAGAATAAGCTTTATACATATCAGTTTCAATGATATGTTTTTCACCTATAATGTCAAAAGGGAAGTCTTTAATAAAATCTTTTTTGAAAGTCTCATAAAATTCTACAAGAAGAGGTCTAAGATCGAAATTGGGATCATCTGCCAGAGTCCTTTCCTGATAATTGGCCCTGGTCTCAGCGGTAGCTTTTGAGTAATCGATGTATTTATCGACATAAAACGTTACCAGTGCTACTTTTTGACTGTAGGCCATGCTGGTAATAAACAGTAATAACATAGTTAGTTTAACAAATCTTTTCATGATAGCTTAGGTTTTCAAAAATTCAAATACAAGGCAAAATTTTTATTTTACATCATTTAATACTTTAATCATAACGATAATAACCACTGATTATTAGACAATTAAAGAAGATAATTTCTTTTAATAATAATTATTTGAATGTGGAGTATAATTGATGTTCTGTGTATTTAGGCAGGCTACACCTAAAACGATATTGGAAAACTATATGATTGAAAATTAAGCGGCTGATGAGATCCGTATCTATCAGAATTTGCAGATCAGTATAAATCAGGGAATAATGGCTGACAGGATCCTTATCTATCAGGATTGGATACTGGCATAATTCATGCATTGCCTATCGTTTAGATTCTTTCCTACTAAGATTTGAGTAGTTTATATAACTGAAAGATAGACTAGATGTGAAAATCCGGACCAAATGTATTCCGGCTAACAAAATGATTTACTAAGAGATACTTTATAAAAATTCCTTAAATACTCTTTGCAATTTTCTGCCGGTAGTGTTCCACCTCCCAGTTTTCTATAAAGGCGATCTGTTCATTGCTCATAAAATTTGGCCCACCGAAAAATTCAGAATAATATGAGATCCGCATGGCATCCTCAAACACATCCAATACCAGGTCGGTTGATTTTTTACTTTCTTCAACAGCCACCAGGGGTCCCTTTTCGAAAAGAACTACTTTTGGATTGAAACCATGTTGTTTTTTATAATCTGAAAACATCCTCTCAAGATCTTCAGAATTTAGTGATAAGCTATCGCTTTGATAAATAATAAGTGGGTAGGCCTTACAATAAACGATCTGGTCCGGGATAAAAGGTTTGAGAACCCCACTTAAGGTTATTTGACTGGATGTGAATCGTTCAATGAGTGAATCGAACCTGTAATTAATGAATTTTTTACCAGATAAATAACCGGTTAATATCTTCATTTGATCCTGAGCCTGTGGATTAATTTTACGTCCTGAAATATTTAATCGTTCCTTTATAACAGATATCAATTGATCATCAATATACTGATACAATTCATGTATTTCTTCAACTGAATCAGCACTAACAAATACTCCATGATTCTGTAAAAAAATATATTTAGGATCTAAAGAATATATTTCACGATATTCTTCCACTAATTTTAAAACCTTTTTAAAGAGGATCATACCAGGATCAGTATATGGGACATAAATTCCTTTGTCTCCAAAGAGGTCTCCCACAGCTGATTTGGCATTTTTTGAGCAGAGCAATCCATTGATCATATGAGGATGCATATGAACAACATAGCAATAATTGATCGCTTCGTGTAATGATGTCTCAACGGATGGCCTGAGATCGCTGTCCGGATGAATGCGGCTTGCGATCAGATCTTCTTTCACTTCAAACTCACGGGTTTGCGGATCATCACTGTATTTTTTGTTGACCATAGCCTGAAGTTTCTTACGGTCTAATACGGCAAATCCATCCCCGGTTATGGTTGCTAAGGAATGGCCACTGGCTTTCACATATATATGATCCTGGTCCTTATAGGACGTATTACCACCGCCCCCCAGCGTATAATCTTTTTGTTTACCGTAAAACTGAGATACCTCAATAAGCTCTGATATTTCTTTTTTCATTAATTAATAAATTATGGTATAGAATCTTTTTCTGGAAGTTCATTTTCCAGATCCGGAACGTCGAAATAATATCTGATACCGGTAATACGATCAGTATGGTCTCTTCTGGTCCTGTAACTGGATGGGAAATCATCAGTTTCATCCATCCAGTTCTGTAGTTCTTCCAGTAAGTACTGGGCGATCTGCCGGTAAGCTGGATCAAAGGCCAGGTTTTGGTATTCTTCCGGATCAGTTCTAAGGTTATAGAGTTCAACTGATGGTCGTGGTACTGTGAATATCAAGGATTGTTCCTCATTCAGCTTATTTTCGTGTTTTGAATCGAGCAGGCTGTACCATGACGGGCTATTGGCGAGATCTGCTGCTGTCCCATGAGGTTTTTCAGTATAGGCGTTAAGAATAAGTTTATATTGATCCGTACGGATGCTACGCATATGTTCGTCGCAATCATGCCAGTTCCGTTCGCTGTAGACAAATTCCGGGGATATGATCAGATCACCAAGCAACAAAGGAGTAATACTCATACCAGGCATATTTTCAGGGATCTCAATTTCCGCAATATCGAGTATTGTTGGGACCAGATCTATGATACTCATAAGTCCATCATAGATTTCCCCTTCAGGAACATCCGGACCGGAGATAATAAAAGGAGTTCTGATGCCGGTATCATAAAGTGTACCTTTTTCTCTTGGAAAGGGCGCACCATTATCACTTAAGAAGATAATGTAGGTGTCATCCAGCAATTTCTCTTTATGAAGAATATCCATGTAGGTGCCGACAATACTGTCCAGCCTTGCAATTTCATCATAGTACATTGCTATATCCTTACGTGTCCTGCCATCATCGACCAGGTGGTGAGGTACTATTACACTGTCGGGATTATGGGGATTGCCAATTATACCTGGGTCATAATCTCTGTGAGGATCATAAAATCCTGTCCAGAAGAAAAACGGTTTCCCTTTGGAAGCCTTTAAAAAATCCTGGAAAGTATCGAATGTGCTGTTATACCAGTCGAATTGCCTGTCACCATTTGGACCCCAATGTGTTTTACCATTACTTCCTGTAAAATATCCCTCTGCTCTCAGATAGGTCGTTATAAAATCAACCCCTGCCGGAACGGGTGTGTGCAGGTCTTCTGTCCTGGTAGTATGGGGAAATTGCCCGGATAAAATACTTATTCTTGATGGGCTGCATTGTGGGGAAGTAAGAAATGTATTTTCAAAAAGCAATCCGGATTCCGCAAGTTTATCTATATTGGGAGTTCTTATAAATGAATTACCATAGCAGCCAAAATCCATACCTGCGTCGTCGGCAATAAAAATAAGAAAATTTGGCTCGGATTTGGATCTTTTTAGAACGTCGGCAGAACAGAGCAAAATCGAAAGGATAAAGAAGCAAAGTGTGAGAAAGAATTTTCGGATAATGCTATAATACATATCAGTTTCAGTAAAATTTACACGATCAGAATTTGACGTAAAAATATACTTTTTAAATGAAAATAGGATTCTATACTGCATATTCATCATTTATTCCTTTCATCATGGCAATATTCCAAAAATGAAAGTGATTTCTAATTTCTATTTTTTATAATTGCTTTACTTTTCAATGTTTTTTAAAATCTTATTAAATACATAATTCCTTTTTATGAATCCTTTAAAAATCAGGTTGCTTTCTTTTAATACCCTTATTCTGATTGTGCAGGCAGGATATTGTATTATTGCCTCTGATAGACAGGAATTCAAATTGTATGAGGTTATTGACATTGAATTCACCTTTATTAAATCAAAAGATCCTTTTGGACCGGCCTGAAATGTACAAAAGAAAATAATATGTACTTTATTCCTTTGAACAATTATGCCATTCATACTACTATAAAGAGTGATGGGAATGCGCGATTTAAAGTTTCCTGGTTCAACCCGCTAACGGGTGAATATTCAGATAAAAAGGTTATTGAAAATTCCAACTGGAAAGAATACATACCTTACTGGAAGGATCAGCTAAACATTTTAATTCTGTAACGGGAGTAAACCGAACATTAAATTAACTGTATTTAACTAACTATTTATACAACGCAAATTTTTAAAACCATGAAGAGACCATTAACACTTGTACTTATATTTATCCTGCTCATATCCACCTATTCAATTGCACAAACTTTATCCTTGCCAAAAATCTTCAGTGACCACATGGTACTTCAAAGAAATAAGCCAATCAGTTTCTGGGGTAAGGGTATGCCTGGAAATGAGGTCTCCGTAGAGATCAGAAACAATGTTGCGGTTGAAACCATTAAGGATGATGGTTCCTGGTTACTGGTATTCCCTGCTCTTAAGACTGGCGGGCCATTTGAGGTTCTGATAAAAGACAATACTTCAGCAATTACCTATAAAGATGTTTATGCAGGAGATATCTGGATTGCATCCGGACAATCAAACATGGAATGGAAGTTAAGCAATGTAAATAATGCAGAAACAGAAATCAAAAATGCTGACATTCCCTTGATCAGGATGTTTTATGTTGAAAACAGGATCTCAGATGTCCCGATGGATGATCTTGAAAGTGGAAGTTGGAATATTTGCACTCCTGATATTGCCAGGAATTTCTCAGCCGTTGCATACTTCTTCGGCAGATCGTTGCACCAGGATAAGAACATTCCGGTCGGATTAATAGATGCTACATGGGGAGGGACTCCAGCTGAAGCATGGACTAGTAAAGATATGCTGTTGACCATGGGTGATTTTAATGATAGAATTAAGGAGATTGAAGAGAACACGGAATTTTTAAAGACCGTTGAAGAAAATGAAGCTTTAAACCACCGACGTTCGGTAGCTGTATATGAATCATTCCAAGGCCTTGAAATGGGTGTAACGGATCCGGGTTATAATGATGAATCATGGGAGAAAATTGAATTGCCAAATAAGGGTAGTTTAATACCGCAGATCACCTGGTTCAGGAAGAGTTTTGAAATGCCGTCGTTTAAAAAACAGTCATCCTTTCAACTCAGGCTGGGCCGGGTAAGTGATAATCCCGTGATCTTTCTGAACGGAAAGGAGGCTGGAAGGGGAGAAGGATCCAAGTTCATCAATATAGAAATTCCCGGAAGATTGTTAAGAAAAGGAAAAAATGTAATCACAGTCAGGGCAGCAAACGGCTGGAGAAACATGGTGACTTTTATGGGACCGGAAACAGAAATGCTGATTACTGATAACGAAAACACCGTAAAGGTAGCCTTAAATGGCGAATGGAAATATAATAACCAGCTCGAGGAGCTCTTTCCTGAAGAGGTAGTTCGATACTCACATTATCCCGGTGTATTATTTAACGGAATGATCAATCCTGTTTTGCCTTATACACTCACCGGGGCAATATGGTATCAGGGAGAAAGCAATGCTGGCCGGGCATATCAATACAGGACCTTATTCCCTAACATGATTGAGGACTGGCGTGTACGATGGAGGCAGGGGTATTTTCCTTTTCTGTTTGTCCAGTTGGCTAATTTTGAATCCCGCCAGGAAGAACCGGGAGAATCTGATTGGGCTGAATTGAGAGAGGCTCAATTGATGACTTTGAAATATCCCAAAACAGGAATGGCTGTGATTATCGATATTGGAGAAGCTGACGATATCCATCCCCGTAACAAACAGGATGTTGGCGGCAGGCTTTATCTCGCTGCCAAAAAAATAGCCTATGGAGAAGATATTATATACTCAGGACCAATCTACAGGCAAATGGAAGTAGCTGGCGGTAAAATCGAATTAGAATTTGATAATATGGGAAGTGGGCTGGTTTTGAGAAATAATGATTCCGGATCGGGTTTTGCTATTGCCGGAAAGGATAAAAAGTTCTACTGGGCTGATGCCACCACGGTTGTGAATAATAAAGTTATCATTTCATCTGTCAATGTGGAAAATCCCGTTGCTGTACGTTATGCCTGGGATAAAAATCCGGTAAGTACATTATATAATAATGAAGGATTGCCGGCCTCTCCATTTCGCACTGACTCCTGGAAAGGCATTACTGAAAGATAAGACAAGAAAAAAAACTTTTTTTTGTCGGAGAATTGACAGTTATTTTCTTGGGTTTGTTAGATTCTTTTTATATATTGATTGGACAAAAACCCCTTTTAATATGAAAAATCTAAGAATATTGCCGCTTTTACTTTTACTAGTCCTGCTTTTCAGGTGTGACCTCATCGACGAAATAAAAGGATTGGATGAGATTGATTTTGAAATCGAGTTGTATGCATCCCGTGATGTTAATATTGAGGAAGATGATCCGGACACGATCAATGATACTTTTGTGATAAGTGCTACTTCCAATCCTGATGTTGCGGAATATATAAACGATATAACTGAATTTGACATCTGGAATATATACATTAAAATCCCTTTTTACAATGGAGAAGAGGGTATTCAATTTATTGGAAAAATAAATATTGGAGGTTTCGAAGCTGATTTTACCAAAGAACCCTACTTTGTTCCTAGTGATTTATATAATTCTGGCGGCATTTATTATCTGGCGCTCAGCGAAGCTAATCTGCAGGCTTTGAATACAAAATTACTTAATGAAAAGAAGCTGGAGGGCAGTATAACCGGAAAAGTGAGTGGTCAGCCCGTGGCCTTTACCATGGATTTTTATATTGATGCTACAGTATATGCAGAGATAAAGAAGTAAGACATTTTAAATTTTTATCCCGCTTCGGCGGGATTTTTTTTGATCATAAAAATATTAGAATTGGCTTATCGATAATATTTTTTCTGATGTTATTTTAAAACTACTATATTGCTAAGCTGTTCATTGAAAAAGCAAGGACAATATTGCATACATCGATTTATTAATATCATTTTAATATCTAATTATCGTTAACCATGAGATACGAAAAACAACCCGGAAATGCCAGCATTGGATATTACCGGCAAAACGCATTCAACGAAAGAAAGAATAATACACCACTAAGGATCTTGACAGAAAATGATTGGGAACAATGGGAGAATAAGGGATATGTACATCTCCGGGATGTAGTTCCGAAGGATTACATAGACCGCTTGGTTGGACGTATCTGGGAATTTGAAGAAAAAGATCCGGATGATCCCGCTACATGGTACAAACCACCCCGAAAAGAAATCGAAATGAAAGAATTGATCAATAGCGGTATGGTGGAAATGTATAATAATCCTTATATGTGGGATATACGTCAGCATCCTAAGATATATGATATCTTCGTTGATATCTGGGGGACGGAGAAATTATGGGTGTCCATCGATCGCTGCAACCTCAACTTCCCGGTACGGAAAGACGAGTTTAAAGGTTTTATACACTGGGATATCGATACCTCCGATCCCGATAGAAATAATAATGTACAGGGTGTATTATCGCTCTCTGATACAACCAGTGAAACCGGGGGTTTCCAATGCGTACCTGACTTGTTTAAAGTCTTTGACGAGTGGGTAAAAACGCAGCCCGAAGACAGGGATCCTTTCAAGCCTGATGTAACCGGTTTTGAAGTTGAACAAATAGAGACCCGGGCAGGTGACCTTCTAATCTGGAATAGCATGCTGGCACATGGAATAAGGCCTAACCGGTCCGCAGTGCCACGTATCGCCCAATATATTGCTATGACACCCGCACAGGAAGATAACCAGGAACTACGGGAATGGAGGATCAAATCATGGAGAGACCGAATTCCTCCTGAAGGATATGCATTTCCGGGTGATCCGAGAAATTGGGAACAGGAGAAATATGATCGTGCCGAATTGTCGGATCTGGGAGAAAAGTTACTTGGATTGAAAAACTGGTAAAAGCATTTAAAACCGCCCCGAACCTAATTACCCTCAGTAGTTTTAATAAGGATATTACTAAATTCCTTATAATTGCAACCATATTCCATATTCTATTGATTAGAATGAGAAAGACATCAATTTCATTTAAGAAGTATTTTTTGCTACCGTTTACAGGATTAATAATTCTCCAGGCTTTCGGAGATATAAATGAAAAACTGAAATAAAAATGGCAGAAGGCAGATTTGATAATCCTATAGTGGCAGCCCTGGCTGGCTTTCTGGATCTTTTTAGAAAGCAGGGACTCAGTGACAGGCTGAAAGATTCAGACCGCATAGACGGTAAAACATGTTTAATTACAGGCGCTAATTCCGGATTGGGATTTGCCATTGCGGTGGACCTGGCAAAAAGAGGTAGCCATGTGATTATGGCCTGCCGGAGACAAATTCCAGAGGCAGGAGAGAAAGTAAAAGCTTTAAGTGGATCTGATAAGGTTGAAATGATGTACCTGGATCTTAGTAAAATAGATACTATTCACGATTTCTGTGATACCCTTAAGGCCAATAAAAGGATAATTGACATTTGTATCCTGAATGCCGGGGTAGCCTTGCCAAAATCACGCAAAACCAATTCCGGGCTTGAGGAACTTTTCCTGGTGAATTATCTTTCCAATGTTATAATGACCAGCCGTTTATTGAAAGATGGGACCATTCCAAATGATACTTTGAATAATAATAAGCAAAACAAGGAATCAAGAATATTGTTTATTTCATCAGATTCTCATCAGGGCTCATCCTATGTGGACTATGATGAATTTGGGAAATACCTGGAGTATGGTGTATCTAAAGGGATGGAATATTACAGCTATTATAAGTTGGTGGCCAATACTTATTTTACAGAATTATCACGACGATTAAATTCAAAAAATAATATAGATGTTGCTGTACATGTAATATGCCCGGGACCTGTCAATACCAATATCGTGAAAGAGGCTCCCTGGCTTTTAAGAAAGATGTTACGAGGAATCTTTTTCGTTATTTTTAAATCCCCGGAATCAGCTGCCAAAGCTGTCGTCTACATGTCCATATCCGAGGATTATGCCGGCATCACCAATGAGTATCTGCACATGTTCAATATGAAAAAAATGGATCCAAAAGTATACGAAGTGGATGAAGGTATTAAACTATGGAAGGAAACGCACAAGCTTTGGAAGCAAGTTGACCCGGATTTTGTATCTTTGAGTGTGGTAGACTAGTGCGAAAGAGAATATGTTGCGAAGATTACTTTTTTATTATTTAACCAGTTTATTTTTTTTAGGACTGTCAGAGACCAAGGCTCAAGATAATCAGACTGATCACTGGGAGACATTAATATATCCTTACCAGCCCTGGCAATATTTACCGGCTACTTCTGAACCACCATCAGACTGGAATGAATTGAACTTTGATGATAGTCAGTGGGAAGCAGGACCCGGTGGAATTGGATATGCGGATGGCGATGATTCAACACAAATCCAACCAGTCATTTCAGTCTACATGCGTATGAAATTTTACCTGATGGATACCAGCAATATAACCGATATGTTATTTTATATTGACTTCGACGATGCTTTCATAGGATATATTAATGGAACAGAAATTGCCAGGTCAAACATTAACGGGGTAAATCCAGCATATGATACTGAAGCAAATTCTCCCCGGGAAGCAACCATGTATACGGGTGGTCTTCCCCAGGAATTTCAGATCCCGGCCTCAAATTTGAAGAATATAATATCAAATGGTGAAAATGTACTTGCCCTTCAGGTTCATAACCGGTCGATAAGTTCCAGTGATTTATCGGCAATTCCATTTTTGCTGGTAGGTGTAAAGGATTCTTCCAAAACCTATCAGGACAATCCGGAATGGTTTATATCGCCCCTCGATTTTTATTCTTCTCATTTACCCATAGTATCCATCAACACATTGGGAAATACGATTCCGGATGAACCCAGGATCAAAGCAGAAATGGGAATAATTGACCACGGACCCGGCAAAGTGAATCATAAAGCTGATTCCTTCAATGCTTTTCATAGGTGGATAAGCATTGAAATAAGAGGTGAATCTGCTCAGATGTTTCCAAAGAAATCTTATAGTTTCGAAACCCAGGACTCCCTGGGAGAGAACCGGAATGTATCTTTGATGGGCCTTCCTGAAGAAAATGACTGGATCTTATATGCTCCATATTCTGACAAGACATTGATAAAGAATGTCTTAACGTATAAACTGGCCCGTGATATGGGCAGGTATGCTTCCAGAACCCAATATTGTGAGTTGTTTATCGATGGAAGTTATAAGGGCCTGTATGTGCTGATGGAGAAGATCAAACAGGACAAGAACAGGGTGGATATTTCAAAGCTGAGACCTGAAGATATTGAAGGCGATCAATTAACGGGGGGATACATACTTCGGGTTGACAAAGTGGATAATAATGATTTTCCCGCTTTCATTGCATTCCCAGGTGTTTCAATACCTGGAGAAGAACCAGTAAGACTGCAGTATTTTGATCCACAGGGAGAAGATCTGCACACAGCACAACAAATATACATAAGGGATTACGTAAGGCAGTTTGAACAGGCTTTGAATTTTGGATCTTATCTGAGCTATTTCAGAGGATATCATGATTTTATAGATAAGGATGCCTTGGTAGATTTCATTATAATTAATGAGATCTCCAAAAATATCGATGCCTATATTTTCAGTACATATATGTTTAAGGACAGGGATGGCAAGGGAGGCAAACTTACTATGGGACCAGTATGGGATTTTAATATAGCATATGGAAACGTAGACTATAATTCAGCCGCCGAAACAGTAAGAGGTTGGATGTATGATGAAGGATACAGGATGTATTGGTTCAGAAGAATGATGACCGATCCTGCTCTGCGAAATAAAATGAGTTGCAGATGGCATGAACTGAGATCAAATGTTTTTAGTGATGGGGTAGTATTTGGATATATTGACAGCCTGGTGATGGCGCTTCAGGAACCGATCAGAGATAATTTCAGACGGTGGCCTGTTCTTGGACAGTATGTATGGCCTAATTCGTTTATAGGAGATACCCATGAAGAAGAGATCTCATTCCTTAAGAACTGGCTCTATGACCGCCTTCACTGGATGGATAATAATATCAATGATTCTTGTGTCGAAAGCATTCATCCCAATTCTGAAAGTGAAATCAAGGTTGATATCTTTCCTAATCCATTTTCAGATGAGGTGTATATAGAATATAATTACCAGAATGAATTTGTTAAACAATTGGCCGTCTATGAACTTTCCGGGTCACTACTCTGGATTGATGAATTTGACGATGAGCCTTCAAAAAGGATCAAATGGAGTACTTTGGGCTCAGATAACCCAACTCTTTCCAAAGGGATCTACCTGATGCAGCTCACCTTCTCAGACGGGGCCCAGGTTACCCGTAAAATCATAAGGAACTAATTTTGGTAGTTTATTATTCGTATTTTAAGGAATTTGCGGGATTCAGTTGAGAGGCACGATAAATTTTCCTTCCTGAGGTTATTACAGCAAATACCACTATGATGCCGACTGATATTATAAATATACCTGGTCCCATGTCTATATGGTGTTCGAAAACATCTCCCAGGAAGGCTTTCATAAAGTAATAGCCCAATATGGAACCAAATATGGAGGCTATCATCAAGATGATTAAGAACTCCCTGTTCAGTAAATTGAATATCTGAAGAACAGAAGCACCCATAACTTTTCTGATCCCGATTTCTTTTATTCGCTTGTTTATATTTAACGAAACCATGGAAAACAAACCTGTGGTACTCAGGAATAAGGCAAATATCGACATAACAATAAACTGCTTCAATATGCCCATATTTATATATTCAGCTTCTTTTAATGCTTCTTCCTGGTAATATCCTTCAAATGGTTTATTAGGAAAAAGTACTTTCCAATTAGCTGATAATCCCTCATACACATCGGTAATATTTTCTTTTTCAGCCTGTACGCATAGCATTTTGCAATCTTGGTCAGATATTTTCTTCAGTATAACAGGCTTTATAGGGCGGTGAAGACCATAGGGCATATAGTTTTGTATTACACCAACAATATAATAAGTCTTGTTATCCATTTTAATTCCTTGTGAGTAGGGGTCCCCTATATCATAGGTTTCAAGAAACTGTTCATTAACAATTATGCTTTCATTCATATCGTTCTCTGACCTGGTTATAAAATCCCGTCCACTAATCAATTTTAATTCAAGTGTATTTAGATAGTTTTCTCCAATCAATAATCTTTGAGCATGATGTTCTTCTCCATCGATATCAATCTCAATGTTTTCAAATCCAAATCCTACATTATGGATTGCACCCGCAACCTGATTTATGCCGTTAATATCTGCAACTGAATTTCTGTAAACCTCGAAATCCTGACTTTCATACAGTGGAACAACAAGTACTTCATCCTTGTTGTATCCAAAATCGAGCTCTGACTGATACCGGGCATTTAAGGATAGGGCTATTCCGGCAAATATGGCCGTGATGGATAATCCGAATTGCCAGGTTAAAAGTATGCGATTGAATGGATTTGTTCCCCCGAGTTTCAGATCTCCCTTTAAAATGTTGGAGGGTTGAAATTTTGAAATATAGAATGCAGGATAGGCTCCGGCAAGCAAGGTTACCAGTATAAGAACTACTATCAGATACATAATAAGAGCTATGTTCGAAAAGTAATCCAGTGACAACTCAATAGGCCATTGAACATTCATCCAGAGGATCCACATCCTGGCAATTTCCATCGCTATCAGCAGGGCAATCATGCTTTGGATAAGATTTTCAAATAAGAACTGTATTAAAACCTGTTTTTTCAAACTTCCGAATGTTTTTCTAATACCAATTTCTTTTAATCGTTTTTGCGCATAAGCAATGGCGGTATTGGTGAAATTGAAACAGGCGATAAACAGAATGATCAGGTTCATGAATAGAGATCCATAGAGGGCAGATAATGGCAATCCAGACCAGGTAATAGAAGAATAGAGATTTCTTGATTCATCTTTCTGGTCTTTGAATGGCATCAGATAGAACTGGTCTACTTTCCATGTTTCAAGTAGTTCGTTATTCTTTTCGGCATACCTCTTTAAATTTTCTTCCACTTGTGCAGGATCAATATCCTTTTCCAAATTGATATAGGTGATAGATGGAATTTGTACCGTCCATGAATCCTCATTTAACTGGTATATTTCATATATGTTCTCATATGGTGCTATTATGTCAAATTTGAAGCTGGAATTTTCCGGGATCTTATCTACAATTCCTCCAATAACAAAACTTTGAACAATCTGGTTGTTTAATACAATCTCTAATGGTTTTCCAAGAGAATTTTCTTCACCAAAGTATTTTTTTGAAAAATCCTGGCTGATCAGGACGGTATTTTTTTCATGGAAAGTTGTTCGTTCACCGGTAATAAGCGGGAAATTAAATTGATCGAAAAAATTATAATCAGCAAAAAATAGATTTTCTGAATGGGTATTATCTTCATACTTAATTATAACTCTTGAGGTCCCAAACCGGGTAAAGGATTCAATACCAGATATTTGAGTGCTTATTTCGGGACCTAAAGGAAGGGGAGTAATTCCCCATCTTTGAGTTTCATTTTCGATTGATCTTAAGCTGTTAATCCTGTATATGAAGTCAGTATTCTTATATTGATTATCGAATTTCAATTCATAATCAACCAGAGCATATGTAATTATTATACCGGATAAACCAATTCCTAATCCAATAATATTGATCAGGGTATAGGTCAGATTTTTTTTCAGACTACGATATGTAGTTTTCAGATAGTTTATTAACATATTATTAAACCAATAAATTTAAAAAATTCAGTAGCACAACTTTAGATTTCATAGGAGATTCATTCCATGATCTCCGTTATTGAAAGACTAAAGTTGTGCCATTTTTTTAAACTGTTGTAAATCAGGCCTATACGATATTTTTTAATATTTATAAATACCAGTATGTGTCATTCTTATACAGTTTATGACCGATTTCGGGCAGTTAATCACTTAATTTTTAATTCCAGGGACTTTATTGTTTAACCTAAAAATATTCTTTGGGATTCAATACACGAATAATTCATTTTTCAGGGATATTTATTACACTAAAAGAAAGATATAGTACAATAATTTAACTCTTTCTATAGTATGGCTAATCTTATTTAATTACAATTGACGAATTTGTTTGAAAAATTTACTCTACCGAAATATGATATATATCAGCTTTTTGGATTCGTATTACTAATAAAAGATGCCATAATACCCCAAAAAGTAACATTTTATTGTTTCGATAATAACAGATAAGATATTGTAAATGTACAATTTATACTAAACTATTGACATTGATACTTTAGCTTTTTAAATTTGATACACTTTCTTCTTTTGGGAGTGTTGGAAGAATAATCAAGCACATTTTTTTAAAGAAGGAATTTTTTAATTTACCTAACTAATTTATTAAAGTACTACTAAAGTCACAGCATCATGGGTGTCCAGGAATATTTAGTTAAAAAGGGATTTAAAAAAGTTCATCAATCAAAGAAACGGTATAATCTCAGCATCGGCGAACTTGTATCTTTAATGGAGGAATTTGCCAACCAGCAGAAAAAATACGGGATACCTGATGCGCTTGATACCAAACAACTAAAACTCAAGGTGTAATTAGTTTTCTTTTTATATATATATTGCTACCTTAAAGCACTTTTTAATGGAAGGCTATATATTGGATGAAGAAGAAATATAAGAACATCAAACTGATCGTTTATAAAAAGAAGAAAGCAAAACTAGGTAAGCAACCATTTCAAAAAAATTACCAACGATCCGATATAATAGAATTGTATAAAGCCCAGATCTCAGAATATAATAAATCCAGGGATATAAAATGGAAATTCAATACATCTATATGGGCACTTCTTGTTATAATAACCTATTTCAAACATCTGAATCCTGAAATATTTGATCTTTCATTAGTATTCATATTGTTTATAATAGCGCTACTTGCACATTATATATTTCTTTATATAGTTCAGAGATCTTTAGCCATTAGTCGCAGGAAGCTGGATGAGTATCTATACCATCTAAACAATTATAATAACGGCAAAAATATTGTTATTCGAAACAACCGGTATGAGGGGATGTATGTTCTAAGTCTAACTGATTACCTTTGGATAGCCTTTCAAATCTTTATAACTTTCTTTATTCTCTTAATTTTTGTACAGGCTTGAAGCCGTGTCAAAAATTGTTGTGTTCCCTAAAAAATATAATAAAGATTCTATGCTAAAAACAATATCAATTGAATTAGGTTTTGTTGTTATCTCATATAGTAAATTATTAAGACATCATGGCCGGACTTAAAAAGAAATATACTAAAGAAAACCTGACTGTTATCTGGCAGCCGGATTTATGTATTCATTCAAGAGAATGTTCTAAAGGCTTACCTCAAGTTTTTAATCCCGCCAACAAGCCATGGGTCAACATGAATGCTGAATCAGTTGACAGGATAAGAAACCAGGTCGACAAATGCCCTTCCGGAGCATTGTCCTATGAAATGAACCATGAAAAAACAAAAAACGATAAAACTATGGAAAAAACACTCCAAATTGACGTATCTGAAAATGGCCCCATTTTAATAAATGGACCTGCAAATATAATTTATCAAGGAAACCAGGAGCTTAAAGAATCAAAGACCATTGCCCTCTGCCGGTGTGGATTGTCTTCAAGAAAACCATATTGTGACGGCACCCATAAACGGGAAGGATTTAAGGGATAGGTTTGATTTATTTATAATAAATAATCTTAATCTTTCTTATAAAGTAGCATTTCTTTTTATCTTGGAGCTCATCATTTTTTCAAATAATGAGCATCAAAAAGTTAAAGAACTTTCTAATATCCATCCTGCCCGGGCTATTTATTGTTGGTTATGTGGTCGGGACCGGTAGTGTAACATCGATGGTTGTTGCCGGGGCGAGGTATGGTATGTCCTTTACCTGGGCACTCTTCTTATCCTGTTTTTTTACCTTCATCCTGCTTATTGCGATCAGCAGAATCACCATCGTGACCGGCCGAACCATTATGTATAATATTAAGCAACATATAGGATGGTTTGCCTCTGTATTTATCATTCTCGGGCTCATGGTTACGGTGATTTCCTCCATTATGGGTGTTATGGCCGTAGTAGCGCAAGTGATACAGGAGTGGACAAGGCCTATGACCTCTGGTCAGACTGGGCTGTCCCCACTTATTATCTCAGTTGTATTCTTATCTTTTTTACTGTTTCTATTCTGGACCGGTAAACATGGGATCTTCATTCGATTTGTATCATTAATGGTTGGCGTTATGGGTATAGCGTTTGTTTTGACCAACTTTATGATAATACATGATCCGGCCACTATCTTCCGGGGATTGATACCCCACATCCCATCCACTGGAAAGCCACACCTTATTATAGCAGGAATGGTGGGAACCACAATGGCTGCAGTTGTTCTTGTATCCCGTAGTATAATCATTGCCGAAAAAGGTTGGAAAGTTGAAGAACTGCATATTGAGCGAAGAGATGCTATTATTTCAGCCTCTGTATTATTTCTTGTTAGTGCGGCCATTATGGCAAGCGCTGCCGGGACTTTATATCCCAGGGGCATAACAGTGGAAAATGCGATTGATATGGTAAGCACGCTTGAGCCCCTTGCGGGTCGATTCGCTATTGCTGTATTTGTAACAGGTATTATTGCCGCAGGATTAAGTTCGATTTTTCCAAATATGCTACTGTTGCCCTGGCTGATCTGTGATTACAAGGGGATTGACAGGGACTTAACAAAAAAGATATTCAGGATATTAGTAGTTATAGTTACATTATCAGGACTTATCATACCTGTGTTTGGTGGACAACCAATAGTAATTATGATTGCCTCTCAGGCATTCAGCCCACTTATGATGCCCTTATTGACCATATTCCTGATGATCATTATGAATAAACAAAAGGTTATGGGCTCGAATGTAAATGGATTCTGGCTGAATTCCGGATTGACCATTACCTTCTTATTCTCAGTATTTATGTTCTTTATCGCGTTTGAAGGGTACATAGATTTTTTCAAGGAATAGATAAAAAAATTCTTAGAACCCGTTTAGCCTGATTGCAGGAATTATTAATTGCTTGTTCATTAAACCTAAACTCAATTCAATCTAACCTTAATCCCGATTCAATTATTTAAGTTCATCTTTATTTCATATCCCCGGACCTTTATAAAAGGCATGGTATCGGATTCAGTACCCTTTATTCCAACATATTGATATTCCGAATCGTCCTTGATCATGATCTTCGTTTTGAAATCAGATTCCTGAAATTCTATCTTTCCGTATTTTGTGTCCCAGTCTAATTTCAGATGATTAGTAGCAGATGTGTTAAGTGTAATATTAGCGTATTTGCTGATCACATCAAAATGAGTAAAAGAGGATGAGGTATCATATATTTTAATATTATCATCATAACCATCCAGGATAGTAAAGCTATTTGTGAGATTGCTTATAGTGTATTCCGAGTATTTGGAACTATTCGCTTTAAAAGATGTGACACTTTCAAAGCTGAATTCATCATCATATGACGAGGATATCTTTACCACCCCGGCGGTATTGAATTCAAAACCGGAGTATTTTGATTCAGAAATTTCCAGATTACCTATTTCATCAATTTCCAGGTTGGAGTCGTATATTGTCAGATCCAGTTTACCCGATTTCATACATTTAAGGTCAGAATACTTTGTATTCAATTCAAAATCACCTGTTGTATTGAAAGTCATAGTATCATCATACCCATCAATATCAACATTGCCTGCCTGATTTATATTTATTTTGCTGTATTTGGAGATTATTTTAATGTCTTCAGTTTTCTCCGCCGTAAAATCGCTATCGTAAATCTCCATTTCAGTGGGTCCGAAATTTTCAAACTCAAGATCGCTATATTTGGCCTCAATCCGGACTTCTCCGCTGGCATTTTTACCATAGATCTTATCGTCATAGCTGTTCAATTCCAAATCCACCACATTACTCATATCAATTTTTGAATATTTTGATTCCAGTTCAAAATTGGAGGATTCAGGCAAATACAATCTGGCCTTGATGTTAAACTCGCTGAGCTTAACTGACCGCCCATTTTTCAATTTCATTTTTATAACGTTCCTGCCAAGAGTGCTGTTGGAACTTCTGCTGTCCCAGAATGTCGTTTCAAGCTTAACTTCATTATTACGGGCTGGGAAGGTCAGGCTTTCAAGATAGTTATTTATTGCATCTAAATCCGCCTGTTCTTTGGCCTGTGCATCAACACTAATAATAAACCGGACCGTATTTGAATTGGATGGTTCAATGACCACATCGCAATCATAGTTACTTAACTCGATGGTTGCACCCGGTTCAATATTGTAAGTCCATTCAAAATTTTCACTGAAAGTGAGGCCTTTACTCATGACTATCTGAGTGGTCAGAAGAAAGCAAAGGCTTAATAATCCTTTATAAACTGACTTCTTGTATATCTTTTTCATATTTTTCAATTTTTTGTGTCTCCATTATGATTTTTTCAAGTATTCGAATTCGCTTTTCGTAGGTGTCGAAAATTATCTCAACAATTTGTTCCATATACCCATGTTGTTTTAAATCGTTGATGGCATCCTGATAAATAGTGTCCAGTACATTTAATTCATTTATCAGAACCGGAATAATATCATTATCAGGAGTTCCGGAAAGCCCCTGAATATTGGCATCCTGCATTTTCAGAATCACGGTTTGCTGGTAGGCCTTCTCACGATCACCCAGCGATTCATTGATTTGACTTAAAGAGAATTCTCTTTCTTTTTCCCTGCCGGTTTCATTATAAATGATATAACTTAATGTGAATATGGCCAGGAAAATGGCTGCCACTCTCCAGAAGTTAAAAGCAGAAGATTTCTTTTTCGCAATTATTTCTTTTCGTATTCCTTCCCAAAGCAAGGTTTCATCAGGTTCTTCAATATCGAGTTCCTGACGTTTTATCCTGAGATATTTTTCCAGATCAATTTTCATGGATTATATTTTTCAGTTTATCCAACAGTATTTGTTTTGCCCTTTTATATTGGGTCTTGCTTGTAGACTCTGTTATACCCAGAATTTCACTAATCTCCCTATGTTTATATCCTTCCAGCGCATATAAATTGAGAATAGTTCGGGCTTTGTCAGGCAATTCCCTGATGGCACGATGCACAATTCCAGGATCAATTTGTTCGTCTATTTCTTCAACAGCATCTGCAGCCACCTGAAATGTGTCGATGTCATAGAAATGGATCTTTCTTTTTCTTAATACTGATATACAATTATTTATTGCAATTCTTTTAAGCCATTGTCCGAATGCTCCCTTGCCTTCAAAATTTTCCATTTTTTTAAAGGCCGTAATAAAAGTATCCTGAACAATCTCATCCGCATCCATTTTATTATTCATAAATCGTATGACTACATTATATAGACTTTTAGAAAACAATTTATAGAGGCTGTATTGCGCCTTGATATCGCCAACCTTACACCGGTCGATCAGTTCTTTATGCAATTCATTATGGCCTCCCATATAATTTGTTGTCAATTCTAGGACGGGGGGATATCGAAATAGTTGGAATAAATTTAAATTTTTTTATTCATACCTCAGAATATTAGCAGGATTCGTCCTTGTTGCTTTCAGGAGGACGTTTGATACCGTACTGATAGAAATGAGCATTATAATTAAAACAGGTAATAAGAATGCCCATAATGGCGGATCAATCTTAAAAGCGTAGCTATTCAGCCATTTGTCTATGACAAACCATGTGGCCGGGATGGCTATAATACTGGATATAATAATGAGTATGACAATTTCTTTGACGAGTAAATAATAAATACTCAAGCCAGGTGCACCTAATACTTTTCGGATTCCAATCTCTTTAATTCTTTGTGAGGTTGAATATATTGACAAACCCAACAAGCCAAGAACAGCAATAAATATGGCTACCAGGCTGAACACAGTAATTATCTTACCATATTGTACATCAAGTTTATATTGTTGATCATAAAAGGCATCTAAAAAGAAATAATCAAAAGAAGATTCAGGAAAGAATTCATTCCAGATCTTTTTGCTTTCATTTAGGATCAGGGTAATATTCTGTGTATTAAACCTGATCGAATAATACTCAATGGGTATCCAGCTGTATTCAGGATCCATTAACAAAATGATAGGCGTGAAATCGTTCTGAAGGGATTGCTGATGGTAGTCTTTGATAACACCAATTACTTCGTTGGGTTCATTCTGGTTAACTTCCAGATGTATTTTCTCATTTAAGGCAGCTTCCGGGTCCTTAAATCCAAACTGTTTGGCGGCTGATTCGTTCAATATAAGTCCTTTCAAGTCCGAAGGTCTATCACGCTCAAAATTTCTTCCTGCAATCACCTGAAGGCCATAGGTGTCGATATAATCATAATCAGTCATTAACATCTCATAAAGCCGGTCTTCTTCCACGTCAGCATGATAGCGCCTGTTTGCCAGGAATTTTGCCACCTGCATTCCAGCTACTGTTCCAGATCCTGTAACTTTTTCGACACCGGGAATACGTCTGAGTTCTTTCTTGAAGGTCATGATCTTGTGCTCGTAATCATCTGTTTGAACGGGTGCTTCGATAACCAGGACCTGGTCGATGTTAATGCGGGGGTCTTTATCGCGCATGAACTGGATCTGTTTGTAAATAATGAGTGTTCCGGCTATAAGAATAAAAGAAGCCCCAAACTGAAGAACGGATAAAAATTTTCTATACTGGTTTCCGCTTCTTGATCTTATAAATTTTCCTTTGAGAACTTTTATGGCCTTAAAATTTGAGAGGATCATTGCAGGGTATAGTCCTGCTCCAAATATACCGCCGATAAAAACGAAGATCAATATGTATGCAAACGAACTTGTAAACCAGAAATCAAAATTGAATATTTCGCCAATATATTTCAAAATCAGAATCCTGAACAGGTAGGTTAAAATAACAGCCATTAGGATAGCCAGAAGATTGATCAGTAAGGCGTCCAGTAAAAATTGTGTGATCAACTGCGAGCTTGTAGAGCCCACGACTTTTCTGATCCCTACCTCTTTTGCACGATCGATGGCCCTGGCCGTAGTGAGATTAATATAGTTAATCCAGGCAATGAGGAGAATAATAATAGCAATAATGCCAAAAAAATTAACAGCTTTCCTATTTCCTTTGGCATCTATCTCATAAGGTTTTGCCGGATTCAGATGTATGTCTTTCATTGGGACGAGGTCAATTGCCCATTTCAGATCTCTTAAGGCTTCCCTGGTTTTATACTGTTCTGCGAGTTCAGGAAATCGTGATTCCACATGATCTTCTTCATCTGCATTATTTAATTTGATATAGGAATAGCTCTCGTGAAGATACCAGAAATCCCTCATCCATAAAGGAGATGTTTCCCAGGAAATGAGGGCATCAAATTGTAAACTGGAATTGCTGGGAAGATCTTCAAATACGCCCGTTACCATACAATGATATGTATATCGCAATGTGCTGATGATTAGGATTTTGTTCATTGGATCATCATCCTTAAAGAACTTGTCAGATATAGATTTGGATATTACTATTGAATTGGGTTCTAAAAGAAATGTTTCCGGGTTTCCGCTGATGACAGGGAAGGAAAAAAAAGAAAAGAAATTCGAATCAGCAAAACAAACATGTTGCTCACGGAATTTTATATCATCATATCTGATAGTCCTGTATGAATCATGCCAGTTTATTCTTGTAAAATCCCGAACTTCCGGAAAGTTTTTATGCATGGCGGGGACATAACCATTTGTACTGGTAGGCCAGTTGTCGGTCACAACATCACTCTTATAAAAAAGACTTTCGACGCGGTAGATGCTTTCGAGATCTTTTTGAAAATTATCATAGGAATACTCAAACAGTACATAGCTGACAATCAATAGAAAACATGTTATTCCGAGTGCCAACCCAATGATATTTATTGAACTGAATACCCGGTTTTTATAAAGATTGCGGAATGAAGTAAGAAAAAAATTTTTCAGCATATAATGTATAAAAATTCAAGGTAAATGTAAGTTAATATTTCCAATTCAAAGGAGAGAAAGCTCATCATATGCCAGGTATGTTTAAAAAAAATAGATAATATTGGATCATAAATTATATACTATGCCACATATTATTTCAACTAAGATTTCCAGAAAGGATTTTCTCAGGAAATCAGTCCGAATAGGAGGGGCCCTGGCTACAATGGGTATGTTCTATAAACCATCACGCGCGGTAAATAATCCATCAGTTCACCTGGGGATCTTAGCCGATACACATGTGGCAGCCTATAAGAATGAACAATACAGAGGCTTTTTCCCCTCAAAAAACTTTCAGCAAGTCTTAGCTCAGGTTTCGGAAAAAAATCCTGAGGCAATGATCATAACCGGGGATATAGCTCGTCTGAAGGGGGAATTAGGAGATTATTCTGCCATTCAGGATCAATTTCTGACATTGAATAATAATATGCCGGTTCTTATGGCACTTGGAAATCATGACGACCGGCGCAATTTTTCTGATATATTTAATAATAATTCACAGAATAAGCAGGAGGTCTTTAACAAACATGTTCTGGTTGCAGACTATGGTCAATTCAGGATAGTGTTACTTGATTCCCTGATGTATGTAAATAAAACCCCTGGATTTTTAGGATTGGAACAAAGAAACTGGCTCCAGAGATATCTTGACATACCTGATGAAAGACCGGTTTTCATATTTGTTCATCATACCTTGAACAATGGGGATACAGATCTTCTGGATGCTGACAGGTTATTCAAAATTCTTAAAAAGCAAAAGAAAGTGAAAGCCATCTTTTACGGTCATTCGCACGTTTATAAAATTACTGAAAGGGATAAGATAAAACTGATCAACATTCCCGCCGTGGGGTATAATTTCATTGATTCACAGCCTGTGGGATGGCTTGAAGCCCGGCTCTCAGCCGACAAAGGGATATTTACTTTACATGCGATCGGTGGAAATATCGAGAATAACGGACAGGTTACAGAGATAAAATGGAGATAGATTATTTGTTGACATTAACCAAATCTGCATAATCTTTCAAGCTGACCTATATTCAATATTTCGATCTGGCTTCCATCAATCCGGATGATCTCATCTCTCCGGAATTCGGAAAGTATTCTGATTACGTTTTCTGTACTCATATCGATGAGCTCAGCGATTTCCTTTCTGGACAGGGGAAGATGAAATTTTGAATTGAAATAGACCTGTTTGGCAAACATGACAAGGATGTAAGCTATCCTTCCCCGAAGTTGCCGGCGGTCTATCATCATTCTGAATTGAATAATATCATCGGATATCTTGCTTATTTTTTCTAGCACCTCAAGGGCAAATACTCCGTTGTTACGAATTGTGTTTTTCAATACTTCAAGATCAATAAAGCACATGACAGAATCTTCAATGGCACTTATTGAATATTGATATTTGTCATTTGAGAAAACACTGAGAAAACCAATGAAATTGAGGGGCCTGGCTATACTTATAATATGCTCCTTTTTCATACCATCCTTTTTCACCAGTTTAATCAGGCCTTCTTTGAGATATAGAAATTCTTTGATTGGTTCCCCTTGCTCTACAACAATTTCCTTTTTGTAGTATTTCTTTTCTACCTTGTTAACATTCAGGTCGATCAGTTCATCATCTGTCAAATTTTCGAATAAAAGAGACCTGAATGCACATTTATTGCACGCTGACGTATTTAAAATCTCAGGCATTATTAGAATTAATCCTACTTATGATATATATCATGATATGATATTTATCATATCAATCCATCTCCTAAAATATGCATAATAGATTTATTTCGCATTAATTATGATTTAAATAATACAAGAAATCATAATAATGGAATTCTTTTAAGTGTTTTCGATTAATTATTACAAAGAAAAATGAAAAAATTATTAATACTAGGTGGTGGAACCGCTGGAACTATAATGGCAAATAAAATGAGAAAAGATTTGCCAAGGGAAGATTGGGAAATTACCATCGTCGACCAGTTCAAGACACATTATTACCAGCCGGGATTTCTTTTTATCCCTTTTGGAATGTATAAGGAAAAGGATGTGGTCAAACCCAAAGGAGATTTCTTTCCGGTAGGGGCAAAAGTTGTTTATTCAGAAGTGGACCAGATAGATCCGGACAAGAACCAGGTTGTTTTAAAGGATGGTGTAGCCTTGAAATATGATTTTCTGATCATTGCCACAGGTACCAAAACCGCACCGGATGAAACCCCAGGCCTAATGGGCCCATTATGGTATAATCAGATCTTTGATTTTTATACTATTGAAGGTGCCGTTGCCCTGGCCAACTTCTTTAAAACCTGGCAGGGAGGACATCTTGTAATAAATATTGCAGATCTGCCCTATAAATGCCCGGTAGCTCCTCTGGAATTTACCTTTTTTGCCGATGCTTTTTTTGCCGAAAGAGGACTAAGAGACAAAGTGAAGATCAGTTACGTTACCCCATTATCAGGGGCTTTTACAAAACCCAGGGCTTCTCAAATGCTGGGTGGTCTTCTTGAAGATAAAAATATAGAAGTCATACCTGACTTCTATATGGAAAAGGTTGATAATGAAAACAAAAAGATTATTTCGTATGATGAACAGGAAGTGCCTTTCGATTGCATGGTGAGCATACCGGTCAATATGGGTGACCAGATGATCGAAAGAAGTGGAATGGGTGATGATCTTAATTTTGTTCCAACAAATAAGAATACCTTGCAGCATGAAAGCTTTGATAATATCTTCGTCATTGGTGATGCAACCAACCTGCCTACTTCCAAAGCGGGATCTGTAGCACATTTTGAGGCCGATATATTACATGAGAACCTGTTGGCGGCCATTGAAAACCGTCCGTTTACAGGTAGTTTTGATGGTCACGCCAATTGCTATATTGAAACTGGTTATGGCAAAGGCACACTGATTGATTTTAACTATGATACTGAGCCCCTGCCAGGATCCTTTCCATTTCCAGGTCTCGGTCCTTTTGGTCTGTTGAAAGAATCAAGAATGAACCATTATGGTAAACTCTTGTTCCGATGGATTTACTGGCATGTTCTTCTGAAAGGTAAAGAAATGCCGATAGATTCTGCCATGACAATGGCTGGCAAGAAACTTTAAATGAATTGGTAATGGCGAACATTGTAAAAAATAACGGATCTGATGTTCAAGTTCAGATCAATGATATTAACCAGAAGCTCGATCTTGTACTTGAAGAACTGGCCATACAAAAGCAGAAACGCCAGGCTCTGGAAGATCTTGCAACTGATCTGAATCTTATCGGTAATGATTTGTTCAAAGCTTCTGTGGATGAATTGGATCATGCCGGGATAGAGCTTGACACTGAGGAACTCAAATCATTGTTTTTCCGATTGCTGAGAAATGCCGGAACTTTGAATGAAATGCTTCAGATGGCTGAAAGTGTAGTGGACCTTTCAAAGGATATAGGCCCGGTTGTTACTCAGATGGGTTTGGATTCTATACATAAGATGCACGAGCTTGAAAAAAGAGGTTATTTTGAGTTTTTTAAAGAATTAACTGGTATTATTGACAATATTGTTCAGCATTTCAGTGCGGAGGATGTTAAGTTGCTTGCAGACAATGTTGTAACTATTCTGGAAACGCTTAAGAACTTAACTCAGCCGGAAATGCTGGGTGCCCTGAATAATGCAGTCAGTGTCTTTAAGCAAATTGAAACAGAGAATGTAGAAGAATATTCATTGTGGAAGGCATTCAATGAGCTGAGAACTCCTGAAGGGAAAAAGGGCCTTGGTTTTATCATGACATTCCTGAAAAACATTACAAAAGAAGAAAACAAATAATTTTAATTAAACTAAAAACAATATAATCATGGGACAAACAGTTATTGCCGGAGTATCGGTAGATTTAAACGATGAAGGATATTTAAATGATCCTTCCGAGTGGAACGAGGATGTTGCAGGAGAAATAGCAAAAGAAGAAGGGATCGAACTTACTGATAAGCATTTTGAAGTACTGCATTATCTTCGGGACAAGCATATAGCTGGAGAACAGTTGACAATAAGAAAAGTAGGGAAATCTGGCATTACGGATATCAAGGGTTTGTATCAATTGTTCCCAGGTGGACCACTCAAGAAATCAAGCAGAATAGCGGGCATACCCAAACCGGCAAGTTGTGTATAAAAACTATTAACCTAAAAATTAGTATTATGGAAACTAATGTTCAAACAAAAGAAACGACAGCAAAAAAGGTAGAGAAAAAACCTTTGGAGAAAGTGCTGATCATTTGTGCAAAAGGTGCAATTGAAGACGTATATGCAGCTTTAGTAATGGCGAATGGGGCGGTAATGGAAGGTATTGAAGCCAAATTGTTCTTTACTTTCTTTGGCTTGGATGCCATCACTACCAAGCAAATGAATAAGTTGCATACCGGCACTATTGGCAATCCTGCCATGAGGATGCCGGGAGGTCTGCCATTTCCAACGATCCTGGGTATGCTGCCAGGTGTTGAGGCCGGTGTATCATCAATGATGAAAAGCCAAATGGAAAAATTGGATATACCACCGGTAGATGAATTTATGGACATGATCACAGCTGGAGGAGGCGAAATTTATGCCTGCAAACTGGCTACAGATATGTTTAAAATAGAAATGAAGGATTTATCTGAGCATGTGAAGGATATAATCACGATAGGCCAGTTCTATGAAATGGCTGATGGAGAGAGGACTCAGATAATATTTACATAGAGAGGGAGTATGAGAGAAAGTATAATCCCGCCAATCGGCCTGTCTACCGCAGGCAGGCGGGATTTTTTTATTTCTTTACCCAGATGCTTTCAATTTCTTCAAGCGATTTCCCCTTGGTCTCTGGCACCAGTTTCCAGACAAATAATGCTGCAAGGGCACCCAT
>JAHEGY010000072.1 GCA_024644875.1 Cyclobacteriaceae bacterium
GGTTCAACATCCTCATCGATAATTGAGGTATCCACATAGTCAGGCATGGAAGCCGCTACATAGAGGCTAGGTAACATGGAAAACCGGAACGTTTTTGTCTTTATGGGACGTTTATTTCCTTCTACCCGCCAGAGTGGAGAAGTTGGATTAATCAGGTCGAATCTGATCTTATTCTTGGTTTGCAATTGGTTTGATTAAAGTAAAAATCGAATTCTTCGCTAAATATTATTCTTATTTTATCTTCCCTGCCAAAAATGCTATTATATGTCGTCTATTGAATTTAAGGAACTTTTTATTCTAATTAAACAAAATCTCGGCTTATTGGGATTGTTTGATTCAAACACATCTTCAATTCAAGAATCATTATCTAATCTGACCAATGGGAAATATGATCTACAAATCCACGCTTTTTAAGTCATACAGGATTTCAATAGAACACCCCCGCACTACTACATATGTGACATCTTTGGCTGATGATTGATCAATTAGGTTATAATGGTTGTATTAAAAAATCAGATCCTCATTGATTAATATGATGATTGTTGTTTGTTTTAGAAATCAATTCATAATTTGCATGAAATGTGTTGGTGTTTTTATTAAAAGGTCAAATTCACCATGTCTTTTGTTCGAATTAATTAAAAGAAAGTTATATTTAAAAACTGTTATAGTTCATACTCAAAATCTATTATGCATACCACCAAAATAGTATTTTGAGAAGTTTACTGTGAGCATAAATTTGAATTGCCAAATTATATTTTAATATCCATGAAAAAGAAAATTCCAAAACTTACTGCACTGTTAGTGCTAACAGGATTATTAACAATCCTCCATTCATGCCAACAAAAAGAAGCCGGGCAATTGCCTCCTCCCGAGGTTGAGGTTGTCAATGTAATTCAACAGGATGTCCCGATAATGCGAGAGTTTGTGGGCCAGGCATATGGTCAGCTTGATATCCCTATCCGGGCCCGGGTAGACGGATTTCTTGAAGAAATTGCTTTCGCGGAAGGAACATCCGTAAAAAAGGGACAATTGTTGTACCGGATAGATGCCCAACCCTTTCTGGCAGAAGAGGCTGCGCAGGAGCAACGTGTAGCAGAAGCCCAGACCTATCTTGTTAATGCCACCAATGAATTAAACAGGTACGAGCCTCTTGTAAAAATTAATGCGGTAAGTCAGAGTGATTATGATGCAGCCTTGGCCAGTAAAGAAGCGGCTGAGGCAAGTTTAAAAGCTGCCCAGGCGAACCTCAGACTTTCACAAATTAACCTGGGTTATACTGTGATTCGATCACCCATTGATGGATTGATTGGTAAGACAGAAGCAGATGTAGGGGAATATGTTGGTAAAGAACCCAATCCGGTAATATTAAATACCGTTTCCAAGATCCAGGAAATCAGAATCAGATTCTTTTTACCTGAAACCGATTATATAGCCCTTGCGAGAGTGGTCGATATGGAGGATGTGGAAAATCCCCCGGAAGAACGCAAAAAGCGATCCAATGTTGAGTTGATACTGGCTGATGGCTCCTTATATGAATCAAAAGGACATATCGATTACATTGATCGTAATGTAGATGCATCCACCGGATCGATGCTCGTACAGGCAAGCTTCCCAAATCCCAATCGTTTACTACGGCCAGGTATGTATACCAAGGTCAGAATAGAATTGACTACTGCTGAAAATGCTTTATTGGTGCCGCAGAGATCTGTTATTGAATTACAGGGTCAATATTCCGTCTATGTTGTGGATGATAATAATGTGGTATCCGCTCGTCAGGTAAAAGCCATTCAAAAAATTGGGGATCTTTGGCTGATTGAAGAAGGATTAGAGCCGAACGACAGAGTTGTTTTGACAGGATTACAAAAAGTTGCAGCTGGTGTAACCGTCAATCCATCACAGGTCGAATTCGAAAGTAAAACGAATCAATAAATATTGAGATATGGCTGAGAGTAAAGGTAATTTTTTCGTTCGCCGTCCGATTGTTGCGATGGTTATTGCTATTATCATCATAATTGTAGGGACTGTTTCCATGATTGGTTTACCCATTGAACAATATCCCAATTTCACCCCGCCGATCGTGCAGGTACGTGCAACCTATACTGGTGCAAATGCCATCAACGTGGAAGAGTCGGTGGCAACACCGCTTGAACAGGAGATTAATGGAGTGGATAATATGATTTATATGAAATCCACCAATTCGAATGATGGTACTATGGTTATTGATATATCATTTGATGTGGGAACGGATCCGGATATGAATACTGTGCTTGCCCAGAACAGGGTATCCGCGGCACAGGCAAAACTTCCATCGGAAGTTACTAAGTATGGGATCACGACCCAAAAAGCTTTCCCGAATTTTGTAGCTGTTTACTCACTCACTTCAGATGGTCGTTATGATCAGCAGTTTTTAAATAACTATGCTTTAATTAACATCAAAGATAAATTGGCCCGTACAAAAGGCGTTGGCCGTGTTGATGTATTAGGGGCGGCGAATTACTCCATGCGTATCTGGGTGAAGCCGGATCGACTGGCCTCTTTGGGAATCTCTGTACCTGAGATCATGCATGCCATCAACGAGCAGAATGTCATTGTTCCAGGTGGGAAATTTGGTGCCGAACCAGCACCCCCCGGAACAGAATTCACTTATACTGTCCGGTTGCCGGAACGTTTCAATTCACCTGAAGCCTTTGAAGAAATTGTTATCAGAACCCAATCTGATGGATCGCAGGTCAAGATCGGTGATATAGCTAGTGTGGAATTGGGTGTGGAAACCTACAATATGTTCTCCAGAATGAATAAAGAGAGCTGTGCCATCATTGCCATTTATCAGGCACCCGGCGCAAATGCAGTTGAACTTGTTGAAACGATAACTGCAGAGATGGACGTATTACAAAAGGATTTCCCTGAGAGCATTAAATATACATTGGCACTCGATACAACAACAGCCATAACAGCGGGAATTAGGGAAATCATTATTACACTTTTTATAGCCCTGGCACTTGTAATCCTGGTTGTATTTATTTTCATACAGGACTGGAGAGCAACAATTATCCCAACTCTGGCGATTCCGGTTTCCCTGGTGGGGGCATTCGTATTCTTCCCCATGCTTGGATTTACCATTAACACGCTTTCTTTATTGGGGCTTGTGCTTGCGATAGGTATAGTTGTCGATGATGCCATTGTGGTAGTTGAGGCGGTTCAGGTAAATATTGCGAAAGGTATGACCACCAAGGAGGCCACAAATGATGCCATGGCCAAAGTAACAGCCCCGGTCATTGCCACCACATTGGTACTGGTTGCTGTTTTTGTTCCTGTGGCTGGTATGGTGGGAATTACCGGTATATTGTATCAACAGTTTGCCATAACGATTGTAGTATCGGTATTAGTATCTTCTGTCAATGCCTTATCATTAAGTCCCGCACTTTGTTCCATTCTGCTTAAAAAGCCTGAACCCTATGGAGGACCACTAGGTTGGTTCTTTGGAAAATTCAACAAAGGAATGGACAAGTCCACCGATTCTTATATGAGTTTCACCAATGTGGTAACCAGGAAAATCAAGCGTAGCGTAGCCTTCATAATCATTATGACAATCGCTGCTGGTATATTTTTCAAACTGGTACCGGGAGGTTTTATTCCGGAAGAAGATATGGGCTATTTTTATGCGAATGTTCAGCTTCCCAATGCAGCTTCAATTCAAAGATCAGATGTAATTGCCAGGGAAATAGAAGAGATCCTGATGAATACACCTGAAGTTGAATTTACAACTACAGCTACCGGATATAGTCTTCTTTCAGGATCTATGACCCCCAATAATGCGTTCTTTTTCCTTTCACTTAAAGATTGGAGTGAAAGAGACCTGACAGCCAAACAGGTTATACAGAAACTGAATATGCAACTGGCGATGAAGATTAAAGGTGCCCAGGCTTTTACTTTTGGCCCGCCAGCTATTCCCGGATTAGGAAATGGTTCAGGATTCAGCATTATGATTCAGGATATGGCTGGAAATACACCTGATTATCTTCAGGCAAACGCTATGAAATTCATAATGGCAGCCAGGGAGCGGCCCGAGATTTTCAATGCCTTTTCACCTTTCCAGTCCAATGTCCCACAACGTTTTATGGACATTGACAAAGAAAAAGCTCTGAAACTGGGAGTATCACTAAATGATCTCTATACAACCATTGGGGCATTTATGGGGGGTAGTTATGTAAATGACTTTACGCGGTTTGGCCGATTATATAAAACTTATATACAGGCGGAGCCAGAATATAGAGTAAATGAAAAACAGCTCGCAAATTTCTTTGTGCCAAATAACAATGGCGATATGGTGCCATTGGCAACCCTCGTAAAAGTAGAACCCGTCTATGGGCCTGATTATACAAATCGTTTCAATCTGTTCCGATCCGTGGAGGTGACCGGTACACCTGCACCGGGATATACCTCAGCCGAGGCTATGGGTGCCCTTGAACAGGTGGCCACAGAGGTGTTACCTCCGGATATGAGTTACAGTTGGAATGCCATGTCCTTCCAGGAGAAGAAAGCTTCAGGATCCCTGGGTATAATATTGACATTTTCGCTTGTATTTGTATTCCTTATCCTGGCCGCACAATATGAAAGCTGGTCTCTACCACTTGCCATCCTGTTAGGTACACCCTTTGCTATCTTTGGGGCATTGTTCTTTTTATGGGTAGCACGTTTGGTAAGTCCGTCTTTCGAAAACAACATTTTTGCACAGGTATCCTTTGTGATGCTGATCGGGATGGCGGCAAAGAATGCCATACTGATCGTGGAATTCGCCAATGAGGAATTTAAAGGTGGCTTAAGCCTTTTTGATGCAGCCATAAAGGCAGCCAAATCCAGGTTCCGTCCGATTCTGATGACAGCATTTTCTTTTATCCTAGGTGTATTTCCATTAGTAGTAGCCTCAGGATCAGGTGCAGAAGCCAGGAAAGTGATGGGTATGGCTCTTTTAGGTGGAATGACCATTGCAACCCTATTGGGTGTATTCCTGTATCCGATGTTGTTTGTCTTTATTGGGAAAATAGCCGGTTATGAGAAAAAGCGTGACCTGGAAGCTTCTAAACAACCTGCTAACGAACATAGAAATGAATAGTAGAATGAATACTCGACTCATACAACTCTTTATAACCCTGCTGGTATTTGTGATCATTAATGCCTGTAAAGTAGGGCCCAATTATAAGACCCCGGAACCTGAGATTGACTCTACCGCCGTTTATCGATATGACAGTCTGCAATTGGCCATGACGGACTCAATTCTGAATGTCAATTGGTGGGAATTGTTTCAGGATCCTGTACTGGATAGTCTGATTAACATAGGCTTAAGTGAAAACAAGAATATACTTATTGCTTCTGCTCGGATAGAACAGGCCCGTGAGCAGGTTGGAATTGCCAAAGCAGATTACTGGCCAAAATTCGGGTACCAGGTAGGTGCCAGCCGCGGAAGTATTTTAGGGGGTATCGTACCAACGGAAAATAATACCCCCGAAAATATATTTACTGGTTTTGGAACACTCAACTGGGAGCTCGACTTCTGGGGGAAATTCCGGCGATCTACAGAATCTGCCAAAGCTTCATTGGTTGCTTCCGAATATGGAAAACGGACGGTTCAGATCGGTCTAATCTCCGAGATCGCGAATACATATTATCAATTATTGGATTTCATGTGGCGACTGGATATTTCAAGATACACTCTGGAACTGCGTCAGGGATCACTTGAAATTATTCAGGAAAGATATAAAGAAGGTATCATTCCTGAAATAGATGTAAACCAGGCTGAGATACAAAGAGCTATTGCTGCAGCATCGGTGCCACTATACCAGAGAAGAGTAGCTCTAACTGAAAATGCACTGAATATTCTGCTTGGCCGGAATCCGGGGCCGGTTATACTGAGTACTGAGTTATACGATCAAACCATGCCGCCGGATATACCTGTTGGAATTCCTTCAATGCTTATCAACAGGAGGCCGGATATTAGAAGGGCTGAAGAATTGTTAAAAGCTCAGAATGCCCAAATTGGTGTTGCAGTGGCACAACGATTCCCGGCCATCAGTCTGACCGGATTATTGGGTGTTGCCAGCAACGATATTTCAAACCTGACCGCAGGTGGTGCAGCCTGGTCGGTAGGTGGTAGCTTATTGGGACCATTATTTGAATTCGGTAAAAATAGAAGAAGGGTTGAAGTTGAACGGTACAGAACAGAGCAGGCGCTATATGAATATGAGTTGACTGTGATTACGGCCTTTAAGGAAGTGGAAGATGCGCTTGTCAGTATTTCTACGCTGAAAGAAGAACTCTCTTACCGGCAGGATCATGTCAATGCTGCACTGAATGCCAGAAACCTTTCCAAGGAAAGATATGATAAAGGCGTAACCAGTTACCTGGAATTGTTGGAGAGTGAAAGACAGGCCTTTGAAGCTGAACTTGCCTATGCCCAAACTATGCGAGGTTTGTTTGGAGCGTATACCAATTTATACAAAGCTCTTGGTGGCGGTTGGTTATCTGAAGAAGAGATGCAAGCATACCAATCAGGTGAGAATCAGGATTCCGGCAACTAGGTCTTAAATGTGATCACTGATCTATAGAGATATTCCTTAAACGCCAGATATCTTCTGGCGTTTTCTATTTGTGCAAAAAAAATATCAATCAATCTATTTCTTGAATCCTCCTGACCTTTATTCCTCAGCAACGCATAACGAAATATTATGATAAGAAGGAAAATCACCTGTATCCTATAGTTGCGTAGAATGGGAAACCCTGAAGTGATACTGCTATCCGCTGCGGTTTATGTTATTTAAAAAGTATACTTTATGCGTTTTAATCCAATTCGGGTCATGGTTGATTTTCCTCAGACCCGGATTCCGGTATACCGGATCCTTCTGCGATGTCATCCCAGGTCGAATTGTAGATGGATGTATAAAACACAAGCTTCCATTCACCATTAACTTTTTCCAGGATTTGGGTATGAATGCTTGTGCTTAAAAGTTGATCATTGCTGTCATAATAATAATTGTTATATGCTGCCCAGGCACTCTTATCGTAGATTTTAATTTTATAATTTTTCTTCACCTCATAATACTCTCCGAGGCCCATCTCGTTTTCAAAATAGTTAAGGAAAAATGACTCGATCTTATCCCATCCAACATCATACGTGTAACCTGATTTTGTGGCAGTAAGCCTGATATTTGAATCATCCTGAATATGGAACGATGCAAGGCGGTCAATATCTTTATCAAAAAAAGCTTCAGTTTCGGCTTCTATAACTGCAATTATGGCGGATCGCTCTTTTTCAAGGTCAATTTTTTCCTTACAGGAATAGGTCAGTATAGTTAAGAACGCTAAGAATATTAATGTGAATTTTTTCATTGGAACAATAGTTTAAAAGTTATATATAAAATAGCGTGGCTAGTAATTGCCATATTCTGGATTTATTCATACTTCTATTGTCCCTTTTGCTCTTCACGATGCTCTTCTCTCTGCTTCTTTTTTTTAATCCTCTGGTCTTGCCTCATCGCTTTTCTTTCTTCTTTAGGTACAATAAAACCTTTTGCTTCCGGGATCACACTGGTCACCAGGCCGCTGAGGAGCGCATTCAGGTTGAAGTCAAGAAATGTGAGGTGGTCGTCCCGGTCCAGGTAAATTATACCTTCAGTGAAAGATGATTTCTCCGGATCGTTTTTCTTTTTGGCGAGGGTGTTGACCAGGAAAGTATTAAAACCCTTGCGTTTAGTGTCAGTAAAATCTTTCTCGTTGATTTTCAAAGCTTCAAGCTTTAATCCGGTATAATCGACCTCAAAATCTCCTTGTGCCAGGGTATCATTTCCATGAATGGTATAAGTCATTTTGTTGAAAGTACCGGAAAGAACTCGTATTTTAAATGAATTCTTGATGATGGGATTCAGGTTTTCCGCCGGAAGGGTATCTATAGTCCCAACTATGTCATAAGAATTATATGGATCTGTAATTGGGAATGTAAAATCCATTTTAACCGGCGTTTCATTAAAGAACATTACATTTCCCCCAACCTGGAAAGTTTTCGATTCATCCATTAAATCCGGATCTGTTGAAAAATTGTATCCGTCGATATTGATTTGATGTATGTCGAATTTAACAAGGGGTTCTCCATACCCATGTTTTAAATAATCGAATACGCCATGATCAATCATTAATGTATCTATATGTAAAGGAAAGGGAATATTTTTAAAGGTTGTCGCAGGCAATTCCCTCAGGGTGTCCTTCTGTAACTTTTGCGGCGGCCTGATATAAGTGAATTTAGGGCTTGATATATTTACTTTATTCAGAATCAGGATATTTTTATAAATCAGGGAATCGTAATTAATTCCAGCTATGTCAATCTGTTTAACATGCAAACTTAAATAATTCTGAGTGGCCACTTTTTCATCTGAGGGTATCATTTTTGGATACAATATAGAATATATATTTTCTTCTGAATCAAAGGAAATCCGCTCACTTGTTATTGTATAATTCTTTACTAGCCTGTTCTCGAAATTTCCAAAGCGAAATTTTATTTCTGATAATTGAACACCCCTGGCTTTTTTCATCATGGTGGAATCAGAATATAATTCTTCGATATTAAGATTGAAATTATCAAGGGACAAAGCTTTGACCGTATCGAGGTCAGTTTTAAACCATTGAAAACTGCCATTTTTAATTTGAACATCATGCAGAAGAGCTGATATAAAGCTGTTGGATAAAATATCATCGCTTACGGTTGTAGAATTAGTAATATCCAGGGTGTCGTTTACATAAATTGAACCATCGACATCATCGAAAAGTACTCCATCCAATTCTATATCCCCTGTTATGAGGAAATCGATGATCTCCAAGTTGTCCAACATAAAGTCTCCCATTTTAAAATCAATAACTAACTTCCTGGGAATATTGTGCATGCGCATGCTGTCGATGATCTTTTTTCTTGGTGAGACGGAGAAGTTGATTACTTCTATATCACCGGAGTAGATATCTACGATAAGCGAGTCATATTGTATATGATAAATACTGTTTGGATCCTGTTCGATCAATGAACTTAATTTTGTTCTTGTATACATTTCGATCACGGTATTGATCTTGGCAAAGAATACCACTACAAGTAAAGTTATGATTCCCAACAAGGATAGAATCACAATGGTGTATTTTTTTTTCCCGGAAGCTATCATAGAAGAAATTTTATTCCTGAAGATTGTAAATTATCCTGTAAATATGAAAACATGGCCGTTAAAATTGCCACAAAAACTTTCATCCATCAACCCATATTCTAGGATTTAGATCCGGAGCTGGGTCATTTACGTTTCTTATAGAGGGGGACCGTGCTGCAGGCTTCACCATACATAATACTCGAAGCCACGGGGGTCAATAACCTGGTAATTTCAACATAGGCGGATTCCGGAACCTGGTATTTCCCACATCCTTTGATCACGACCTTCTTATCCCTGAATTTCTCAGGATCCACGGAACTTATTGCATTCTGGTAAATAGCTTTTTCAAGATCTTCCAATGTCCCGAAAACCACGGTATGCGCAAAAGGGGAGATCCTGGTGGTAATCAGCATATAAGCCCAGGTGGGGATGATGGCATCCACTGAACACCAGACCGCTACATTTTTACCCTTGTACACCGACCAATCTGTTTCCTTTACCCACGCTCTGAAATCTTTTTCCCTGAGTATCAGGCCCTCGTAAAGCTGACCCGCAATATCGAGTAATAGCCTTTCACCAGAGTGGTAGAATTCCTCGAGATCGAAGGTTACCAATGGGCTATTGGCCACACGGTTAATAATGACATCTTTTTCACTCATCCCTTTACAGCAATTTTTTTGGCTTAGTCGCGATGAAATCTTTTAAATAGAACGGCTCAAACGTAACAGTGTTTTCAAAATCTTTGTTTTTAAACTTTTCATAAGCCAGAAAACCTATGTTAGAGGCCCTAGGATGAATATCTTCAATAAAGAAGGCTTTGTCATTCTTGCCCAGTATATCCTTGCTTTTTGGCATACCATTGCCAAAGAACAAAATTGGATTATCCTTGAGTTCCTTTTCAAAGGAAGCCTCTTCCAGAATTCTGGAATGGGTTTCCTGTTTTAAATTGAGCTGATGATCAGCAATAAGACAATAAACTTCCATTCGCCTGGCATCCAGCATGGGACATAAGTCATGTCCTTTCAGATTATATTTATTTACCTCATAAGCCATTGCCAATAATGAATTGACCGATATAAGGGGTATCTCCAGCCCGAAGCAAAGACCCTTTGCCGTTGAAACACCTATGCGTAACCCGGTATAGGAGCCAGGTCCTTTGGAAACAGCTACCGCAGACAATTCCTTTGTTTCTACTCCTGCATAATTGATCAGGTCTTTGATCATTACCGCCAAATATTCGGAATGCGACCTGTCAACAAGAAGCTCCACGGATCCCAGTAATTCACCATCACGATGCATTGCGATAGAGCATACTTTTGTAGCGGTTTCTATACTCAGGATCAAGGCCATTTATAATATTCCTTTAAAAGAGGTGTTCAATATTTCAGCTCCCGTATTTTGGTTTTTTGGAGATTCCTCATCTGCAGGTAGTCATTATATACCTCAGAATAGGTCATCCTGTTTTCAACGGTTTTGGTAAATAAACCAAGCATTCCGAGAACGACTTCACTGATCTCCCGTATTGCATTATTTCCGCCGGAATTTTTTGTAATGTAATCGCATAACCTGTTTTCCCGGCAATAACTTTCAAACATTCTGGCACCGGAATTGGGTACAAGGAAACTGCAGCCAGCCTCTTTTGCCAGGGAAAGGTCGTGTATATCGTCAAATACAAATAATATTTCATGGGGACGGATTCCGTGTTCCATCTCCAATGATTCCAGAACGTCGGCCTTGTGCTTTACTTTCAAATAGACATCATGAAAATGTTCGCGTTCGGCCCATTGAATGGCTGTTTCATTTCTTTCGCCCGTTACAATTACTGCTTTGGGATTCTCCCCATGTTGCAGATAATAGCCAAACCGTAGCATATTGGTTCCCATGGAGTCAACCTCATTAAAGGTGCTGGGAACCTGCCCTTTTTCCCCGCTATTGAAAATGCCATCCCAATCAAAGAGCAGGGCCTTAATATGGGCTAACTTATCCCTTATCGCGATTTCTCCGCAAACGATTTCACCCGGAATAATTATGGAGTCTCTGGTGTCCAATATATATAATTAATATCCATTAATACCGAGAAGGTCCTGTACGTCGATCATGCCCACGGCTTTTCCATTTTCTGTAACAACCAGGGTATCCACCTGTGTTTCCTTGAATTTTGCCGCAGCAACATAAAGCAATGCACTTGCTTCAACGGATTGGGGTACTTTCAAAGAAAGATCCCCGGCTTTCTTATTGACGGAATCCCCACCTTCTTTTTCAATCATTCTGCGTAAATCACCATCCGTAAATATCCCGATCGGAGCTCCTTTTGAGTTCACTATAGTAACGGCACCATCGCCTCCTAAAGTCATTTTAACAAGGCAATTATGAATGGTTTCCTTGACGGTAACCACAGGATTTACATCGGATATAACATCCCTGACGGTCTTGGTCATTAAACGGGTATGTTCAAAAAATTCTTTGGTGCCCAGTTCCGTGAAATGATTTTCAGAAAGTTGTTTGAGTACTTTCCAGGGTATGGTAACCGTATGGACACCCAGGTTCAAGGCATTACGGACGTGTTCCACATGTCTTACAGAAGAGAACATGATCTTAGTATTATATCCATAATGATTGACTGCCTGAACACATTGCTCTACCAGCCATAAGGCATCCTGGCCCTGATCCTGTAACCTTCCGACAAGAGGACAAACATAATCGGCACCTGCCGACATGGCAAGATAAGCCTGTTGCAGGGTATATACCAGGTGGATATTTACCAGGAACCCTTTATCCTTAAGCATTTTGCATGCCTTGACCCCTTCCATCGAAATGGGGATCTTATAAACGGTTCTGCTTTTATCAAGTCCCAGTTTGTGCTGCCGCTCAGCTTCTGCTACGATCTCCTCCGCTGTACTTCCCAGTGCTTCTATCTGTAAGACAGGTACGATCTTAGACAACTCGACAATGGTACCATCGATATCTGTGATACCATGACGGTGCATAAAGGTAGGCGTAGTGGTCAGTCCATTCAAAAAGCCAAGTTGAAATGCTTCTTTAATCTCATTTACATCGGCCGAATCAAGATATAATTCCATATTTCCAATAAACATTTAATTTTCTATTCTTATTATTTTCTGTATTTCACTTCAAGATCGTGAATTTCTATCAATGGTTTAATAAATTCCTCCAATTCATTTAATTCATATTGACTGGCTGCATCACATAAAGCCTCGGAAGGGCAGGGATGTGCCTCTATGAAAATACCATCCACACCCGAGGCAACGCCAGCTCTAGCCAGAACATTTAGGTATTGCCGGGCGCCCCCGGAAGGATCGGCACTTGGGATCCCGTATTTTCTAATGGAGTGGGTAATGTCAAATATAACCGGGTATCCTGTTTCTGAGAGATGATAGATGCTCCTCGGATCTACGACCAGGTCATTATAGCCAAAAGTATATCCTCTTTCTGTCAGCAATATTCTGCTATTCCCGGAATCTTCAACTTTTTTAACCGGTTTGGTCATGTTTTCAGGAGCCAGAAACTGTCCATGCTTCAAATTAATGATTTTACCTGTTTTCGCGGCCTCCACCACAAGGGTTGTCTGCATACACAGGTAAGCGGGGATCTGGATAATATCCAATACCTCCGCAGCAGGTTTAACCTGCTCGGGATAGTGTATGTCGGATAATACTGGTAGCCCGAATTCTTTTTTAATTCTATCCAATAATTTAAGTCCTTCTTCCAGGCCGGGTCCCTGATAATATGAAACATCGGACCTGTTGTCCTTTTGAAAAGAGGATTTGTAGACCAGTGGGATTTCCAGTCTTTCTGACATATTTTTCAACCCTTCAGCGGTTTTCATCATAATCGATTCATCCTCAATTACACATGGACCTGATATCAGGAACAGGGTATCGGCTCCAAAATCAATATTTCCCAGATTGAATTTATGTTTACTCATGTTCAATTTAATTCCTGTTTTTTTATGATGGCCCTTATCCTTTCAAGATCTTCAGGTGTATCTACACAAATGCCCGGCCTGTCGGTTATCCCCACTTTAATGGAATGCCCGTTCTCAAGCCACCTGTTCTGCTCCAGGCCTTCAATCGATTCCAGTTTAGAAATAGGGAGGCTGGCAAATATCTCAAGTGCCTCAGGGGTATAAGCATACATTCCGACATGTTTGTAGAAAGTATATTTATCAAACCATTGAGCCTTGCTGCTACCTTTAACAAAGGGGATGACAGACCGGCTGAAATATAGGGCATTTTTATTTTTATCAAAAACTACAAAAGCTTCACTTTCATTATCCAGGTCCAGAGGATTCACTACTGGGGAAACAAGGGTTCCCATCATAACATATTCATCGGTAAACAGACTTTTTAAGGTATTCAATTGTTCCGGATCCAATAGGGGTTCGTCTCCCTGGATATTTATGATCACATCATATTTTTTACCAGTCGATTTTGAGATCTTTTCATAAGCTTCCAGGCATCGGTTGGTTCCTGAATTATGATGTGATGAGGTCATTATGGAATTACCATTGAAAGAATCTATTTCTTCAATGATCCTTTGGTCGTCCGTAGCGACATAAAGGTCATCGATAGAATTCATAGCCCTTTCGTAAACCCTCCTGATCATGGATTTTCCATGAATATCTAAAAGTGGTTTTCCTTCGAGCCTTGTCGAACCGTATCGTGCTGGAATAATGCCTAGGATTTTCATCTGTTTAAAATTTTTTGCTTGCATAAAATCTGCAAAAAATTCCTAATACATTCAGTTAATCGCATAAAAAATTTAATCATTTCTGGAAGGTAGATAAATGATTAAGTTTTGTATGCTCATTTCATGAACCTAAATTCAGGTCTGCAAAATAACAAAAACATTCTATCTTATAACCTTTATTTGGGGATAAATAACAGGTTGTATTTGAATTTATTCGTAATATTGTAAGGCCTGATTTGGCATGACCACAACAGAAAAACATTCTTAAATTTAACTGATATTACAATGCCTGGAATGGAATTATTTGGCGATGAAGAACGCAAGGAAGTCATGGATGTTCTTAAAACAGGGGCCCTGTTCAGATATGGCCATGAGCATGTCCGGAAAGGAATGTGGAAAGCAAAAGAATTTGAAGCAGAGGTATGCCGGTATACCGGTGCGAAATATGCTCATGCAGTAACAAGTGGCTCAACAGCCGTCGCTGCTATGATGGCCGCTTCCGGAATAGGGTATGGCGATGAAGTGATTGTTCCACCCTTTACTTTTGTGGCTCCTATTGAGGGCGTATTTCTTGGCGGTGCCATTCCTGTATTTGGTGAGATTGATGAGACTTTTTGTTTAAGTGCCGAAGGAATTGAAAATGCAGTGTCTCCAAAGACTAAAGCCGTATTGCTGGTCCATATGTGTGGGGCTGCAGCAGATATTGATGGAATTTTGAATGTATGTAAAAAGCATAATCTCGTATTGATGGAAGATTGTGGCCAGGCTATGGGGGCGTTCTATAAAGGAAAATCTGTTGGGTTGTACGGTATGGCTGGTTCATTTTCATTTGATTATTTTAAAATCGCCACTTGCGGGGAAGGGGGTGTATGTATTACCGACAGCCAAGAAATATACAACAAGATGGACCAGGTTTCTGATCACGGACACACACATATCGGAGACAACCGGGGTATGGAAGCACACGAATTTATGGGTTTTAATTACAGGATCAGTGAACTGGGCGCAGCTATTGGCCTTGCGCAGATGAGGAAGGTGCCTCAGATGGTGGCTGATAATAAAAAAAATAAAAAATACCTGAAGGAAAGGCTAAAGGAAATTGATGGACTTACTTTCAGATGTCTGCCTGATGAGGAAGGTGATTCAGCCACTTTTCTGAACTTTATGTTCCCAACCAGGAAACTTACAGAGAAAGCCTTTAGTCAATTTTCTAAAGACGGTGTTGGTGGTGTCGCCTACTGGTATACTAACATGTATCATTTTATTAATCAGTGGGATCATATAAAGAATGTAAGTTATCCTTCCAGATTAGCTATTCATGATCTGGGTTGTTCACAGGATTATAAGACCATGGAACTGCCAAAATCACAGGATGTGATGGCTCGGATGGCTTCAATCGGGATACGCTGCACCTGGACTGAGGATGAATTGGAACAGTTTGGAGACCGGCTGGCCCATTCAATTAAAAAAGTACTTTAAGGGGCCTCAAGGATTGCGGATTGTAGATTTTAAGATCTCTCAAAATAATACTGAAATCAGGATCATAACCCAATTTAATAAGCAGGGAGGAGTTTACAAATAACCAAATGATTAAAATCAAGATCTAAAGATCAAAAATTAACAAAGATATCATCGTGCATAAGAATTTTAAGAACATTGATAAGGTTGTATTCGGAGCTGGAGCATTAGATCAGCTGGACCACATACTTTCTGAAAAAAGAAATGAGAATGATATGTTCATGGTGTTTATAGTGGACAACTATTTCAAAAATAAACCTTTAGCGGATCGTATTCCTAACCATGACCAGGATATGGTCTTTTTCGAGGATATCGATCAGCATGAGCCTACAACAGAGCAGATCGACCGCTTACGGGATACGATATTGGAAGAGAAGGGAATCCCTTCAGGAATAATCGGAATAGGTGGAGGTAGTATTATGGATGTGGCAAAAGCCCTGTCCTTAATGGTGACCAATGAAGGATCTTCGAGTCTCTACCAGGGCCTGAACCTGGTCAAAAAGCCCGGCGTTTATCACCTGGGCGTACCTACCACTTCCGGGACTGGGGCAGAGTGTTCAATGACGGCCGTATTGACCGGGCCTGTAAAAAAACTTGGATTGAAATGTGACTGGACAGTCTTCAACCAGGTAATCCTTGATCCGGACCTGACTATGACTGTGCCCCGGAATCAATGGTTCTACACCGGCATGGATTGTTTTATACATTGCATAGAGTCAGAAAGCGGCATCTTTTATAACGAATTTTCAAGGGCTTATGGCGACCAGGCACTGAAACTATGCCGCGAAGTATTTTTAGGTCCGGATTCCGGACAGACTCCAATCAACAATGAAAAATTAATGATCGCCAGTTTATTCGGAGGATTAAGCCTCACCTATTCTGAGGTGGGTGCTTGTCATGCCTTTTCCTATGGTCTATCTTTTGTATTCGGTATGCGTCATGGGATCGCCAACTGTATAGCCTTCAACCATCTCAAGGAATTTTATGGGGATGCGGTGGACGAGTTTAAAGAAATGGTTGATTTTCATCAGATTGATATTCCTCAAAACCTTTCGTCGGGATGGTCGGATCAAGAAATCTCAAAAATGGCAGATGTCGCCTATAACCTTTCTCATATGTGGACCCATGCCCTGGGGCATGACTGGGGGGAAAAACTGTCCAAAAAAGACCTGATGGATATTTACCGGAGAATGTAGTTGGTCTTCATCTTTTCCCATTTTTCCCTGGCCTTTGTTTTATCGGGTTCGGATAATTCGGTTAAAGGAGGTAGCACAGCCATATTGCATAATCCCTCAAGACTGGCTAAGAACTTCAGGGTGGCAATGGATTCTCCCAGGGTGTGGCCGTTTTTATATATGGATAATATTTCATTGGCTTCCAGGTGAATTTTCTCCACTTCTTTGTAATTGCCCTGTAAATGAAACGAGAACATATTGTGAAAAATACCTGGTACGAGATTCGCTGTGCTGGGAACTAATCCGGCCGCACCGGCTTTTAATCCCTCGAACATAAATTCCATTACGCCAGCGAGATAGAGAAAGTCATTCCTGTCTGCCCACAGGTCCAGGGATTCTTTCATCCTTTTTTCATCGAACTCTGAATCTTTAATGCCAATAATGTTAACCGCTCTGCTCAATTTTTCGATCACTGAAATTGAAATGGAATTGTGTGCCGCCACAGGGATATTGTAGAGTATAATATCTCCTTTTAATTGTCTGGACAGTTCCAGAAAATAATGGTATGCCTGATCATCCGTCAGTTCAAAATATCCGGGCAAAGTAAGGACCACGGCATCCACGCCCGATTTAAAATACTGGTTCCCTAAACGGATGGTATCATCAAAGGTCAGTCCTCCCATGCCTGCAATTAATGGAACACCGGGCTTTCTGTTCTCAATTAATATTTTTATAAGTTTATTTCTTTCATCAACAGGAATTGAGTACACCTCTCCGGAGGTCCCTAATACAAAAGGGATCGTTTTATTTTTTAATAAAAATCTTATAAAATCTACTGTTTTTTTTTCATCGATCTCACCATATGCATTAAAGGGTGTAAGCATTGGAACGATGATCCCCCGAAACATGTCTATCTTTTCTTTTTTCATAACTTGACCATTTAAGCACTGGAAAATAAAGCAGCATATTTAATGGCCTGTATCATGCTTTCCGGATTTGCTTCCCCTTTACCCCCTTTGTCAAATGCAGTTCCATGGTCTACAGATACTCTGATAATTGGAAGTCCAAGTGTCATGTTGATGCCTGACATTCCTTCCCATCTTTTGGAGAAGTGATTGTATTCAAATCCCAGTAATTTAGTAGGTATATGGCCCTGATCATGATACATGCATACTACGATGTCGTATTGTCCTCCTTTCATTTTGGGGAAAATGGTATCCGGCGGGTGAGGACCATCCACACTAAGTCCTCTTTCCCGGGCAGCCTCAATGGCAGGAAGTATATGTTTTATCTCTTCATCTCCAAATAATCCATTCTCTCCTGCATGAGGATTTAATCCGTTGACTGCAATCCTGGGATTATCAATTCCCATTTTTCGCAGAGCCTCATCGGCAAGAAGGATCACCTCAAGTATTCTATCTTCGGTAATTCTTTTAATAGATTCCAGCATGGAAACGTGGGTGTTTACATGAACTACCCTGAAATCGTCGTCTGCCAGCATCATGGCATATTTAGAGGTATTGGTATAATGGGCAAAAATCTCCGTATGACCGGCAAAGTTACATCCGGCCAGGCTGATGGCTTTTTTATGAATCGGGCCGGTTACCGTGGCATCCACCTTATTCTCCAATGCAAGTTGTATCGTTTTTTCAACATATTCAAAAGATGCTTTTCCTGTCATTGCGGAAATCTGATTGAATGAAAAGGTGTCCATATCGACATTTTGCATATCCAATACATCAACAGTTCCATAGGAATAAGAACCTTTCCCCGGGTCTTTTATTGGATTTATCAATAGATCCAGCCGGCAAATGTCTATTATCTGGTCAATGATCCTGGCATCACACACCACCAAAGGTCTGCAGCGTTCATAGATATCCGGATCTGAAAGGGCTTTTACACTTACTTCAGGCCCAATTCCGGCAGGATCCCCCGTACTGATGGCGATGATTGGCTTAATAATTCCTTTCTTCATTATTTATGTCTTTCTTTCATTATTGTATAAAATTAAAAAAATTCTCTGGCCATGGATAACTTCCGGGTTTAACGATCAGGGAAATTCCTGAATTGATCAATTCCAGCTTTACCACGCCTGCTCCCAGGACCTCCTTTATCCTTAAAATAGTGTTCTGGTTTCGGATAATGGTGGAAGCGGTTTCCCCACCTTCAATGAATATTTCATCTCCTGTATTACATTTGTTAATAATTTTGGCGGCTGATCCTGATAAAAGTTCTGTTATCTTCCCTAGGGCCATTGGGCCACTTAATTCAATTTCCGGCCGGGCAATTATTAAGGGACCCCCCTTTTCAATAGTTTCAACAATCCCGTCGATGAATTCTTCATAAACAGCCTTCTTGTCAAGACTTTTTCCCGGAAGATATAAGCATGTATATCCATATTGCTGAAGTGTATTGATGGTGTCGATGCCATTTTCAGACCGGGTTCCGATCACAAAATGCTTTTTACCTCTACCTGGCGTGTAGGCGGTTTTGATGGATTGTTTCAGATTTAATTTATTCCTCAGAATGGATGTAAAAAAATCAGCTCCTCCTGCTGCCAGGCTGTTTTCAGAAAGCCTGCTTACAATCTCATTAAGATTATCTTCAGAATATGCATCTGGGATCTCTATATTATGATTGTCCTCTTTATAAGGCAGATCCGATATCGTGTTATCAGAAATATTCCTGACCAGGTCCTGGACAAATGAACTTTTTCTTGGATACTCCGGATCAAATTGAAATTCTGTTTGATCAATCGGGGTCCTATTGATATAATATATACCATTTTTAATGATCCTTCCTTTTGACGGATTGGCAGAAACCAGGATCGCATGATTTAAATCCAACTGGGACAGAATTGCCCTTATCTCAGGAATAATAGGCCCGCGGAGCACAGAATCAACCTTTTTATAAACAAAATCAAATGCAGATAAATCGAGTTGGTCAAGTAAGGTTATAATTGTTTTATATGCGTCACTTGGGTTGAGACTTCTGGTATTCGTATCCAGAACCAGAACATCATCCTTTGGTGCCCCGGCATCTGACAAACTCGTTTGCATCTTTACCGATAAGCCAAAAAGATGGGCCAGGCCTCCTATTTCGGCTGCACCTGTGAAATCGTCTGCTATGACCAGTATTTTGGGCATTATAATAGATACATAATAATTATTTGTCTTTTTAACTATATTTCAGGATCCTTTAGCATCAATTGACCATTTCGTCATATAAAAAAAGTAGTATAAAAATAAAGGCTGCGAATACCAACAAAAAATAATTTTAAATAAAAGCCTGAAATACGACCTCAAATCATCTGCTTTCGATCCGCTAATTTCGAAACCTTTTGAACGAAATTATAATTCTCAATAAAAAGATTTGAATTTAAGAGCTGAAAACTTCGGTTTACTACAAGAGATAAATCAGCTTTTCGATAATTACCACAATAATTAAAATACTGAAAAGTATTTTTATCGTCGCTGAACTGAAGAATCGGCCCAAACCATTGCCTATGAGTGATCCTATGAGAACACCCATTGTAAGGGGGATTACTACTGGAAAGTAAATATAGCCGGATTGGTATGGTAGTGGGGGCTCGCCGGGATATGTAAATAAGTTAAAAGCTGTAAGCGCCAATGATGTTATAAAAATCATGGCCAGGGATATTGATCTTGCCATCTTAATATCCAGATGCAGCTGAGTGGTAAGAATAGGGACTACAGCCGCCCCCCCTCCAAGGCCTGTTAATGAGGCAAGCGATCCTCCGACAATTCCTGCAAACCCCAACCTGGCTTCCTTATTCTTTGAAAGATCTTTCCTCTGATTCTCACTTTTCTGAAAATATAATGAGATAAGCATAAAAAGAAGAAACAGGATCAGCAGTACATAGAAAAAGGTGATCGAGTACCATGAGGAAGACACGATGGTCGCCAGGACCAGTATAGAAAAAAAAGCCCCTGGCAGACCAACCCATAATGATTCCCTGGGGTAGAAATCATGGTTTCGGATATTTAATATATTGGATGCCAGGCTCGCAAAAAGTACCCCGAATATGGAGTTTGCAATAGTGAATTGGACCAGGAGTTCATTAGACACCCCTGCTTTGATTAATGCGTAAGGTAGCACAAGAACATAAATTATGCCACCACCTACTCCTAATAATCCTGCAAGGATTCCACCCCCTATTCCGGCCATTACCAGCCAGAAAAGATCAATCATTATCGGTTTTAGCCAGCAATTGATTATAACGTTCCGGATCATTCAGAACCTGAATGGCATCCTGTAATTGAGCGTCATCATCAAAAGAAGCTTCGATCAATCCTTTACTAAGATAATACCTGCTTACAATATCTTCTTCTAGGGCCGACTTTATCTCATCCTGGAATTTCTGAAGGTCTTTTTCCTTATTATGGTGTATTTCTTTCTTAAGTTCGGCGATGGTCTCTTCCACCATTCCGTTAAATTTTTCCTCTTTGGAAAGTTTAATAAGATCATCCAATGTTTTTTCTACCCTGGTTGTATAGTCATAATCCTTATCTTCCAGCCAGGTAATAAATTCTGCGAATTCTTCATCTGTCAATTTGAAATCAGCCGCTGGTCCGATTGACTCATGGGAATAATAATAGTGCGTGGCATAGTTGAATATAAGTCCTTTGGACATAAGACTTATGGTAATCGGAGCCAGCATTCCCGGTTCTACAGGAATATCCGGATCAATTCCGCCAACATCATATACTACTCTTCCATTCTGAGTTTTAAACTCAACTTTCAAAGAATCCGGAATGCGTTTGACACTTCCATCCTCATTGCGCTCCTTATAATTTATTGCCTGGATACAACGGCCACTGGGTATATAATATCTAGCTGTTGTAACCTTTAACTGGCTGTTATAGGATAAAGGTCTAGTGGCCTGCACCAGCCCTTTACCAAATGTTTTCTTTCCAACCAACACGCCCCTGTCATAATCCTGGATTGTTCCAGAAACAATCTCTGAGGCGGAAGCACTTCTTTGATCCGTCATCACCACCAGAGGGATCTCCGTATCGACTGGATTATTCAATCCGCTGTATGTTTTGTTCCAATCACTGACTTTACCTTTTGTACTGACAATTTCTTTTCCCCGCGGGATAAATATATTGGTTACATTAACGGCTTCACTAAGTAATCCACCAGGATTTTCCCTCAGGTCCAGGATGATTTTAGTCGCGCCATCTTCCTTAAGTTTAGTCAGGGCTTTGCTTACTTCCTTTCCTGCAGAAGTAGTAAAATCAGACAATTTAATATATCCAACACCTTCTGACACGAATCCGTAATATGGCACATTATCAATTGTAATTTTTTCCCTGGTAAGAGTTAGCGCAATAGGTTCTTTCACCCCGTAGCGTTTAATTTGAATGGTAACTTCAGTATTAGCCTGGCCCTTCAGTAATTTACTGATCTCGCTTGTATTCTTATCTACAACATCAAAGCCATCGACCTGTATCAGTTCATCTCCGATCCTGAGGCCTCCCTCATAAGCAGGAAATCCTTCATAAGGCATTATTACTCTGTTGACATTATTATACCGTCCGATAACAGCGCCAATGCCTCCATACTGGTTGGTGGTCATAAAGCGGTAATCTTCAATGTCATCTTCCGGGATATAATTGGTGTATGGATCCAGGGAAGACAACATGGCATCAATACCTGCCCTCATGAATGTATTTGGGTTTACTTCATCTACATAATATGCGTTCACCTCTTTAAACATGGTTGCGAAAATGTCGAGGTTCTTAGCTATTTCAAAATACCTTTCTCCAGGATTTGTATAACTGAATAATATGATCGCTGTAGTTAAAACCGGAATAGCCAGTACCCATCTTTTGTATTTGCGCCACATATTTTAATTTGTTTTGTTGTTTAGTAAATATTGAATTGAGTTAATAACCTGTTCTTCAATCGATTTATAAGAATGTACATTCTTACTAATATACACATACCCCAATAAAAACGGAAGACCGCCTGTCTTATTATACATTATATGTTTGTGTTTACGATAGGCTTCCCGTATTCTCCGTTTGATCTTATTACGTACGACAGATTTCTTAAAATGTTTTTTCGGAACGGATACAAGAAGCTTATGGAAAGGGATCTCTTCCGGTTCATACTGGAGGAAGTACAGGGCTAGTGGAAAGAACTTTTTGGTCTTACCTTCTGAGAATAATCTTTGTATTGATTTTTTGTGTTTTAAGCGTTCCTGCCTGTAAAAGCGGCAGGACTGAAGATCTGGACTAGTCCCCATGACGCATGGGATTGGTCATTATTTTCTGAGATTTCTTTCGTCAGAAACGGATAATTTCTTTCTGCCTTTTGCTCTTCTGTTTGCGATTATATTTTTTCCTCCCGGAGTTTCCATCCTGGACCTGAAGCCATGCTTGTTTTTCCTTTTTGTATTCGAAGGTTGAAATGTCCTTTTCATTACCAGCTATTTTAGTTATTTGAATCCGTTCTAATCTCAAGAAGAATCATGAAACGGGCTGCAAAGTTATTAATCATCTGTTATTTATACAAGTATTTATATAAAATCAAACTCAGTATTTTGACAAATTGTTATGGGCTCTTATTTTATGGGAAATTGAAGCCCGGAAATCTTGCTTTTATTTTATCAAGTGACTTTTAGGATTAAATGTCAATTTATCACTTATTAAGTTATTGATTATCAGATAAATATTACTCTTTTAGAGGGGGCTTTATTTGATATAGATTTAATGCGCCATAAATAACTATCATAATCGAATTTAATTTCTAATAAAATCATTGATTTTTACTCATATGATAGTTAAGTTGGTGTCAGATTGTAGCCTATTTTGTACTTTAAATTCAACTTTTTCATAATTAATTGCTGTTTATTTTTTTGCAGCGGACATGGATTAGTTGCATTTTTCATGTAGGATTTTTTTAAACCTAAATAAAAACTTAAAAAAAGTTGTTATGAAGAATTATTTACTTGTTTGTTTGTTGATGCTGTTCACTGGTGCAAGTCTTTTTGCCCAGGACAGGACAGTGTCAGGTCAAGTGACAGATTCCGACACGGAAGAAGCGATTCCTGGAGTAAATATCCTTATCCAGGGGACCACACAGGGAACTGTTACTGACATTGATGGGAACTACGAGCTAAGTGTACCATCCGACGGGGCAATATTGATGTATTCCTATGTGGGATATAAATCCCAGACCCTTGACATAGGTACGAGGAGTACAATAAATATCGCTCTTGTAGCAGACGTTACTGCCTTATCCGAAATTGTTGTTACGGGTTACGGTACTCAGGAGAAGAAAGAGATTACTAGTGCCGTAGCCAGTGTAAAATCTGAAGATTTTAATGCTGGAAATGTAAATGATGCGGCACAGTTGATTCAGGGTAAAGTGGCTGGTTTATCCATCTCCAAACCCG
>JAHEGY010000073.1 GCA_024644875.1 Cyclobacteriaceae bacterium
CAATAAGGGAATTAACCTGGAATTAACACTTAATTTATTCATAACACCTGATTTATTAAGATTCCTAATTTCCTATGTTCTAACGATACAAATATAATTTTATTTTAGAATCGTATTTTTTTGTATTTATGTAACGGATAAAATTATTATCTATTTTAAATTAAACTTAAAATTCGTCTTAAAAATTGTATTATCTTTTAAAAATACAAAATTTTTTTTAGATCAATGCCTGAATCTTGGCGTTCGGATTATTCTCTTTTCGCCACCGGAAAGTACTGGTAATGTGTAACTTAGAAGTAGTTCATGGGATGTGGGATTCTTGGCTTCCTGTGCATTGATTATATAATCAAATGAATAGCCTAGCCTTAACGAATTGTCTTTCAGGAAACTATAACCAATCAGCGCAATCATGGCATCAGACTGCCGGAATGAAAATCCGAACCATAATTTTTCGCGGAAATAAGCAAGGAGAGACAGGTCGAACGAATAGGTCGTCAGGTCTGATTTTACAAGTACTGATGGCCGCAGTACGAAATCATAGTTGATTTCATAATCATAACCTGCCATGAAATATAAATGGGGGATAAGCGCATTGGCTAATGAGTCGTTCCCAAAATTAAATTCACTATTTAACAAATGACTTGCACTTAAACTCAAATAATATTTTTGGGCTCGGTAATATATACCTGCAGAAAGGTCCGGCCTGATTTGTGTTTCTTTACCTGACTGCCTTAAGGGATCATCAGGATCTACCCATCGGTATTGATCAAAATCAATTGATTGGGATACCACTCCTGCACGAACTCCAAAACTTAGTTTGGAATTTTTAAAGGCCAGATGATACGCATAGGATGCTTGTATCTCCAGATTATTCAAAGCACCTAAGCGGTCGTTGATGGCATAGAACGATGCCCCGCTATTAATCTTGAATATCGGAATATTTGCACTGATCAATTGAGTCTGGGGATTGCCGGCTCCATCGAAAGTTGATTCATAACCTAGCCATTGAGTCCGATGAATGGCTGTGAATTCTGCAGATCCGGGAATGCCAGCGTACGCAGGATTATAGTATATCTCATTTAACATATATTGGCTGAACTGTGGATCTTGCTGCCCGTATACAACAAACCCATAAACCAAAAATAACAATGATATAAATCCGCGGCGCATCAATTCAAAAACAAATTACTTTGTAAAAAAGTTTAGTAATTATGTTACTAATTTATAACAAAAACAATAGAAAGTAAAAAATCTTTGATCAGCGTAAATTGAAATCCGGATATTACTCTAATATGAATTCCAGGGATTATTCTAAGTTGTTGGCTTTCTTGATGTACATTTCCAAAGCCCCGGTCATACTTGGAGCACTTGGATGAGGGGCCTGAATATCAAGTATTAACCCGGCATCTATAACTGCTTTTGCAGTGGTAGGACCAAATGCTGCAATCCTCGTATTGTTCTGCTTAAAATCAGGGAAATTATGGAAGAGGGATGTAATGCCAGACGGACTGAAGAAAGCAATAACATCATAATTAACCTCAGCAAGATCGGATAAATCACTGGCAATGGTCCTGTATATCACGGCCTCGGAAAAATCGTATTCATTTTCATTCAGGAAATCCGGAATATCATTTTTTCGAATATTGCTGCATGGAAACAGAAATTTCTCGTTTTTGTGTTTCTTCAGGATCTCTATCAAGTCCATAGCGGTCTTAGAGCCAGTAAATATCTTCCTTTTACGAATGACAATATACTTTTGAAGGTAATTTGAAGTCTGCTCGGAAATACAAAAATATTTCATTTCTGCAGGCATCTCAACCTTCATCTGCGCAGCAAGGTCAAATAAATGATCTACTGCATTTCGACTCGTGAAAATGATGGCAGAGTGATTTAAAATATCAATCTTTTGTGACCTGAATTCCTTTAATGATACGGGCTCAATCTGAATAAAAGGCCTGAAATCAATTTTAATATCATACTTGGACTTCAGATTATCATATGGAGAATGGCCATTCTGCGGCTCTGGCTGTGAAACTAATATACTTTTTACCTTTTTTAATCTCTCCTTTTCTAATATCATGGCTTTACCTATCTAATTTTAATTTTAAAATTCTACACGACTGTGTGTATTAGATTCGATTTAAGTAAAAACTTTAATCCTATTATAACAGGTAATAATTCAGCACTGCAAAGGTAAGCAAATAAATATAATTTTGTATAGTTTGAAGAATTCAAAAATTTCAAATACAGGATTAAGGCCCGTATAATACTTATAATTATTATGCTGTATAATAATATATAAACAAACAAATCCAGGTTGATCTGTATGACAAATAATGCCAGAATCAGAAACAGAAAAAAGAGCAAACTATAAAAATTGGTGATCCTTAAATACTCGAATGTATGAATTGTCCCAATCTCCCGCATTTTGAAAAGATCACTGGATAAGGAAATTAAAATAAACCGTAACAGGAACCAGCCCAGGAGAATCAGTAAGACCCAGAACCATTTGGCAAACAAACTTCCGACAGTTAAAAGAGTGTCTCTATTATCGCGGATTCCCAATTGATAAATCGCTATGACAATAAAAAAGGAGATAACAAAGGCCAGAACAATTATGAAAACAAGATCAATCCGGGTTATCTTCTTTGACCTGTTAAGAAATTCATCTGTGCTTGCCCTGATAAATGAATTGATAATATTATAGTAATCATTGAATACCCTGCTGCCAATGTTTACCAGTACCACATACAATACCAGAATAATTATCATTCCGATCTTCATGAAATCCCAGATAGGCCCCCTGTCTATTGAAAGTATTGATAAATGATCCATTTTGTCAAGCAGGGACCGGTTCTTATTAGAGTATGATATTATGCCTGTTTCTATATCATGGATGCCTTCCTCAGAATATAGTGAAAACAATAATCTTCCCGGACCATATATTCCTGCAAGGCTATCAATGGACAAAACAATAGAAACGGGTTCAGCAGTATTGTAAATAAGTTTATTGTTGATAAATAAAGCAGTTTTCCTCTTGAACTTTAGCAAAATGCCATTTTCGCGGTAATCATCCGGGGCAATGGCTAGGTAAACATTTTTGGATTTAGAGTTGATTGTTTCAATATACGGGACTAGGGCATTTTCCGCATCAGAATAGATCTTCCATTCATTCTTAAGGTCCTTGATCTTATAATGAAAGCTTTCACTCTGGGCATAGATCTCTATAATCCCGGATAGGAGTATGAGAAAGATAGAAGCTGCCAGATTTTTTATAGAAAAATATACCACCTGATTTATTTTAACCTTACAAAAATATGAAATCAATTTTAGTGTACATGGTAAACCAGCTATATTATTGGTCTGATGCTTCTATTGCTTTTATTAAAATCAGAATCTTCCCGTATAGCCAATATGTATTTTTGAGTACCTTACATTGAAGGCCTGATCATTCGACTTTCCTACTGCATATATAATATTGAGCAGACCTGCACCAGTGGATATACTGATCCCTGCTCCTACTCCCATGGGATAATCCCTATATGATTCATTATTAATAGTATATCCCAGATATGAACCATCAAAAAACACCACCAACTGAGATTCGTTCTCAAATAAATACCTGTATTCGAATGTCCCGATGATATAATGAGACGCATAAAAGAACATCTCGTTAAATCCTCTGATAGTATTTATTCCCCCTAATCTGAACAGGTCATTAAGAAATAACTGGTCACCATCCATATACCCACCTGAAAACCTGGTAAGAAAAATATTTTTGGAACGCATATTAAAGTATTTGTTAATCCTGAACCGAGTCATCCATTGCAATCCCTGGTCCGGGATATCAGAATAGAATTCCTCGTCGACATAAGTATTTTTAATAATATTCTTATTCCCGATATCCATATTTATGCTAATCTCCCAGCCAGTTGTTGGGAAAACTATATGATCCAGAGAATTATATCTATACAGAAATCCATAATAGTTTAAATTATAATCAGCATAAATCGGCCTTTCGGTAATTCCTAAAGTATCGGTTTCTAGTAAACGGGAGACTTCACGCCGGTAATTAATTCCAATCCTTCCTTTCGCATTGTTATTATAGATAATATTTAAATCAAGTTTTCTGGTAAGAAAAGTAGTATCCTGCTTATACAGGTTAAAAGCAAAACCAAAATCCAGGGGGAGACGAAACAGACTTGGATGATCATACGCCAGATCTAATTCCTGCGATTGAACGTTAACCCTCTGCCAGTTTAATTCCAATCGTTTACCGCTCCTGAAAAGGTTTTCCAGTTTAAGATATAGCTGGCCGGTTACAAGTAGTTTCCCGGCTTCATTCTCATTTGGAAGAAATCCGATGATCCCATCAAATGCACTTGCTTTCTGATCTTTAAGCTCCAGAGATACCCGGCTTTGCTCATTGGCAAAATAAATTGATGGCAGATTCTCGAGGGATAAATATGGAATTGGATTGAACAGGTCAGGGATGTTATCAATTTTTCTCTGGTCATATGTAGATCCGGGTTTTATCTTCAGATAAGCACTCAAGAATGCTGGTTTGATTTTATTTTTATTGACAAGGACAAGGCTGTCGAACACAATATAAGGACCAGGATCGAAATCAATTTCAGCTGATACCTGGTTGCTCATTACTTCCAGGGCGCTGAGTTGTATGCTGGCAAAAGGGTATCCATTATTCTCCGAATGTTCGATAACTTTCTCAAGAAACCTGGAAATCCTTCTGAAGTTTACAATCTTCTGATTAAAAAAATTTGGCTTGTATCCTGTTTTCGATAAAAGTTGATCCGGTAAGTTTCCCTGGCTCAAAGAAGCCCATTCAAATCTTTCACCCAACTCAAAGCGTATCTCAAAAGATATAGAATCAGGATGCTCTATCTCATAATTTGCCAGCAGATATCCCTTTTCATAGACTTGATAGATCCATTGATTCAGCGTTCCCGGATCTCTTACATGCTCTTCCAATAACTCAAGAAGATTTAGTTCCTTTAGCTTTTCCCTGTCTGATTCTATGATCAATACCTTGAAATCGCCAGACTCCTGACTGAAAACCTGCGATAGGCAAGTCAAAAACAATAATAAAATGAAGTATAGAATTTTTATTATCCGCACCAGAGACTTATTTTATGTAAAAATATCCAAAATTGGCAGGAATTTATCTTCATATTCCATTATGTAAGCAGGCATGTTACTACTGCGATTTCCATTTCAGTACATACTTCGGTATGAAAACTGAGATTGTGAATGCGCTGAAAAAAGAATTAATACTCCAGAAATCCTATCTGGGGAACCAAAAAATCAATACGATCTATTTTGGGGGCGGTACACCAAGCGTTTTGTCTATACAAGACCTGGAAAGCCTGACCGATTTAATTTTTAAAACTTTTAATGTCAGAAAAGATCCAGAGATCACAATAGAGGCAAATCCCGATGACCTGATATCTTCGAAAACAAAGGAATTGAAAACTATGGGTTTCAACCGCCTCAGCATCGGTATACAATCATTTAATGACGAGATATTGAAATACCTCAACAGGAACCATAATTCTGAAGATAGTATTAAGGCCATCAAAAATTCCGAAAAGGCAGGATTTGAAAACATGAATCTTGATCTGATCTTTGCTATTCGTGAAAATTATATAGATGTCCTGAAAGAGGATATTGAGAAGTTTATTAGGGTTAATCCTCAGCATATATCCATGTATAGTCTGACCATTGAGGAAAAAACAGTTTTCGGCAATTGGGTAAGAAAAGGGAAAATAAAAACTGTATCCCCCGATATCTCTGCCATTGAATTCGAATATATCATGGAAAATCTTGACAGGGCCGGGTACCAGCAATATGAAGTATCCAATTTCTCAAAACCAGGATTTATCTCCATACATAATAGTAATTACTGGAAAGGAGTCCACTACCTTGGGATTGGCCCCTCTGCTCATTCCTTTAATGGCATCTCCAGGCAATCCAATATTTCCAACAATTCTGCCTATATAAAAAGCATAGAAAAAGGGATAATTCCCTGCATTGAGGAAGCCCTCTCAAAAGCCGATAAAATAAATGATTTGTTATTAACTGGATTAAGAACAATTTGGGGGGCAGATCTGGATTTGATCAAAAAAAGTTTCGGGGTTGATTTGCAAAGGTATAATAAAAATTATATTCAGGACCTGATTAAACTCGATTTAGCCACATTTAATAATGGAATAATACAATTGAGCAAAAAAGGTATACTTATTGCTGATAAAATCTGTAGCGATTTGTTTTTTATTGATGAAAACGATTGAGGCTCGATGAACAATTTATTATAATAGCGCCGAAATTAATTAGAGATTATATTATCTTTGATGTAAAACTATCCTGTAATGACGAGCGAAGAGAAAAAGGCACTTTTTCTATTAAAGTCGGTGATATTTCACTATCACGGTCTGGATGAAGATGAGCAGAAAATTCTGGATGAGACTGCCAAGCAGCTCGATGCTCAGGATGAATTGAAATGGGCCAATGAGTTTATTTCCAAAGATTATCTATCAGCCTTCGAGCGAGCCCGCGAGTATCTGAATGAAACCATTGGTAATTACGACAAATCAATCAGACTTGAATACCTTGATCAAGTCTGGCAGGCAAACAATAAAAAGGGATACATTACTGAAATGGAAGCAACAGCTATGCTTAAACTTGCTAAGGACTGGCATGTTGAAAATGAATTGATCGAGATGGTAAGAAAATAATTCATCATCTGTGATTGTTACAGACAGGCCACATTCATTTTCTATTTTAATCTTATTTCTGTTCCTGCTTAAATCAACTTCTGTTTTTTCTCAAAATACTATTATTGGTAATAATAATTCCCTGAGGGGTAGTCTTAATGAATACCGCTCATGCTTTGATGTAACCTATTACGATCTTTCTGTAAAAGCCGATCTGTATAGTCACTCGATCTCTGGTTCCAACGATATTCAGATGGAGGCAGTTAGGGATTTCGAAAGGATTCAGCTCGATCTGTTTGCTAATATGGTGATAGATTCCGTGGTCTGTAACGGGAATTCACATTCAATTGAGCGTGTCGGAGATGCATTTTTTATTCAATTTCCACAGATCATAAAAGAAGGAGAGCGTATTTCAGTCAGCGTGTATTATCATGGGATTCCGGTAGTTGCAAAATATCCTCCCTGGGATGGAGGATTCGTATGGTCCAGGGATTCTTTAAACAGGGATTGGGTAGGTGTAAGCTGCCAGGGAATTGGTGCCAGTTTATGGTGGCCCAATAAAGACCATCTTTCTGACAGGCCTGATAGCATGCGGATAGCATTAGAGGTCCCAAATCACCTTATGGGAATATCGAACGGAAAGCTTTCCCGGACGATTAAACTGGATTCAGAAAACACTAAATGGATCTGGGAGGTTAGCTATCCTATCAATAACTATAATGTAACTGTAAACATCGGTCATTTTGCCCATATAAAAGATCATTATATTGGAATGGGTGGGAGGCTGGATCTGGATTTCTATGTTCTGGACTATAATCTTGATATTGCTAGACAACAGTTTAAACAGGTTCAACCGATGTTGAAGTGTTATGAACATTATTTTGGTGCTTATCCTTTTTATGATGATGGATATAAACTGGTGGAGACCCCGTATTATGGAATGGAACATCAGAGCTGTATCGCTTACGGGAATGATTTTCAAAATAACGAATTTGATTTTGATTATATAATCATTCATGAGAGCGGTCATGAATACTGGGGAAATTGCATTTCTATCAGGGACCTCGGAGAGCTATGGGTTCATGAAGGATTTACCACCTACATGGAATCCTTATTTATGGAATATTTTCATGGGAAAGAGGCGGCACTTGAATATCTGGAGCAACAGAAATCGTCTATAGAGAATAGATATGCGATGCTGGGCCCTTTAAATGTGAATTATGATAATTGGTTGGATACAGATATTTATTATAAGGGCTCCTGGATGCTGCATTCAATACGGAATACCATAAATGATGATGCCATATGGTTTGATCTATTGAAGACTGTTTTCCAACATTTTAAATATAATACTGTAACCAGTGAAGAAATTATCGATTATATGGACTCAGAAATCGATTATAACCTTAAACAGATCTTTAATAATTATTTAAACAATCCAGAATCACCTGAACTCCTGATTAAAATAAAACAAAAAAAAGAAGATGTTCATATAAGATACGCCTGGAGAAAAGTAATAAAAGACTTCGATATGCCGGTGGATATGCTCTACGAAAATGAAGTCATTCGTATATATCCCACGGATAAAAAACAGAAATTGGAAGTTCCTGTGGTCGAAGGTGAAGAGATCCGGTTCGATACACGCCTCAGCTATTTTAAGGTCTTCAGGAAATAATTGATACTATAAACTCATCATTTCCTTAAATTTAGAGGATTGTCGGCGGCTGACTTCTATACGACCGCCACCTTTTAATTGAACCATCAAACCTCCATTAAACCAGGGTTCTATTTTTTCAACCCAATGCAGATTAATTATATGCTTTCGACTGGCCCTGAAAAATGTCCTGTCATCCAGTCGTTCATCCAATGCATTTAAAGACTTATGGATCATTGGCTTGAAATTATCAAAATAAACTTTGATGTAGTTCCCATCAGATTCAAAAAGCCTTACTTCGGACAAACGAACGAACCAACATTTATCTCCATCCTTTACAAATACCCGGTCATTAGCCCCTAGCTTTCTTTCATTAAGCGGCAGGTCCTGAATGGGTTCCTCCTCGTCCTGTTTGAATAATTTCCTGATACTTTCGGCCAGACGCTCTGGTTGTATTGGTTTCAATAGATAATCAAGAGCATTTACTTCAAATGCTTTTAGGGCGTACTCATCATACGCAGTGGTAAAAATAACTTTCGGTACACTATCGAGCATTTCCAGCAGATCAAATCCTGTTTTACCCGGCATTTGAATATCCAGGAAGAGCAAATCCGGATCCAGGGTTTGTATTTTGTGATAAGCATCATCTACATTAACAGCTTCTCCAATAATCTCTACTTCGTGATGATCCTTTAACAAGTTTGTTAATTCCTTTCTTGCCAGCCTTTCATCATCTATTATCAATGCTTTCATATTATTTTTGTTAATTCTTATTTATAAATTCCCTGATACTTTAATAATACTGAGGAATACTAATCTCTGTTAATACGGTTTTGTTATTTTCATTCCCAATTCTGAAAGAAGCGGATTTCCCAAAAATGAGGCTTAATCTTTGTTCCGTGTTTTCTAAACCATATCCGGTATTGTTCATTCCTTTGCTATTTTTATATTGACCACTATTTCTTATCTGAATTTTCAATTGATCGTCCTCCTGCCATGCTTTAAGACTGATATGTCCTCCCTTGGTCAAAGTGGCTACTCCATGTTTGATCCCGTTTTCGACCAGAGTCTGTATCATAAGAGGAGGAATCTGGCAAGATTCCACGTCAGGAGAAATATCAATATCTACATCAAGCCGCTCTTCAAGCCGTATGGCTTCCAGATCAAGGTAATCCTTCACTGTCTTAATCTCATCACTGAAATCAATCAGTTTTCGTTTATTCATTATAAGGGAGTTTCTCAGGATATTGGAAAGTTGGGTAATGGCTCTTTTGGATTTTAAGGGATCTTCATCTACCAGGGCCCGGATACTATTCAGGGCATTGAAGATAAAATGGGGATTAAGCTGTGACTTAAGTTTGTTCAATTCAATTTCATAGATAATTGCATCGTATTTGAGTGTAGCATTATATCTTTCAAAATAATGGAAAATAAAATAAATGGCAGCCCAGATTATGTATGCCACAACTGAATATATCAGGTTACCCATCATTGTCATCAGATCAAGATCACTTTCAGTGTTTATTGTTTCCAATAATGTAGAAACTATGATATGAACCAGGTAATTACTTATACCAAGGATGAATGAGAACAATAAAACCCTGGGTAACAATTGTATCAATGACAGTTCAAGCCAGTTGTTCTTTAAAACCACATAGCGAAAAAAATGGGTAGACAATAAATAATACCCGGAAAGAATAAAAATGACTATGGACCGGTTAAGTGTAGCGATATCCGCAAAAAACAATAGAAAGATATTAAACATTGCCCATGCAGTCCATCCAAACAACTGCAATATCCAATAGGCCTGTCCTTTAGAGATTTTAATATCCAAAATTCCGAGAAATTAATACTGTAAAATTATACAGGTACTTGAATTTATCATTAGACATTTATATTAAAGGTATTAAAAATTTTTAATGGGTGTATTTTCCTTATTTATTATCCTTATTATACATTATAATTATAATTTACTGTAAGACATATAAAATTAACCTTTGCTTAAAATTGCAATCTGATATATAGGTAACAATTAAGAACTCAATATTATTCATCGCCAGGATTTTCAACTGCAAAATATTCTTTGGATAATATGTTCAATATTAGCATTCACGGCTGGAAAAAATTTAATATTATTTGAATAAACAACATTATATTTTGTGTTATATATATTTAAAATATTTAATTTTGTTTCATTGATTCAAATAGTAGTAATCAGAATTTTATTTTGCTGTATCATGAAAGCCATTATATATTATTTTATTGCAATATTTTTTATGTCAGCCGAAACAGTTAATGCTGATGAAAAAGAAACCGAATGGTCAAATGATTTTTATTCTCTAGTAGGCGAATACCTTGAAACAGAGGATTATTATGAAAACCTGGAAAGCCAGACTATTAACACCGTAATAATTTATGATACTGAAGGAAATGTAACCAGGCAGATCCAGCTGTATGAAGATATTGCACTATCTACACCTGCAATCTTAAAACCACTCATTTCCACAAGTGATTTTTTGACCAGGATAAATGGTATATCTTACTATATATGCAATAAAAATCGACTCTAAACTAAAAAAAATATTAAATCCGGGAACTTTTTGAATGAATTATTGATTGTTAGTATTAGATAATTCATGGATGATAGGTTTTAGTTTTAATTTTTTGGTCAGGGTTGCGATCCCCGCAACCCTGTTTTTTATACAATCCTTTTCTTTTTCTGATTGGGCCAATGCCAGATGCACTCAATTAGATAAGCACGGTTGTATCAGCCAAGTTCATTTTTCAAATAATATCCTGTATAACTCTTCTTTATCTTTGTGAGTTTTTCAGGAGTCCCTGAAAATACCAATTCTCCTCCTTTATCTCCACCTTCAGGTCCCAGATCAATAATATAATCGGCTACTTTGATTATATCCAGGTTATGTTCTATCACCAGAACTGTATTCCCCTTATTTACAAGTTTTTGTAAAACATCAATAAGATGCTGAATATCCTGGAAGTGCAGCCCTGTTGTCGGTTCGTCCAGAATGTAAAAAGTTTTTCCAGTATCCTTTTTCGATAACTCGGATGAAAGCTTTACCCGTTGTGCTTCTCCTCCAGACAATGTCGTAGCATGTTGTCCCAGGGTTATATATCCCAGCCCTACATCATTTAAAGTTTTCAAGGTTTTCAGAATTCTTGGCTGGTGTTCGAAAAACTCAACAGCATTTTCAACCGTCATATCCAGCACATCCGATATGGACTTCCCTTTAAACCTGACTTCCAGTGTTTCCCGGTTATATCTTTTGCCCTTACAGGTCTCACAGTGTACATGGACATCAGGCAGGAAATCCATTTCTATCAACCTCATGCCGGCACCTTCACAGGTCTCACACCTACCCCCCTTTACATTGAAAGAAAATCTCCCTGGCTTGTATCCACGTATCTTGGATTCAGGAAGTTCAGCGAAAAGAGACCGGATACTGGAAAAAACACCTGTATAGGTGGCCGGATTGGAACGGGGTGTTCTGCCAATCGGGGATTGATCTATCTCGATTACTTTGTCTATATGCTCAAGTCCTTCAATCGATGAATAGGATAAGACCTCTCTTCTTGAACGGTATAGTTTCCGGCTGATTATCGGGTATAGTGTTTCATGGATCAAAGTAGACTTTCCAGAACCGGAAACACCCGTTACACAGATAAACTTACTTAAGGGGAAAGAAACATCTATGTCTTTCAGATTATTCCCTTTAGCGCCCAGAAGTTTTACCGTGGCATCATTCCCATTCCTTCTTTTTTTCGGCGTCTCAATATGTTTTATTCCGTTGAGAAAATCAGATGTTAATGTTCCATTTTTTACAAATTCTTTCGGAGGCCCTTCAGCGACAATATGACCTCCATGCAATCCGGGACCCGGCCCAATATCTATTATATGGTCAGATTCTACCATCATTTCCTTATCATGCTCCACAACAATCACAGTATTTCCCAAGTCCCTGAGGTCTTTTAATGATCGGATCAGCTTAATGTTATCTCTCTGATGAAGGCCAATGCTGGGTTCATCAAGTATATACAATACACCAACTAATTGTGTCCCTATTTGTGTGGCCAGCCGGATCCTTTGTGCTTCTCCTCCGGATAATGTTCTCAGGGGACGATTCAGGTCAAGATAATCAAGGCCAACGTTGAGGAGAAATTTTAGTCTTTTCCTGATTTCTTTAAGTATGGCCGCTGCAATGATGTTTTGTTTTTGATTTAAGCGCGATTCAAGATCATTAAACCACAACTGTAACTTACCAATATCCAGTAGGGCCAGCTCTGCAATATTTTTATTGTCAATCTTAAAATGCAATGCTTCCTTTTTTAGTCTTGCGCCCTGGCAGTCCGGGCATTTTTGCGTGACAGTATATTCCTTGACCCATTTCTGTATCTTTTCAGATCCTGAATCCTTTTGTTTTTGAAGAAAGTTGACAATTCCTTCAAACTTTGTATACCAGTCCGTTCCGGGGTATTTCACTGATTTTACGGCTACAGGATTTTCATCACCGAATAGCAGTACATTCATTACATCTTCCGGCAAATCCTTAATTTTCGCGGTGATAGACAAACCCTGTTTTTTAAGAATGGCTTCGATCTTTTTAAAGATCCAGATATCTCTGTATTCTCCAAGGGGAGCAATCCCCCCGCGGCTAATGGACAATTCATCTTCGGGTATAACGGACTCTTTTGTAATCTCTTCAATATGTCCCAGCCCATTACATGTCGGGCAAGCCCCATAAGGGCTGTTAAAAGAGAACATATTGGGAGCAGGCTCGTCATAGGATAACCCAGTTTCCGGATCCATCAGATATTTTGAGAAGTGATGAACATTTTCATTCATATCCAGTGCCATTACTATGCCCTTGCCTTCCCTCATGGCTGATTTGATGGACTCGGTAACTCTGTAACGCTCATCTTCCTTTACAACCAGTCTGTCTATTACAATTTCAATATCATGAACTTTATACCGGTCGACCTGCATCTTTGGAAGTAATTCCTGTATCTCACCATCTATTCTGACTTTTGAATAACCTGTTTTCCGGATCTGAACAAACAGTTCTCTGTAATGACCTTTTCTCCCTTTAACGACCGGGGCCAGGATGATAAGTCTCTGTCCTGAAAATTGCTTTATGATTTGATCTATGACCTGATCTTCAGACTGTTTGACCATTTTCTTCCCGGTTAAATAGGAGTATGCTTCCCCGGCCCGGGCAAATAATAATCGCATAAAGTCATAGATCTCTGTGACCGTTCCAACGGTTGAACGGGGATTCCTGGAAGTTGTTTTCTGTTCAATGGATATTACAGGGCTAAGCCCATTGATCTTGTCAACATCCGGCCTTTCCATATTGCCTATAAAGGATCTTGCGTAGGCAGAAAAGCTTTCCATATATCTGCGCTGCCCCTCTGCATATATGGTGTCAAAAGCCAGGGAGGATTTGCCACTCCCGCTAATGCCTGTGATTACAACCAGTTTCTCCCGTGGAATGTTAACATTTATATTTTTCAGGTTGTGTTCCCTTGCTCCAAATACCTCTATATGCTCGTGATCGGGATGGGTAGCTACCCCGGACTCACGATTTATACTTTCTGATGTCATTTATGTTTTATGACTGGAATTTTAAAATTCTTTTAGCCGGATTCTTTCTGAATTGACCAGTAATGAATCCGTATTAAGAATGTCTGCGTGAATTGAATTTGAAGAATTCACTGGAATTTTTATTTCATATGTATTTCCGGAGGATCTAATCGTTAAGGAATTCTTACGCAGCCATGGATTATGTCTTTTCAGAATCTTATAATTAATCCCCTGTTCAAAAGCAAACGTTGTAAGGTCAGGAATTGTTTGGCTGACTTCAATATTTTTAACATCCTCCACAGGATACAGATCCTTTTCGTCAATATTGAATCCATATTTTTCCTGGTTCTCCATGATCTGTTTCATGGATAAGATCCGGAACACATATCTTGATGTTTCCTCATTTAAAAGCAGGTCATAATAGGAGTCAACTTTCTGTTTCTCCATTTGTCGTGTCAAACCGCGGATACCTATATTGTAAGCTGCCGCTGCATTAGTCCAGCTGCCCAGCTTTGCTTTTGCTTTGAGAAGATATTTACATGCCGCTTCCGTTGATTTTACCGGATGATATCGTTCATCCACCTGACTGTTCACTTCCAGGCCCAGTTCTTTGGCAGTCGAAGATAGAAACTGCCAGAAACCTACAGCTCCTTTAGGTGACTGGCTATTACTCAAACCACTTTCAATCATGGATAGATAAAGGAAGTCTTCCGGTATACCATATTCTTCCAACACGGGCCGCATTTGCGGAAACCATCTATTGCTTTTTTTGATCATGAATATTGTACTGGAATGGAAATGTGTATTAACTATAATTTCATTATCAAACCTTTCCCTTAAGTCAGGGTCATCCATTATAATTTTCTCCCCGGCGAATTCAAGTACTTCCGGCACCGGGTAAACCAGTACATGTGTGCGTTCAGGAGAATTTCTGACAGAATCGGCATATTCGTCATCACTTTCTTCAGGCATTTTTTCCAGCCTGGCTGAAAATATATAGCCCGTAATTAACAACAGAACAATAACAATATAAATTCCTTCTCTTCTCAAAACGATTAAAAGTTTGGGGCCAGCATATATCTGGCATAAAATTCATTGATCCGGCTGACAGCCTCCTCAGGTGTATCGACCAGGTGGAAAATTTCAAAGTCACTTTCACTGACATTACTTTCAACCTTAAACATCACATCATGCATCCAATCAATCAATCCTTTCCAATATTCGGTTCCAATGAGAATAATTGGGAACCTTCCAATCTTCTTAGTCTGGATCAATGTTAAGGCTTCAAATAATTCATCCAGTGTGCCAAATCCACCAGGCATACCAATAAATCCCTGGGAATATCTTACGAACATAACCTTACGAACAAAGAAATAATCAAAAGATATTAATTTATCCGGATCTATATATATATTATTTTCCTGCTCAAAAGGTAAGTGGATGTTCAGACCTACTGATTTCCCATAGGCGTCCTGGGCACCCCTGTTCCCAGCTTCCATAATGCCTGGCCCACCGCCTGTAATAACCCCATAACCACTTTCTACCAACAATGAGGCAAGCTTTTGCGCCATCTTGTAGTATTTATTATCTTCCTTCGTACGGGCCGATCCAAAGATAGATATACAGGGTCCGATTTTTGCTAATTTTTCAAATCCATCGACAAATTCAGACATGATCTTGAAGATTGCCCATGAGTCCGAGCTCTTTATTTCATGCCAGTCTTTATCTACAAAAGCTTTTTGTATTTCACTGGCCTCCTCTTTAAGATGTTTTAAATCCTTCCGTTTCCTCTTTTCTATGATCGGATACCGAACACCCGCTTTTTTGTCTTTCTTATCTGTTTTCATGCAACTTTGAGTTTTATAATATTATATAAAGCATCATCTACTTTATCAAACTTGAATTTGAATCCGGCATCCATTATCTTTTTTGATGAGACCTTATTACCACCCAGGACGATAGAAGCCTTTTCTCCAAGCATCATCTTTAAAACGAATCCGGGAACATTTGGCAGAAATGAAGGTTTATCCATAATGTGTGCCATGGTTTTTGTAAACTCTTTGTTCGTGACCGGATTGGGAGCTACTGCATTGAACGTCCCTTCTATTCTTGGATATTCTATACAATATTTAATCAGATCGATCAGGTCATCCAGGTGTACCCAGCTGATGTATTGTTCTCCACTTCCTACCGGGGAACTTAATCCCAGCCCGGTTAATTTCATAAATTTTGGTACGGCACCTCCAAAATAACTTAATACTACTCCTATTCTGAGAATAACCACCCTGACGCCCAGCTCACGTATTTTGTTCACTTCTTCTTCCCATTCCCTCGTGACAGTAGCCAAAAAATCATCTCCTGGTTTGACACGATCCTCGTCAATCAGAACACCTCCCGTATCATGACCATACACACCAATTGCTGAGGCTGATATAAACGTTTTCGGTTTTCTTTTTGACCCTTTTATGGTATCATATAATAACCTTGTTGATTTAATCCTGCTATCCCGGATTTCCTTCTTTTTCTGGTCTGTCCACCGCCCTTCACCCACACTAGCCCCCGCCAGGTGAACATAATGATCAGCATTATCTACCGCTACCGGGTCAATGATCCCCTTTTCAATATCCCAGTAGCGAAGAATTGATTCGGGATCCTCCGATTTCTCCCGGCTTAAAACCAATACCCGGTAAGCACTTAGTTTTAAGATACGCATTAAAGAAGAGCCGACCAATCCGGTTCCGCCGGTTATGCAGACTGTCTCCATTCCTGTGTTCATTTCAGGGATTGTTTTGTTTTGCACAAAAAAAATAAAGCTAAAATTAGCTTTATTTTTTTAAAGGTTGAATTTTAAATATTAAAATTTAAAACGACATGTCGTAATTTTTTTCTTCTGCTAACGCACCTGTTTCATCGTATATTTTCCAGGTTCCGCTCCGTTTTCCATCGTTGTAGAACATCACATATCTTAAAGTTCCTTTCGAATCCCATATCTGCCACTTGCCATCTTTCTGCCCATGATCATACCTGATCTCACCAACTTTAACACCTGAAATATCCCACTTTACCCATTTCCCATGCTTAAGGTTTTCATGGTATTCACCCATCTCGATTATGTTCCCTTCTTCATTATAGGCAACATAGGCATCTTCTTTAATGCCATTCAGGAAATTGATTTCTTCCTTTACCTGCCCATTATCATAATTTGTGACAAATTTTCCATTAAGAAGATATCCGTCCTTATCATATGCTTTTCCATTATTTTCTTCATAGGGTTGTGCACCTATTATAGCTGGGATGAGTATTATTGAGAGTATCGCAACTAGTCTTTTCATGGTTCTGTTATTTAAATGTTAATAACTTGGTTAATTATTAACGCCAGTATTACGGCAATGTTAAGTATATGTTAATAAAAATAAAATGATCTAAATCATTTTTCATTTACATATGACAATCAGAAAGAGAAAAGAAAAATTTTAAGAAATGAAATACTTACCGTAAACCGACAAACAAATCGTTGTTTCGGGAATCAAGATTGATCTTCTTCAATGTTGTAGATTCAAAGGAAATGTAAGATATCTCGATGTCGTAGCTTCCAGGTATAAGAGCTTCAATGTTAAAACGGCCTTCAAAATCAGTATAATACTCTTTTTCAATACCATTAACCTTGATCAAGGCACCTGTTAAAGGCTCTCCGGAATCCTCCTCAACAACAATCCCTGATAGACTGAAAGTAGCATTTTCCATTAATTCCACCTCCATTGGATTTGTAAATAAGGTAAACAACACAAATGTCAATACTTTCATATTACAACGGTACGAAAATATACTTTCCGTACCGTTGCTTTCTGGTTAAGTTTTTGGTAATAAAATGTTAAGGAAATGTTAAATTCCAGATACTTTTATAATCTATAATTAAATCCTAAGGCAAACCGTGTTCCCCTTCTGTATGATTCTGTGATAAAATACTGGTTATTGAATTCCTGGTTTCGAACTGTTTGAAAATCCAGCATGTTCAGCCATCGGAAATAAACTTCAACATGATCTCCAAATCCTTTACTGATAGTAAAGTTCAAATCCGGCATAGGGATCGCTTTGGAACTTGTTCCATTAATTTCATAAATATCCGGTGCACCCCCAAAACCATTAGCATATAGTCTCCGTCCAAACATATTCATGGACAATGTGCTTTCAATAGATTTTGCAAAGTTTGAGTAGGAAAATAAAAGGTTCAGTATAAATGGTGATTGAGCCTGGAAGGGTCGATAGGGCTTGAGGTTTGGATTAACCTGGCTTCCGGCAGCATATTCCTCCTCTTCAAGCATTACACGTGAAAGGGTATAGGTGAAGTTAACACCGAATTTGAATTTTTCAGTAATGTTCTTTCGGTAATCGATCTCAAATCCACCTAATTGACCATCTTCAGAGTTACCCATCCGGATCTGACCACCTGATGCCACAGGTACCAGGATCTTTACGATGGGATCTGCGAAAGATTTGTAGAAGGCACTTACCGCCAATATTTCACCAGGTTTATTGAATAACTCATATCTGATATCAAAATTCATGATCTTCGACATCTTGATAAATGGATTTCCAATAAAGAAAAACCCTCCAATAAAGTCTACATTAACAAATGGCGCCATTTCCCTCATATTTGGTCTCGCCAATGTTCGACTGGCTGATAACCTGAGGTTAGATTTTTCAGTCATAGACCAAATCAGGTTTGCAGAAGGTAAAACATCCATTTGATCAATTTTCCCTTTCTCCGTATTTGGGTCTTCCGATACCACCTCATAATCGGTATGTTCCAATCTGGCACCAAGAATAAGTTTCCATTTAGGCAGGAACTCCCAAACACCCATCAAATAGGCCGCAGTAATGTTTTCATGCCCACTATAGATATTCGTTGGACGGGTTTGGTTCAGGTAGTAATTTCCCATAATATATCTGAAAGGGTTTCTCGGATCGGTAGAAGGATTTTCCAGATTTGGCAAAATACCACTGTTTTCCTGTGCAAAAAAGGGTTCAAATGTTACAGGATCGATCTGGCCGGCCTGGTTAAAGGACGTATATTCATCCAGATCCTGATTGGTCCCCTGGGATTCGAGTTGGAAGCGGGTTTCTCCAAATTCCCTTTGCTTGCTGGAGTATAATCCACCTACTTTAATCAGATTGGATGAATTTTTCCCAATCGGAATTGTAATATCTAACTTTCCGTTTATTTGTGTGTCTTCAAGATCACGCCAAAAATGAAATGGCAGGTCATACTCTGCTTTAGTAATGGTAAAACCAGTTGGTGTTTCATCGTTTGCAAAAATCCTAACATCTGGTTCATATTGTTTAGACAAAGTATAGCCACCAAGCCATTCTATTTTCAATCCATTCCATGCCCCGATTACATGTCTTCCTGATAATTGAGCATTCCCCATAGATCGCTCAAGAAAATTTATATTTCTGGATGTAAACGTATGTGGACCTGATATTGCACCCGGGAAAATTCCTGATAAAGAAGAAGCTTGCTTTTCCGTATCATGATTATACATTGTATTTAACTGTATCTCATTCGAATTATTGAATTGATATGCTAAGCTGAGTATACCTCCAAAATTGATGTTCTCAAACGATTGGTTACCATTCAGGTCCAGATTTGTATTCAGTTCTTCAGCAGCCGGATCACTGGAATATTCAAGAATTCTCAATATTCGATCCGGGTACCTGGTATACCCTCTATTATACCTGAAGCCAACATTATAACCAAAGCTTTTTCCTGAAATAGGCACCCGGTCACCAAAAGCAAAGTTTAAACCATAGTTCATAAAACTTTTACTGTAGGTAGGCACGAAACTATTTATATTGAGGTCCTTGGCGGCCTTATCAAATAGTTCTCTTTCAGAATCATATCGTTCATTTTTTTGGCGGACTTTGATGTATATACCCTGATCGCTTAATGTATTAAGATTATCTGTATCGGTTAAATATTCCGGCATGTCCCTGGATCCGTCGTCGATTCCAATCCAATCCTTTGAACCAACAACCGGATCTGTTAAAAACTCGTCTTTTAATGATGCCCTTGGATTGTATTCAAATTTAATTCCAAGATTAAGGTAAAATTGATCAGGCAGTGATTTGGTTGTTATATTAACATTCCCTCCTGAAAAACTGCCTGGCTGATCCGGGGTAAACGATTTGGTAGTTACAATATTATCTACCATGGCTACCGGGATCAAGTCCATGCTTGGACTGTTTCTATATGGATCGGTACTCGGAAGGATAGCTCCATTGAGTTGCGTTAGAGAATACCTGTCTCCAAGACCCCTCATAACAACATACTTTCCGTCCTCCACAGATGCACCTGTAACCTGTTTCATGGATTCAGCCGAATTGCTCACCCCGATCTTTCTCATTTCAGAGCTGGAAATGCCATCCTGAACAGCCAGCGATTTTTTTTGCATTTTAAGTATAGACGCTTCATTGTTATTTATTGCAGTTGCAGACACTACAATTTCCTCCAATTCCATCTTTTGAGTAAGCATCGTGAAATCAAGCTTAGTAACTTCTCCATTTGCAACTATAACTCCCTCAATTTTTTGTGTCGCATAAGAAACATAACTGGCTACAATTGTATATTCACCAGGTTCAACATCAAATCGATAATTTCCTGAGATATCAGATATTCCCCCAGTCATACTACCATCGATCCTTACAGTTACACCAATAAGTTCTTCTCCTGTTTCTCCATCTACAACAAGGCCTGATATTACCCCACTTTGGGCCGTGGCGAATGAATATATAAAACAGGAAAAAACTACTATTAAAAGTAGCTTCATAGGAAATTTTATCATCTTCATTACGTATTTAATCTTCTTATTTGTTTAAATATTACCCCATCCTTTAAATTGAAAGATTGGGTGATAATCAATTACCACCCAATCAATCTGAAATATATTTGTAGTATTAGGTTAAATATCTTAGTCAACCAAATATCCTTTTTCATCAAGTGCTGTCCATCCTTTGATCCATAACGCATCATCGGGATCAAAAGCACCTTTATATCCTACAGATTCTAAGCCCTCCGGAACGTCAGCCAAATCAGATTTCGCCGCAGCTGAGGCTGGTCTGGGATCAAGGCTTTTACTTCCAATTGTCCTGCCGGTACCTGCTATCTCAGGATCAACATTGGCTGAGTTCAAATTAGCTATCATATGTGCCTCAAGGCCTGAGCAATCCGGATCATCCCCTACAGGATCGTTATTATCATCCACAGTAGGTTGCAGAATACCGGTATCTGAAGCATCAACAGAATTATTACCACCTACCCACCATATATTGTTCAACAGCTTTAGTTCACCATCCTGCATTCTTTTATAAGAGTCAATCCCTTTCTCAGCTGCAAGATCCTCCACTTCAATTCCTTTATCTGTGAAATCAACAACTATCGAATTGGCCACAGTCCCTGCTGTTGCATCCCGCATAATGATGGCAGGTGAGTTTTTGGCATTTTCGGCCCCCACACCGCTACCAATGAATGTTGCATTATAAAGTGTTGGCATAGAATAAAAAGGATCTTCCGCCCCGTCAGGTTTTGCGCCATCCCATTCGCCACCATGGTTGGCCACATCATCACGTTGTACCGCAAACCAGAATTGTGCAGCACCTCTCCATCCAATATCCCAGTCGAAACTATCATCTTCAGCCCAGGCAACTACTATGTGGTAAAGTGATACATGACCACCAAAGAATTCAATACCATCATCAGAAGAAGCGAATATTTCCACATACTCAATGGTTGTACCTGATCCAACAGCACCCAGTGTTAATCCCTGAAGTTCATCCCCTGGCGCCAGTTCAGCACCCGTATGACGGATAGAAACATATCGGAGTACACCTGAATTGTCGTTGTTATTTGTTCCTCCATATCGACCACGGGGCTCAGTGGCATCAATACCTTCAATTTGACCTTCGGGAGAACCGTCAATACTTATCCTTGATTTACCCAATAGTATCAAGCCACCCCATAGACTATTATCTTTATCATCAAGCGCCCCCGGATTTCCATCATCCAGGTCAGAAGTAAATATAATGGGCAGTTCTGAAGTTCCTTCAGCAAATATCTGCGCATCACGTGTTATAATAAGGGCACTTGTATTGTCACCGGTGGTGGGTTGCGATTTAAACTTCACAATCGTACCTGGTTCAATATAAAGTTTTCCAACTTCTTCAAGATATACCAAACCATCGAGTAAGTATATATTATCACTGGTCCAGTTATAATCCTCTCCGCCGACAAGATCCGCATCTTTAATAATGACCATGGAAACCACTACATCTACACTTACAGAACTCGTTTCATTAAATATGTCTGTAATCGTATAGGTAATTGTCTCATCAGATTCAGTAAGAGTCACAGTACTTATAAATGATCCTGTGGTTCCTTCAAAAGCTGCTGGTAGAGTGGCATTATCACTATCCACGGTTATTGATTTTACTCCGGCTGAAGCTGTCCACGTGATATTTATTTCCTCAATTTCAGTTTCAGAACCTGAAATAGAAGTATTGTCTGCACGAATGATGGGATTACCTGGTGCCCCACCTTCATCATTGTCGCTACAAGATGAAATCATAACTACCAAGGTAGCTATCCCAAAAAATAATGATAAGAGCTTCTTCATTTCAATAATTCAATTTGTTTTAACACAATTAATTATTGCAAAAGTGAAGATTAGATATTAAGTATCGGGTCAGGAATTATTAGGAAATTGTTAATATAAAAAGGTTCGTATTAAGCCAGGATTAAAATGAGCCAGAACTGGTTAACTTTTATTAACAAAAAGTTAATACTATATCAAAAAAAAGCCTTTCTGTTGTCCTGAGATAGTTTTTATTTTGAGATCGGTACTTTCTTCAGGATCCTGTCCAGGATGAATTTGGTATCCACACCATCAGCTTCGGCCTCGTAATTCAGGATCATTCTATGGTTCAGAACATCCATGGCGATCTCTTTAATGTCCTCCGGGAGCACATATTCCCGCTCATCAAAATAGGCAATGGCTTTTGATGCCAGGTTGAGGTAAATAGAGGCCCTTGGCGATGCCCCAAATTGTATATAACCCTGTTCTTCTTTCAGCCCTAATTCTTCAGGATTACGGGTAGCGAAAACCAGTTCTATTATATATCTTTCAAGTGATTCAGATATGCGGACTTTATTGATCTCATCCCTGATCTGGAATATATCCTTCTTGGTAAGCATGGTCTTGATCTTGTCATCAAAACTCATGTTAGACATCCTCCTCATGATCTCCATTTCCTCATCCTTGGTTGGATAGTCTACAAATACCTTCATCATGAAACGGTCAACCTGAGCTTCGGGAAGCGGGTACGTTCCTTCCTGGTCTATCGGGTTTTGTGTGGCCATAACAAGAAAAGGTTTATCCAGCTTATAGGTAGTATCTCCAATGGTAACCTGCTTCTCCTGCATGGATTCTAATAATGCAGATTGAACTTTTGCCGGGGATCTGTTTACTTCATCCGCCAGGATCATATTGGCAAAAATGGGACCCTTCTTTACTTCAAATTCCGATTTCTGTTGATTGTATATTAAAGTACCAATTAAATCTGCTGGTAGTAAATCCGGTGTAAACTGGATACGGTGAAAATTAAGATGTAGTACTCTTGCCAGCGTGTTAACAGTTAGCGTTTTCGCAAGACCCGGAACCCCTTCCAGTAAAATATGCCCCTGGGTAAATAAACCAATTAGTAGCCTGTTTACCATATATTCTTGTCCAACTACAATTTTGGAAACTTCTGAGAATACTTCTTTAATTTTATCCTGATGTTCTTTTTTAATATCTGTGCTTTCAGCCATGATCTGAATTAATACTTTTTAGACGAATGCAAAAATATACATAAATGAATTAATTGTGAGATATACTCTTATATGAAATAGTTTAAATTATGATGTATTTTTG
>JAHEGY010000074.1 GCA_024644875.1 Cyclobacteriaceae bacterium
TTGCTTTCGAGGAACGGGATTATTGGTTAGCTTCCTTAAAAGTCTCCCCTGATTGGGATAAATTCAGAGATGATCCAAGATTCGATTCCCTATTAAGCCGGATGAATCTATCTGACTAGATTTTTTCTTTGGGATGGGAATTCACTATCTCGACAATTCAATTATCTTCAACCAGTGTGCCAGCACCCGTTATATTTTGTGTGATCGATGGCTTCCCTTTGTAATATACATTTCCAACACCTGTAATTGTAACGTTTAATTCATCCTGTACTCTTACCCTACAATCACCAACACCAGTTGATGAAATAGTACAGATACCAACTTCGAGGTCGTAAGCATTAACATGCCCAACCCCTATTAAAGAAATAGATAATTCATCCTGGAAATCTCCGGATAATTCAAAGGATCCTACACCCAATAATCCAATATCGCTAATTTCATTAATCACAATATCAAATCTTATTTCTACTGTATTCTTAATAGAGATATTTTCTGCAACTCCAATTTTTAAAGTATTATTGACTACCTCATACGTTAATACATCAATAATATTTTGTTGCGCTTTTAGAATTACAGATTGAGGACTGCCAAGCGTAACATACACATTTGAAACACCCATGTTTTCAATCCTCTGAAACGATTTAAGGTCAAGGGTTTGTGTAACTACTGGTCCGGTACCTATAACTTTTTCATTGTTGTTTAAATCCCCGTCCGTATCACATCCATTAAAGGCAAATAGTAAAACACCAGCTAATAAATATTGAAACCTTTTCATTTTTGGGAATATTTTTCACAATACATGGGAATAAATAGTTCTAAATATCTGATATTCAGCGAATAGAACCAATAATAAATATAGTGATATTTATATGAACAAGCAATATATATTGATCTCCTTTTGCAGTGAGGAATAGTATCTTGGAGAAATTTCAAGTAGGTTTTTTACTATCAGAACACCTATTCGCAAAATGCAGCCAAAGAGCTTTTAAATCTCTTTCAACCTGTTTCAAGAACTTCAAAAAAAAGCTGTCTCATAAGAGGCAGCCTTTCTATGAAGAGCTCGAATTAAAAATACCAATATCAGAACCTGAATCCCATACTTAAAATAACCTGGGGATTCCTGACATCGGTATCAAAGCTTACATCGGTTCCGGGAATCGAGACACTCTTGCCCAGGGCACTTAAATTTCCTTCATACTTCAGATCCAGGGAAATGGTGGTAATGTCAACACCTATCCCGGCCTGATATCCGATCGTCCCCTTTGTAAAATCCTGTTTGAATACTTCTTTTGTGTTTTTCCAGACAGATTTTTCAGATAATAAATATGAAAATGATGGTCCTGCATATACCCTGAAGGATTTACCAAAGGTCCATCCAACCAGTATTGGGATATCCAGCTTATTCAGCTTTATTTCATTGATCCCCGGGAAGTCGATGCCATCATTGGAGATCTTGATTTTACCGCCCGTGGAGGAATAAAGTAATTCGGGTTGAATATAGAATCTGGATATCTGTATTCTGGAATATAATCCCAGATGCCAGCCCAGCACAGCTTGGCCTGATTTGTAAAAAACATTTTCCTGATCATCACCCCCTGAAAACATGGCGTCAACTTTTAAATGTGAGGAACTGATTCCTGCTTTGGCGCCCACCTGAAAGAACTGAGCATTGGCCTGGTTTATACTTACCACGACCAATAAAATAATTATTAATCGTTTCATTTTTTTAATGTTTAAGTTTCCTGAATGCATAACTCATCCGAATGCATTGCTAATTATTTATCCAACTATTACACCTGTGTTCGCGAAAAGCAAGCACTTTCGGCAAGGCGTATTAATCCTGATCATCTTTTATCGCGAATTAAGATGAGGAAGATCTGTGATCGTCCTTTATCCGATTTTAAGGTGATTAAAAACCCAGGCGGTACATGATCCCTGCCCGGAACCATCTGCCGGGCATAGGCGTCATAACCTCATAATACTGGGTATTCGTAAAATTAGTGGCTTCAATATAGATGTAAGGTCCTTTTGCTTTTTCCCAATATAACCTTGTATCAAAAACCCAATAACTGGATTGCCCTTCGCGTTCATTCATCCTGGCTTTGAAATCAAGATACAGGTCGGATATGATCCTGGTATTAACTCCAAGAATGAATTGATGCCGCAGGTTTTCAAGGATATATCTGGATATTTCAGCAGAACTGGTCAGGTCTGAGTGTATGAAATTATAACTCAGAAACACACTTTTCAAAAACATCTTTTTGTCCACTAATCTTTCCATATTAATTTGAGAAGCAATTTCGATGCCATTCCTTTTTATATTGGAAATATTAGCTGCTTTCCACAGGTAGGTAGAATCTGTTAAAGGGAGCCCCACCCAATCAATAAGATCATGAGCATCCTGGTAAAACCAGTTTAATTCTATACTCAGGGGTTGTTTGATATATCTGGCTCCAATTTCATAAGTAAGCGCTTTTTCAGGTTTCAGGTCAGGATTACCTTCTTCAACCGGGCTCTGGTAATACATATCATAAAAAGCAGGTATCCGGTAGGACTTGCCAAGGTTTGTATAAATTCTTAAATCCGGCCTTGCCAGGAAGCCAATGTCTATGCCCGGAAAGGCATTCCAGCCGAAATCTGAATAATGGCTTACAAACACACCTGGCGTGAAATCGAGCTTGCCGTATTTGAATTGATGCTCAAGAAATACACCGAAACTGTTCCTGTAGAAACCATCGAGATTACTTTTAGAGGGATTTCCTCCCCTTACCCAGTCTCCTTGAATGCTTTCTCTCCTCAACTCTAAACCCATGCCAGTCTGTCCAAGCTTATTTCTCCAATTGCTATGGAATTCAAAAGCGCCTACGTTCGTTGTGTGGTCATTTTCATATACCTCCGGGTTATCTCTTACAAAAAAATAATTGTCATTATTATGCCTCCAGTAGACACGCGGTTTTATGGTGAAATTTCCAATATTTTTCACATAGTCCAGGCTTATAATGGAGGTTTGAACTTCTTCGTATTGTTCGCTGTAATCAGGATTGGCATAGAATCCGTTTGCACCGAATTTACGTCCCGTCCATCCGCCAAGTATTTCCAGTTGTCCACCTGAGATCTCTGTTTCGGCCTGGTAGAATACATTATTGATCTTAAAATCAGTGTTATGCCTGTATCCGTCAGAAGCATCATGTGAGAAACTTATGTACTGCTTAAAATTTTTTGAAGGAAGTGCCAGATCAAGGGTGCCACCAAATAATTTATGCTGCCCGCCATAAAGCCTTATGCCTGCAAACCGGTCATCAGGCACTTCGGTAATGAAATTTACAGCCCCGGAAAAGGCATTTTGTCCATAGATCCTCGCACCGGGGCCCTTTAGCACTTCAACCCTGGTAAGATTTGTAAAATTTAGGGGGATATTCAGGCTATGGTGTCCTGTTTGGGGATCAGTAAGTTTGAGACCATTAAGCAGCACCAGGGTTTGCTCGAATGTTCCTCCCCTTATTCCGATGTCGGCCTGAATACCCACCGGCCCTCTCTGTCTGATATCCACTCCGGGGATATAGCTCAGGATCTCAGGAATGCTCTGGGCCGGGAGGTCTTTTATTTCAATATCGGTCATAACCCCAATATTCCTTGATGTTTCCCGAAAAGGTATGTCAATCCTGTTGCCCTGAATAATTATATTATCCATTTCAATGGTCCTTGTGGAATCAACCTGTGAAAAAATGGGAGTAGATACTCCTAATATGAAAAATGTGATCAATGATCGCCTCATCCTGAAAAGGTCCTTTTCAACAGATCCGTTAGTTTGTGAGTTTAGATATTCGGCAAAATTAATGATTCCTGAATTATTTATTCGAGATCTCAGGATTATAAATGCCAGATTCCGGACATGCGGATCATTTACCTGTGGATTCAGAGCTGAAGTCTGGGATCAGTACTCTGATTAACAATCAGCAAGATTCACAGGTATATTGATGGCAAGTCCGCCGTCAGAGGTTTCTTTATACTTTGAATTCATGTCCTGGGCGGTATCCCACATGGTTTTAATTACACTGTCCAGGGAGACCTTTGCAGATGCGGGATTTCCTTCCAATGCCAGGTAGGCCGCTGTGATCGCCTTGATAGAACCCATTGAGTTTCTTTCAATGCAGGGTACCTGTACCAGGCCACCCACCGGGTCACAGGTAAGGCCCAGATGATGCTCCATGGCAATTTCAGCAGCCATGATAACATTTTCAGGCTTTCCACCCAGTACCTCTGATAATGCTGCTGCCGCCATAGCGGATGAAACGCCTATCTCAGCCTGGCATCCACCCATGGCCCCAGATATGGTACTTCCTTTCTTGAAAATAGATCCCATCTCTCCTGCTACAAGAAGGAATTTTAAGATATCTTCTTCCTTAGCCCCATCTACAAAGCATAAATAATACATTAATACAGCTGGTATAACCCCTGCGGCACCGTTTGTAGGAGCTGTCACAACCCTGCCGAAGGATGCGTTTTCCTCGTTAACGGCAATAGCAAAACAACTTACCCATTTCAGGATCTCAGGGAATGTAAAACTTTTGGATTTGATCAGCTTCAGCCATTCAGAGAAATCAGCTGATTCATCCCCGGGGAGCATATTTATATTCATTGCCCGGGCTCTGCGCTGAACATTCAACCCACCGGGCAACATGCCCTCACTATGACATCCTTTGAACATACAATCAGCCATTACCTTCCAGATTCCCTTTAATTCATGCTTTAATTCTTTTTCGGTTCTTAATGAAAGTTCATTTTCCATTACAATATGGGATACTGACTTATTTGAAGATTGGGCCCATCGGTTTAGATCTTCAGCAGAATCAATGGGATATGGAAAATGATAATTAAACTGCTTTGAAAGCTCCAATTCATCGCAAACGATAAATCCTCCACCAACAGAGTAGAACGTATATGCAAAGTTCAGGCCTCTATTTGTGATGGCTTCAAATAAAATTCCATTTGGGTGAAAGGAGAGGCACTTGTCGGAATGAAAAACAATATCTTTTGCTGGATTAAACTCTAGCTCATGAATTACGCCGAGGTGTATGGTGCAATTGGTTTTTACCTTTTCAACCACTTCATTAATCAATCCAAGGTCAATTGTCTCCGGATCATAACCACTGAGACCAAGAATAACTGCCATATCAGTTCCATGTCCTTTCCCGGTTTTTGCCAGTGATCCATAAAGTGCAACCCTTATGCTGGTGATTTCAGTTAATACATTTTTTTTCTTTAATTCAGCAATAAAAGTCAAGCCCGCCTTCCATGGTCCCATGGTGTGTGAACTCGAGGGACCGATCCCGATTTTAAAAATATCCAGTACACTAATCCTTTCTGATCCTGATCTCATTAATTCTAATCTTATTTGATTTTTTCAGCCAATAATGTTTCTTTGATCCATTTGAATATGAAATTCATAACATCCTCTTTGTTGTTTTCATTATGGATCTCATGTCTGAGATCTTCCCATATTTTAAGCTCAGCAAATTCTCCGGCATTTTTAGCGAACCTTTCGGATGCCTTGTGGGATGTTAATCTGTCTTCTGTTCCATGCATGATCAGGGCCGGATAATTCAGTAATCCTGCATTTTCTAGAGCCCATGCTCCCTGCTGGATCGCGCTGTTAAAAACCCTGACGGATATCTTGCCATGTACAAGCGGATCTTCAAAATATGCTTTGCCGACCAGGGGATCATGCGATAATTCCATAGGATCTAAATCATCAGATAATGTTAAAGAAGGCCACAAGCTATTTAATATTCGGGCCAATCTGACCTTCCAGGCGGGTGGTTCAAAAGCCAATTCAAGAAAAGGTGCCGAAAGAATTACTCCTTTAATTTCTTTTGAATGATGTTGAAGAATATAATTTGACACGATATTCCCTCCAAGGCTATGTCCATACAGAAATAAAGGGGTATCGTTATATTCAAGACGGGCAGCCACAAGGAGTTTATCAATATTTGAAATGAGAAGATCATATGACCGGACATGCCCACGCTTTCCGGGGGATTCCCCATGTCCCTGGTAATCCATTCCATATACAGCTATTCCTTTCTTATTAAGGTATTTTGAGAATGAATCATAACGCCCCATATGATCACTCAGGCCATGAATAACAGCAACCAGGGCGATTGGGTCAGAATCTATTATCCATTTACAAGCATACAATGCCTTTCCTTCCGCATCGATAAGATCAAAAGTTTCTTTCGCCATGGAACCATAAGTTTTTATAATGCTGAAATTTATTAAATATTCGAAATTTAAAAAATATATGATTTGTAAACCTGTTCACCCAATCTATTTTTTATTTTTACAATAGATAAGGATTATTGATTCACCATTGATCAAAGCACATTGAAAAAAGCCTTAATTATAATTTCTATTATAGCTGTCGCATCCGGCATTTTTTATTACCTGAAATATTTTTATGCAAGTGATAAAGTCAACTTGTGGGACCTGGTGCCTAAAAATGCCATTGGCGTTTATGAAACTGAGCAGCCCATAAAGATTTGGAACAGCTTACTTGAATTACCAGTCTGGAAAAATCTTTCGAGCATACCGGCAATAAATGATGTTAATGAGAACCTTGTACAGCTGGACAGTATAACAGGTTCATCAGGCAATATGGAAAAATTATTCCGCGACCGGCCTATTCTTATCTCCTTGCATAAGATATCTAATACTGATTTTGGATTGACCTTTTATTTCGCATTAAATTCCGGCGATAAAAGGAAAATCTTAAGTACAATATTAGATCATTTCAAAAACCTGCAACAATTTAAATTTGATATCCGGAAATATGAGGACTTCAGTATAAATGAATTGATGAATGATGATGGGGAAGTTGAATTTACATTTATCGAATATAAAGGACATTTTATTGGAAGTTTTACTTCATTCCTCATCGATGATGTGGTCAGGAATATATCTGAAGGGTTTCAGGCAAATTTCAGAACGATATCGAGCGAGATCTTTAATGCCCAACCTATAGAAATGGACGAAGGGAACCTTTACCTTAATGTTGCAAAGATCCCTGATCTGTTCCGAAATTTTTCCTCAGGAGAGCAGAGGCAAGATTATGATGACTACCTGAAGTGGTTTACAGGAGCGACCTATTATGATATATCCTTTGAAAATAACAGGATATTTTTTAACGGTTCAACTAAAATTCCTGAAAACACCAATGAATATTATCTATCCACCTTTTACAATCAATCCCCTCAAAATATAGAGGCAATATATTACCTCCCAAACAGGACTGCAACATTCATCTCTTACACCTATGAAGATTTTACAAACTGGCGGAAGGCTGTTGACATATATTGGGAGAAAAATTTTCCAGAGGCCCTTGAAAAGAAGACTCAATTGCTGAAGAAATATGATATATATGAGCGGGATTTTTATGGATGGATAGGTAATGAGATCGGCCTCGCGACACTTCAAACCATTGATCTTGAACATCCGGATAAGCTTTTGCTAATAAAATCGAAAGATTATTCAGAAAGTGTGAAAGCCCTGGATGATCTGATTATGGCAGCAAATGATCTTAATTCAGATACTTTGCTGTATGAGGACTATTCAGGTAAGAGAATCAAGAAAATTGCCATTGAGGAATTCCCGGGATCAATGCTTGGAGATGAGTTTCGGGGTTTTGAAAACAGTTATTATACCGATCTTGGATCTTATATCGTGATAGGTAATTCTTTTGAAGTGATCAAACACCTGTTAAATGAAATCGAGGAAGAAAATACATGGGGAAAATCACTGAAATTCAATCAATATTTTGATAATGTGCAAAAGAGGGCGAATGTGAACTATTTTATCAATTTCAGTAATTCATGGAATGCTTTTTTCGCCTCTCTTAATGAAGAATGGAAACCATTTTTTAAAAATTTCGACAGGCAGTTTAAGCACTTCGAACTCCTTTCATTTCAATTCAGTAATATCAACAATAATTTCTATACCAGCGCAGCAATACAACACAGGTCTGAAACATCGGTTATTACTACGCCATCTGAGTTCTTCAGAGATCAGCTTGTCGTTACAGATTATCCGATAGTTACTAAACCTTATATTTTCAGGAGTCATCTTGACAGAAGCCTGGAGGTCATGTTCCAGGATTCCGGAGGACAGTTGTACTTTATATCCAACAATGGACAGGTATTGTGGAAGAAACAGGTCGGCGCGAAGATCAAATCTGATATATACCAGGTCGATTACTATAAAAATGGGAAGCTGCAATATCTTTTCGCATCTGATTCAAACTTTTATATTTATGACAGGTTAGGCAATATTCTGGGAGATTTCCCTGTGCAGCTGGAGCACCCTGTCGATCTTGATTTTTTGAATCGCATTGATTATGCAAACAGCAGGGAATACAGGTTTCTGCTCTGTGATACATCAGGTGATATATATCTAACAGATAAAACAGGTAAAGAATTGGAAGGATGGATGCCCAATTCTTCTGGCGGAAAGAATTTAGTGCCTCCCTTTCACGTTAGGATAGGTGGCCGTGATTGTATGATCTCCATAAGAGCGGACGGAATGATAAATATGTATACCAGGAGATCGGAAATGTACGACAGCTTCCCTGTTAATCTCAATTCGAAACTTTCAGAGTCGATTTTCATGCAAAGGGGATCTGACTTTGACAGATCCAGGATCCATCTTATAAATGATTTGGGAGAGGTTTTTAAGGTCAGTTTGAATGGTAATATTGTCGAGAAGTTACAACTTTTCAAGCCTGATCCTGAAAGTCGCTTTAAGATCGTCCCGGATGCTCTGAATAATACTTATGTAATCAGCCGTTTGGATTTTAACAATGTAAGTGTCCTGGACCAGAAAGGTGAAACCATATTTGAAAAGGAACTTCTGTATACTGATGATCTTGAGGTGCAGTTCTATAATTTCAGTGCGGGCAATGAGGTTTATGTTTTCGTAGATGCACAACAGGGATTTACTTATCTCTATGATGGAAATGGAGATTTAATCAATATGCAGCCGGTTGAAAGTGGTTTTAAGATTGGGCTTTTATACTCAGAAGTCAATAATAAATATAAGATGTATAGTTGTTACGGCAATCAATTTTCAGTATTGTCCTTCTATAAGAAATAGTTAACATTTTCTATTAAATACTATTATGAAGAAAAATTGGATAATAATCATCATTATCGTTCATCTATCTGCTGCGTTATGGGCTAATGAAGAGGATACGGTCAGGGGAATCTCTCTTGAAAACCCATACCAGACTGTTTATACACATTTAAACAACCTGCAGAACCATAATTTTCATCCCGATCTGTCCGCCAAGGCTTTTGAGCAAGCGGGGGTCAGTCAGTATGAGGCCAGGGACGCTGCTGTAAAACTTAAGCATGTTCTGGATGGGGAAGGCATTTATATTGAAATGGATGAAATACCAAAAGATCCCAATTATCTTGATTCTGCTAACAATAGGAATAAATATGTGCTCACCAGTCAGCATCCGGAGATCTTTCTTGTCAAAAAGGGGAATCAGTGGGTTTATTCGAAAACTTCCATCGTCCATATCGACCAGGTCTTCAGTAAGGTGTTTCCATTCGGAACTGATAAATTGCTTGATATTCTGCCAAAAATGGGCAGTTCAAAGTATCTGGGATTGTATATATGGCAGATACTGGGGATTCTAATACTTATACTCCTCTCTTTTATCGTTCATAAGGTGTTTACATTGATCATCGAAAAAATCATTGTCAGTTTACTGGTCAAATACGGGTATAAGAAATTAGCAACTAATCTTGTTAAGCCGGTAGCTACACCTATCAGTTATCTAATAATTTTCCCTATACTGATGGTGCTGGTTCCTGTATTGCAATTACCTGTAACCTTTTCAAGGTATCTGATCACTGCCCTGAAAGCCTTATGGCCGGTATTTCTGACAGTAGTGGCCTACAGACTGGTGGATATTTTTGGCATCTATATGATGAAAGTGGCTGAGAAAACGGAAAGCACGCTTGATGATCAGCTTGTTCCATTACTGAGAAAAGTATTGAAGACCTTCGTAATAATAATAGGCGCATTATTCGTATTAATTAACCTGAATATATCGATTATTCCGTTTATTACCGGGATATCCATAGGCGGTCTGGCACTTGCTCTTGCAGCCCAGGATACGATCAAAAACTTTTTTGGCTCCCTGATGATCTTTATTGATAAGCCCTTTCAAATAGGGAACTGGATTACCAGTGGTGAAATTGATGGTGAAGTGGAAGAGGTTGGCCTGCGTTCGACACGGGTGAGAACCTTCCGGAACTCACTGATATATGTTCCAAATGGTATACTGGCCGACCGGACCATTGACAACCATGGACTCAGGGTTTACAGAAGATTTTATACCACCCTTGCGATTACTTATGATACTCCTGCACGACTGATAGAAGTTTTCATTGAAGGATTAAATAAGATCGTTAAAAATCACCCACATACACGCAAGGATAAATATCATATCTTCATGAATGACTTCGGGGATTCCTCGCTTAATATTATGTTCTATATCTTTTTCCAGGCCCCTAACTGGGCATTGGAACTTCAGTACCGACACGAAATTATTATTCAGATACTCAGACTTGCTGAAGATCTGAATGTCCGGTTTGCATTCCCTACGCGCACCTTGCATATGGAAACATTTCCTGATAAATCATCTCTTACCCCCTTATATACTGAAAACCGGAATGGAATGCAGAAGCAAATGGATCGTTTTTTCAAAGAAGAAGACAAGGAATAAAAATCCTGAAAATGAAATTTGGAACTAGAGTAATACATGCAGGTGTTACCCCGGATCTTCAAACCGGGGCCATTATGACACCCATTTACCAGACTTCAACTTATGTACAGGACGCACCTGGAAAACACAAAGGTTATGAGTATTCCAGATCGCAAAATCCTACGAGAGAAGTCCTGGAAAAAAACCTTGCGGTGCTTGAGAACGGGATCTATGGCCTCTGCTTTTCTTCAGGTATGGCCGCCATTGATGCAGTATTAAAACTGTTAAAACCAGGGGATGAGGTTATCTGTACAAGGGATCTGTATGGTGGGACCTACCGTCTCATGACCCGGATCTATTGTGGATTAGGGATTAAATTTCATTTTTTGAACATGAATGATGCAGAGAATATTGAACATTTGGTTAATCATAATACGAAATTGATCTGGATTGAAACGCCTACCAATCCATTATTGAACATTATTGATATCAGGAAAGTATGTGATATTGCGAAGCATAATGAGATCAAAGTGGCCGTGGATAATACTTTTGCAACACCATGTCTTCAGCTTCCACTGGACCTGGGGGCAGATATCGTAGTGCATTCTATAACGAAGTATCTGAGTGGTCACTCGGATGTAATCATGGGAGCGATAGTACTGAATGATGAAGAGTTGGCGGATCAGTTGTTTTTTATTCAGAATTCGTGTGGTGCAATTCCGGGTCCTCAGGATATATTTCTTGTCCTGAGAGGAATAAAAACGCTTGAAATAAGGATGGAAAGACACTGCAGTAATGCCCGATCGGTAGCGAAAATGCTTAAGAATTCGCGTGCAGTTGACCAGGTATTCTGGCCGGGTATAAAAGATCATCCGAATCACAGGGTGGCAGAATCACAAATGAAAAATTACGGGGGGATGTTGTCATTTACATTGAAAGAGAATACACAAATCAATGCCTTTAAAGTACTCAGGCACTTTAAACTCATCTCTTTGGCTGAATCGCTTGGGGGAGTCGAATCCCTCTGCGGCCACCCGGCAACCATGTCACATGCCAGTATACCGAAGGATGAAAGGCTGCAAATGGGAATCAGTGATTCCATGATCAGATTAAGCATTGGAATCGAAGATCCAACGGACATTTTAGAAGATGTGGATATGGCCTTATCAGTGTTGGACTGAGGAACCGGTTCTTAATGTTTTTAAAATTAACCAATCTTAACATTTTTTTTGAAGTTTTTTGCAACCCTGAAGGCGATCTGATCATCTATATGTATAGGAAGCAACCTACTCATCATGAAGCGGGAAATTTATATTTATTCAATTCTTGGGATTATTACTTGTTTTCTGATTTTTTATCAATTTAATTTTCAAATAGATGAAGAAGAAAGTATTGCATCCAACATTAAGAAAATTAAGGGGATAAACCAGTTGTCGATTGATATAAAATGCAATGTTTTTTTTGTGGAAGGTGAAGGAGAACATATTCTTGTGGAAGGTCCTGCTAGAAAATTACTGAGGATTGAAACCAATACCCATGATGGATCCGTTAACATTACTGAGCATAAAAAGACTTTACTGGCCGGGATTTTCAGTTTTTTGAATATTGAAGAAAACGATATCAATATCTATGTCACCATTAAGGACCTGGATAATTTTAATTTTTCATTTATTGATGAGAATAAAGCCATAAAATATATTTCCGGAGAATGTATTGGGCTGAGTCTTAACAAAGGCCAGAAAATAATGATTGAATCTATATTAGTTAATAGCAGCGTATAAAATAAACATTATGAAAAACAGCATTTTTATTTCTTTGATCATATTTTTTATGATCGCCTCTATTGAGACAATAGCTCAAAGGGAAACCAGGCAAGTTAATGGATTTGACGAGGTCTCAATGGGTATATCCGGGGATTTATATCTTAAACAAGGCAGTTCGACCAGTCTGGAATTACAGGGAGATGATGACGACCTTGAAGATGTTATTACCGAAGTAAAGAATGGTAAGCTCGTTATTAGATATAAAAATAATAAGGGATGGAGTTTCGGCCGGGACCGGGTTACGATATATCTAACCATGCCTGAAGTTTCCTCTGTTTCCCTGGGGGGGTCAGGTAAGATAATAGGTGAAAATACAATTGAATCGGATGATCTCTATTTGAGTGTTAGTGGTTCAGGAAGAATTGAGATGGAATTAGAAGCTGATGATCTTACACAAAAAATCAGCGGATCAGGGAATATAAAGGTAGCCGGATCAGCCGACCGGGCTGAAGTTTCCATCAGTGGATCCGGGAATCTTGACGGTCTGGATCTGGAAGCGGATCACTATAGTGTCAGAATTAGTGGTTCAGGGAAATGTAAGATAAATGTAGGCGATTCCCTTGAGGCAAATATCAGTGGAAGCGGAAGTGTCTATTATAAGGGAGATCCCGACAAGATAAGAAGTAACGTTTCAGGGAGTGGAAAGGTCAAACCTTATTGATTTACATTCCCGATACTAAATGAATTTGGTTGTAGGCGGCTGTCTATAAAGCAGCCTCTTTTTTTTGCTCCGGTACGCGATTTAGATGTTCCGCCAATCCGGTAATAATCAGAAATTGCGCGATCATGTATGTGCTGATAACAAGCACCCTTTCGTATAAGATGGGTGCCATGAATTTGTTTATTGCGATCATGGAATCCGATATCAGGAAAATCACAGCACCGGAACAGACAAGATAAAAGCTGAATGTCGAAGTTCGTTTATGGCGGAAAATGGCTATAATTACCATTATGAGGATTGTTAAAGTATACAGCGTGACGGGGAGTAACATTTCCCCAAGGTAGGAGAACAGACTGATCCATAAAACAACTGTATATGCTATAACTATGAATGAATAAATCATTCTGATTGCCCACCCTCCAACATTTGATATTTTATATCGATAATGTCTGTAGGTAATGATATAAAAGACTTGCGCAAAAAGGAATGCAGCCAATCCGGTAATAAAATAGATCTCCCCCTGATCCATAAACATCAACAGAACATCCCCAAAAAATGAAAATAACATGGCCAGGTACAGGTAAGATACAGGGATTTGCCTTTTAATATCCCGTGTTTTGAAAAAGAACACCCCTGCAAGAATGGGCATGATCAGAGGTTTTGTAATCAGGATCACTAAATAAAGGTCCAGGAGAATGGATAAGACATGGATGAGTGCATTAATCCAGAAGAGAAATACAAGTATCTTATATGTTTTATAGTTTGACATCCTCTTTATTTAATATCCACCAAGGTACTTCCTGATTCCCCATTCAAGTGAAATTAAGAACAGGATCAGGAAAAAGATCCATTTCAGGTTAATGATGGCCAGATAGTTTTCTGAACTATATATTAATGATCTGGGATTTGAAGATTCGATATCCTGAGAAAGAATTTTCATATCAGTTTTTGTATATGACTTTCCGGATGACCTTCTAGAAAGTTCCTTCAATAAATTGAAATCGGCTTTAAGATTAGAGATTTCTACAAGTAGTTTCTTTATGGCAAACATCCCATCACTGCTGTTGGTATTGCCATCCTGAAGGGTTTTTGCGCTATAGGAATAAACCCCCGGCTCTAACCCGCTGATCTTGAATTGGCTGTTTGCCTGGCTGATAATATATGAATAGTCATACTGGTTATTTTCCTCATCTCTTAAAGTTAAATCAATTTTCTGATCATATATTTTCTCATAGATGTCATTATATATTTCGGTTTCAAAAATAACCGGTTCATTATCCCAGTTCTCTGTTCTTAGAGGGTAAACCCTGAACTTCCTTCTGTCTTCTTTGGCACTCAGGTATTGGACGACTTTGTTAAATAGATTATCCACCCCGGCAAATTCCTTTGTAAAAAGATATTCATTCAACCTCCATTTCCATATCCCTTCCCCAGCCAGCAATGCTTCTTTCACGTTGGGATTTTTATTTATTATAAGCAATGGCTTTTGAGATGTGATCTTTCCAATTCGCTGGTATAAAACGATTTCGGATTCACCTTTCAGCGTATATTCCCCGAATGGAACGGGAATGGGAGGCAGATCCGAATGGATGTTTTTAAAACTTTCATCAAGATTGAATAGGCTGAAATTAGAGTTTAAGGAAACAAATACATTATCCTTCTGATTCCGCAGGGGCTTAATACTCATGGTCCTGTTGGTGGCATTGAACCTGTTGAAATTTGTCCTTGAACCCAATATGAATAATACAGGAGTACCGTTATTAACGATCTCCTGTATTTCATCTGAATAGGTGTTTCTGTAGTCGGGGAGCTGATGCAGAATTACGAGATCAAACTTTTCCTCATTTTTATTATTAAAGCCTGGGATGACCATTTCGATCTCATAATTATCATTTTTCTCAATAATGCTTTTCAATGCTTTTAGATCAGGGTGTGGGGCACTTGCAAGAACTAATATCTTTTCCTTCCCTTCGACCACCTCTATAAATGCATCCAGCCTGTTGTTATCTATTGAAAACTCAGCACTTAGGGGATTTACGATTACCTCATATCTCTGCATGCCACTTTCTTCTGCTTCCAGTTCAAATTCCAGGATGTTCAGGCCATTTTCGGTATCTAATTGGAGGATCTTGTTTTGAAGTATAATCCCTTTTTTCCGGATATCAACTGAAAGTGTATTGCCACGATATCCTTTATTATATATTTCAGCTTGTAAAACAAACTTATTTCCCTGGTATACTATTTTATTATGATTAAGATATTTCAGGATAATATCTTCTTTTTCCGTCGTATCGCCAATACCTATGCTGTAAACCGGGAATCCAAAATTAGAATAAATCGGGGAGGATCCCAGGTTATAGATCCCGTCAGAAATAAGAACCACACCGGCAAGGTTCTTACCCTCATATTCATTTTCAATTTCATGAAGTATTTTATTCAGATCAGTGGAAGTTTCATCAAATTCCATATCTTTTACTCTTGAATAATCATTACCTGCCAGATCAACTATTTTCAAGTTTTGATTTTCGTCCTTCAAAGCAGAAACCGTTTCATCCAGATCGTTGATTAACTGATTGAAATCCTGTTCGGTGTATGTTTCAGGAATGGAAAGGCTATTGTCTACAGCAACTACATAGCCTGGTTCAATAATAGTGTTTTGTATATGTCGTATGAGGGGCCCCAGCAGTAAAAATGCAATCAGGGATACTGTCAGGAACCTGATCCCGGAAAGTATGATGGATGGAATTCTTCCCCAGGGATTCTTTTGATTGTATAATAGAAAAGCGTATATCAGACCAGCCAGGATGCACAGCAAAACGAACCATGGAGAAAACTCAAATAAAATCCGATTATCCACAATTCTTAATTTAAGGGCCGGTATGCTTTTTTCAAATTACGTTAACATTCCTCCATCGACCTGGAATACCTGACCGGTCATATAGGCAGACAGGTCTGAGCCGAGGAATACTGCACAGTTAGCCACATCGTCCGGTGTTCCGCTACGTCGAAGTGGTATCGCCTCTACCCATTTCTTAACCACCTCTTCATCAAGAACGGCGGTCATCTCCGTCTCGATAAAGCCAGGCGCGATTGCATTGCACCTGATATTTCTTGAACCAAACTCCAGTGCAACGGACTTGGTGAAACCTATCATTCCCGCTTTTGATGCAGCATAATTCGCTTGTCCGGCATTACCCTTTACGCCTACTACAGAGCTCATATTTATTATGGAACCTGACCTTTGTTTCAGCATAATTCTCTGGACTGCTTTGGTGAGATTAAAGGCGGATTTAAGATTTATCTTTATGACCATATCCCATTGTTCCTCAGTCATACGCATCAGCAAGGTATCTCGTGTAATACCCGCATTATTAACTAATATATCTATCCGGTCAAAATCTTTCAGGATCTCGTTTACAACTTCTTCAGAACCCTGGAAAGAGCTGGCATCAGACGCATAAGCTTTTCCTTTTACCCCCAAAGCATTTATTTCATCTTCAACAAGTTTGGCTGCTTCATTTACCTCCAGATCAGTAAATGCCACATTGGCTCCATGCTGGGCAAAAGTTATGGCAATGGACTTACCTATACCTCTTGAAGCTCCTGTAATCAGGGCTGTTTTACCTTCGAGTAACTTCATAATATTCTGATTTACTTATTAGTTTAAACTTAGCGTATAAATTTGTTATTTTATCGAAACACCAAATATAACTATTTAATAACAGGACTCACACCCCAAATTTAAAAACCACTTCTTTGATTAGAAATATCTGAATATACTTTTATTCTCTTTAAACATCATGATTGTAACTGACTGATATAAGTAGAGAATGATCGCTCGGCCGAAACCAGATTTTCCTATGGCCGGGAAACACCTTGTTGTCCGGATATATTCCATTAATATCCTTATGTACGGGTGACTCCCCTAGAAAATTAATTATTTCTTGAATCCTTAGAGTGCATTCGCTTTCATTAACAACATTTTCAATTATTTTTGTATGAAATTTAATAACAAGAATATGGCATCATATGATTTAATAGTTATCGGCAGTGGTCCGGGTGGTTATGTAGCAGCGATCAGGGCATCCCAGCTTGGAATGAAAGTTGGCGTAGTAGAACGGGAGAGTCTTGGAGGCGTATGTCTCAACTGGGGATGTATTCCTACAAAAGCGTTGTTGAAAAGCGCCCAGGTATATGAGTATATAAAACATGCCGGGGATTATGGGATTGAAGTGGGAACATCAAAAGCTGATTTCCCTGCCATGGTTAAGAGGAGTCGGGATGTGGCAGGCAACATGAGTAAAGGTGTCCAGTTCTTATTCAAGAAAAATAAAATTGATGTCATAGATGGATTCGGCAAACTGCTTTCCAATAAGAAAGTAAGCGTAACCGATGATTCCGGAACAACCACTGAATATTCTGCCAATCATATTATCGTTGCCACAGGAGGCCGCTCTAAGGAGTTGCCAAATTTGCCGATCGACGGCAAGAAAATCATAGGATATCGCAAAGCCATGTCCCTTGAGAAACAGCCAAAATCAATGGTTGTTGTTGGATCAGGAGCTATTGGAACTGAGTTTGCCTATTTCTATAATTCAATTGGAACTGAAGTTACCGTGGTTGAGTTTTTGCCCCATCTCGTGCCACTTGAAGATGAGGAGGTTTCCAAACTACTGGAAAGAGCTTATAAAAAATCCGGTGTAAAAGTGATGCTCAATTCAGAAGTCACATCGGTTGATACAAAAGGGAAGCAGTGTAAGGTAACTGTTAAAACACCCAAAGGTGAGGAGCAATTAACTGTGGATGTTGTATTGTCTGCTGTAGGCGTATCCACAAACCTGGAAGGTATTGGACTTGAGGAGGTTGGCGTTTCAACTGATAAGGGGAAGGTTATCGTGAACGATTATTATCAAACCAATATTCCCGGAATATATGCCATCGGGGATATTGTCAACGGACCGGCGCTGGCCCATGTCGCTTCGGCGGAAGGCATTATTTGTGTGGAGAAAATAGCAGGTGAGAACCCGGAACCATTGAATTACAATAATATTCCGGCCTGTACCTATTGCTCACCTGAGATAGCTTCAGTCGGCTATACTGAAAAGGCTGCCAAGGAAGCAGGATATGAGGTAAAAGTTGGAAAATTTCCCTTTACAGCATCAGGGAAGGCCACTGCGGCAGGAGCTAAGGAAGGTTTCGTGAAGGTGATCTATGATGCTAAATACGGTGAATGGCTTGGAGCCCATATGATTGGTGCCAATGTAACAGAAATGATCGCCGAAGTAGTGGCTGCGAGAAAGCTTGAAACGACCGGGCATGAAATATTGAAGACCGTTCACCCACATCCAACGATGTCGGAAGCGGTAATGGAGGCCACCGCAGCGGCTTATGACGAGGTGATCCACCTTTAGCACCCCCCTTACCAGATATAGGGTATCAGGCGGTATTTTACTTTTGTAGCATACTCAGGGTATCCTTCTAATTCTTTATGTAAGGTTCTGTCTTCTAAAAAAGTTCTTAAGGCCAGAGAAAGAAGCATGGCCAGGCCTACGAACAACGCCAGTCTGGAGCCGACTGCAAGGGGAAATCCGATTGCCCAGAAGATCAAGCCAGCGTAACCGGGATGACGGACAAAACGGTATGGTCCATCGGATATGACATGGTGCCCCCTGTCTTCCTGAATCCTTACTGATGCTTCGAAAAATCTGTTCACCGACATGGCCCAACCTGCAATAAAAGCCGAGATCAGAAAAGAAAAAAGGCCAATATACATTGATATGCCTCCGATCTGGTTTTCCAGTCTTCCTATATCATATCCTGCAATAAATGGCATACCATATACAAATATCAGCATAAAGGAGAATAGCCATAATTTATCCCATCCCTTGGTCCCTTTTTGAAGTCTGGAACGCTGATCAAGAAGCCCGGGATTGTTTATCGCTACGATAACATTTGAAATAAAAACAACTATCGCAGCCAGGATGAAATAAATCCAGCCACGTAATATATCCCATGTGCCAGCACCCAGGAAGAAAAGCAAACATCCGATCGATACAGACAAAAAGGCCCTGAAAAAGTATATTTTCGTTGTTTTTGAGAACCTCTGACTTGTTGTTGTATTGATGGTCTTCATAATATTTTATTTTGAGTTTGTTATTTAATGCCACTCTGAAAACTATGAGACATAATATCCAGCGTACCGGAATCCAGGCCAAGTAACCTTTCCACAGTATCTTGCATGAATTCATTGATGCCCTGAATCCTCAGCATATTATTTGGATTGTTTTTTAATGTTAAAGTTAATATGGCAATTTTTATACGATAGATATTGCCAAGTCTTATGATCAGCTCCGCAGTCTCTTCAGGATGATTAATTACAAAAAGCCCTTCTTTAACACCTTGCTGAAGGATTAAAATAAATGGTGGTTTTGTTATTTCAAGAATTTTTTCAGTATACCGATGACGGAAGAGCAGGTTATCCTCTTTTAGAAACAGCTGGATTAAAAAAGAAAACCGCTCTGCATTCTTTTCTCTTCTGGCTTGTGCTTTTTTGAACATCTTTATATATTTTTCCAGGCCGTTTAGTTTAGGATCATAAACGATCTCATACATCATATCTACAGCTTCTGTTGTATAGCCCAGTATGATCGCATCAAGCACGTCATCTTTCGAATTAAAATAATGATAAAAGGCACCTTTAGATATACCAAGCTTGTTGATTATGTCATTGACAGAAGTTTTATCATACCCTTCCTCCGAAAATAGGAGATGTGCCGTTTCAAGAATCTTTAATTTTAAGGCTGTTCCTTTTCTCCCCATGGCTATAAAATCATTTAATTAACAAACCGACCGTCGGTTTGTTATACGTGATTCTTTCAACAAGGGTTGTTAATTGGCAGGTGATTGAAATGAATAGTATTTGCAGGCGATTGATATGAATGTATACTACAAATCTACATACCGATACAACCCGATAAACCTATTATAGGGAGTGGTAGCTCAAGCCTCTATTAAATGATGACCAATTTGTGCTCTACTCAACTTTTTTCTGGCGGTGGATGGTTCTTACTTCACAAATATAAGCGGAAATGATTGCGGTAGCTAAAGCTAGTACGTACAGCCATCCTGGCCTTGTAAAAATATCTGTTTGAGCTAAATTATTAGTGGCATAGAAATAAAAAGCAGGAACTGCGGTTAAAGCTATAAACACTATAAAGAATAGTCCTATACAATACCTTTTCATGTTTTTAAAGTTTAGTATTGATTGTATATGAATTATACGTAATATTGTGATTAAAAATATGTATATTTACATTGAGATATCTTAGTGATGGAGTTGATTTAGCTTATCGAAATGGCTGAACATGCATTATGTGATATTAGTCACAATAAAACTTCATTATAATGGCGGCTTCGGATAATTTGTTAGTGAAAGGATGCAGGAATTGTCAACAGCAATCCACGTGTTTTAATATCCTGATTCCGGAGGAGCTTGACTTCATTAGCCAGCATAAGGAACAAATCATATTTCAAAAAGGAGAGAACATTTGCAAGCAGGGAGCTTTTGCCAATTATGTAATGTATGTCGCAGAAGGCCTGGTCAAAACATATCTTGAAACCGCAAATGAAAAAACCATCAATCTGCGCATCGTAAAAGATTCAGAATTTGTGGGTTTTTCTTCTCTGTGTGGAACAAAGAATTACAATTATTCAGCGGTATCACTTACAAGATCTATAGTTTGCCTTCTGGACAATGAAAGTTTTAAACAGCTATTGATGAAAAATGGACAATTCAGTGTTGAGATCATGCGGTTGTATTGTAGAAATGAAGAGCATATTTATAAAAAGTTAAAAAGTATCGGTTATAAATATATGCTTGGCAGACTGGCAGACACCCTCCTCTATCTTTGTAATCCCGGATTTGACGCTTATGATATTTTTAAGTATATAAATCGAAAAGACATAGCTGACTTCTCTTGTATCTCAAAGGAAAGTACCATCAAACTGCTTACGGACCTCAGCCTGAACAATATGATAAAATTGAACGGACCAAGAATTGAGATACTGGATAAGCCGGGAATACAGAATTTAAGCATTAAAGGATAGATAGTAGTTTTACATTGCAATTTAAGCATTCATGCAATTAAAGATGAAGTTCCTATAAAACCAGCTAAAGACTACCGGAATGTTTACCAGCTACTGGATAATCTTAATTAGATGTCTAAATAAAATCTTTTGAATCTATTCCCTGCCGGGTTCGAATGGTTCAAATGGATATTCATCAGGTAATATTGTGATCCCGGATGTTAACTTCAGGGGAAGTTTTCCTTGCTGATGATAGATCAGTTCGACAAAATAGGCTTTCCATCCCTCGGCAGGAACATCAAGATCGATTTCATATTTCCCATCGGGTTGGATTGTCAATGTACTATCTGTCCATGCCTTTCCGATCACATCGATTCTGAAATCTCTGGGTGTTTCCTGTGACCAGGCCTGCCAGAGTTTGATTTCGTCGGGAGGATCATCAGGATCAGTTGTTATTTGAATTTCTGAAGGATCAACTTTCCAGTTAAATCCGGGTCTTTCACTTCTGGCCAAAACATATTGGTAAAAAGATATCAAGGTTTGAATCGCATCAGAATCCTTAAGGGAGTGTCCTGTGTTTGGGACATACCGTACATGTTTTTCCCCGATCAGGTCATCCCAGTAGAATTTCCAACTGTCGGGTTGAAAGAACTGGTCACCGCTTGCATTGATCAACAATTTGGGTATTTCAAATCGATCGGTATAGGAGTATGGCTCAGTAATCTCCAGAAGCCTTTTGAATTCAGGTGTATACAGCCATTCCATGATGCCTTCTTCCTCATAATTGCCTACAGCCGGGGCCCAGAAACCATAATTACGCCAATGGTGGTCAAAAGACGGAACAACATTCAGCAGATCAATGACTATCGGTACAATTGCAATGACGCGATCATCAACCGCTGCCGTTGTCCAGGTAGTCCATCCCCGCTTTGATGCCCCGGAAACCAGATATTTATCCAATGACATCTTTTCTTCCCTGGAAACCAGCTCTGAAACGGCATCCATTCCCCTGACTACCGCTTTTGTCATGGGTAATCTGGCAAGCCAGATGGCGTCTTCATCCCTGGCTCCTCCTTCCAGGAACTTTCGCCATCCGAAGGCAATCAGCTCATCCTCGAACCTTGGGCCATATGCATCATTTACGAAGCTTATGGCCTGGTTGGGGATGTTGTGTATTTCCGCTGTGATGCTATTTGTTAACATAGCAGATTGTAAAACTATATCGCCCGGATTTTCTGGCAATTCATCATCTTTTGCTCCACCGCCTATCCACATCATACCAGTCGAATGTTTCACTGAATCGGGTATGACCACGCTTACCCAATGCCACCACTCCGGTTCATCCACTTCTGCCTCAGTCAGCCAATGCTGGGAGATCATTTTCAGTACATAAAAATAATATCCTTCCCTTTTACCCTGATAGGCTATCTCATAACGAAAGTGTGGATCCGGTTTATACACATACTGGTCGAGGAGCGTTTCTGCTATCTTTTGTAGCTCCTGATCCGAGGCTGTTCTATCCTGGCATCCGGAAAAGAAGATCAGCAATGAAATAATGATAAGAAGAGATCTGGCCTGGATATTTCTGATATTAGATCGCATTGGTGCTTTATTATATTATGATGATTGATTTTATTGCAGAATGATTTTCGGACATGAAAGTAAATAAATTGCCTCAGTGAATGAAAGTTAACCGGTAAAAATTAATACAGCCTTTAATATTTGTCTTTGTTCCAACGGATTTCAATAAATAGATGTCTTTCTTTAAAACAATTTTATCAGATATGAAAAAGGCTGCATACGGTATTTTGTTGATAATGATCGTATCCATGTTCTCTTCCTGCAGTGAAGAAAAAATCGGAGAACCCACCGAGTATCTCATTTTCGGCCATTTTTATGGATTTTGTTTAGGAGATCAATGCATCCAGATATATAAACTAGATAATGATCACCTGAATGAAGATCAGAATAAAACCTATCCAAGGTACGATGAATTCTATATTGCATCATTTATAGAACTGGAAAGCAAATATTATGAACAGGTGGATGACCTTACAGATTATTTCCCCAATCAATTACTCAACGAAACAGATACGATCATTGGATGCCCGGATTGTGCCGACGGGGGCGGGTTGTATATTGAATATAAATCAGAAACAATCCACAGATATTGGCTTATAGATCAGGATAAGAGCCGGGTGGAACCCTATCTGCATGAATTTATGGATCAGGTAAATGATAAAATTGAAAAAATTAACTCGATCAGTATGCAATAAGACAAGTACGTAAAACTAAATGCAAACAAAATGCCCCTCTGAGTTAAACAAAGGGGCATTTTTGATTCTCTGCTAATTGTATCGTGCGTTCGGGGGGAGTCGAACCCCCACACCCGAAGGCACTGCCTCCTGAAGACAGCGTGTCTACCTGTTTCACCACGAACGCAAAAAAATTACCCCGCTAAATTAATAAATTATTCAATACGAATGTAAAATATTTACACCAGATCACAAGCCTCAGGAGGCATCCAGTGCGCATCCTTTCCTTCCCATTTCACATTACAGCCTATA
>JAHEGY010000162.1 GCA_024644875.1 Cyclobacteriaceae bacterium
CGACAACATTTACCCGATTAATTATAGTTTTGTGAGTTTAAGATGGCTTCAAGTAAAGAAATATCTCTTTATGATATCTTTTGGGCCAACTTAATAAAATCTCTGACGGGCATATCAGTGACCTTACTGATTTCATGATCAAGATGCGGTTGATCGTAAAATCCACATTTCAGAATAAGTTCAGCCCAGTGCATATCCGGGGCGTTTGACAGATAATATTTAAGACGGATAAACCTTGTCAATCGAAGAAATTCTTTTGGCCTTAGGCCAATGTTTTGGGCAAATTTTCTCTCCAGTGTCCTTACATGCATGTTCATTTCATTGGCGAGGTCCTGAACAGAATTTATCCTATTGGAGTGATTCATCAGGTGCATTAACTTTGAGACAATTGGATCATTTACCCGGTTTGTGGAATTCAGTTTTCTTATGAAATAGTTATCGAGACAATTGATCATTTCAGCCTCATTCTCAAGGTTTTCCAATTGATCAACAAGCAATTTTATACTATTTCCAAAAAGACTGTCCAGGTTTATATTTGTCAAATAAAGTTCTTTTAGAGGTAAACAAAGCAATTTATTGACACCATTATGTGTTAACACAATGCTAATACCATAAGTGTAATCCTGGAAAGGTGATAAATAGGTTGGACTTTCTATCGGGAATAAGCCCATTACTGAGGAAGTATGAATTGTTGAGATATTAGATTTTGTATTAAATTGTTTTATTTTACTATTGCGTAATCCTATACTTATAGAGGACAGTGCGAAGGGGAATGTTTTAACCTGTAATTCAGAGAAATTTCTTGCCTTAATTCTCAATATTGAATAGTGGAAAATGTAAGGTTGCAATGCTTCATGAGGGCTAAAAGTTTTCGTATTAATGAGGATTGTCATTTTAATAAAATCAACTGCCTGTATGATGGTTTAATTTACGAAAAAAGTAAGAACTATTTTGCAGGTTTTTTAATTTGATTTTTCATCTAACCATTTAAATTCAATACCTGGATAATATGGAGGTAACGGTTTCAATCGGGCTTTATTCATCGATATCATAATAAATTTTGCGGGTGACTTAATAAATTATTAGAATCCCTGAAGCATTATCATGGTTAAATTACCACCGTGATTGAGTGATGGATGATATCACTGAACAGGCTTTCAATAAATCAATTTACACTTCTTTAGCTCCTGGTCTTGCAGATTCATAGATTTATTTTCTTTGCACAAGAACATGAGACAACAGGTTGGAGTTGCTGGTAATGATTTGTGTTTTCAAGACGAATTTTTCTCTCTTCCAGGCATTTCATGCAGGTGGAAAACATATTGATATCCCAGAGGTCAGCAAAAACCCGACCCGACTGCAATCCGATACCGTATTCTAATGCTTCTTCCAGCGATTTAATATCAGGAGGAGAGAAGTGGCCTTCTTTCTGAAGTATGTCCAAAGCCCCGTTACCCGATCTTGTAGGAATAATTACACAACATTCCACCCCGCATTCAAATGCATAATCTATAGATTTCCTGGCCCACTCAATTCCTTCTATTTCATTTAGAAAAGGAGGACGCAGTAGTATGAAAGCCCTGGATTTAATGTCATGCTTATTCAGGAACTCAACTGACTTCTTAAAATCAGCTAACTGCATACGCTTATTAAGTTTTGACACAACCTCCGGATGAACAGTCTCCAGTCCGATAGCTACTTGTAATTCTGCTCCCAGCATGTCTCTGAACTGAAGAACCTTATCATTAATTAGTCTGGGATGGGATTCTACAATTACGGTTTCAAAATTCTGTACAAGCGATGCCATTTTTGCATAATCCTTTCTAGGTATAGCCTGTTTATCAAAGAAATTACCACTGTTGTATAATTTAATGTGTTTACTGGGGGGAAGCTGTTCCAATGCCCAGGATATCTGTTCAGGGATGGCGCCAGGAGGAACTTTCTCGTCGGTTGTGTTCTTCCAGAGATCACACATCAGGCAGGAGAAAGGGCATTCCTTGTTGGTGAGGAAAATTGTGGCCACATCTTCAATTTTACCGGAAGATGTGCGTTCTTTCTCGACATTAAAAGCATAGGGTTTATATGGATCGGTCTTATTTTTATCGCCCCTTTGAGCCCGGATCCATGCATCTTCCAGCTTATGGTCTTTTTTCTTCTTCATTCCTCAGCTGCCTGTTTCCCCTGGTTAGTTGAAATGTGATATATCCATTTTAAATCCAGATAACGGGTCTTTTTCAGTTCGTTATACAGACAAATTGTGATCCTGATATTGCTTATTTTATCCAGGTATACAGGATTCCATTATCCATATAAGGCCTGGAAGGTCTGCCGATAGGCTAATTCTGACTCGGGGAATTGTTCATCAAAAGTAGACCGGTCTGTTACCCCATGCTGGAACCTTCGTTTTGGGAAAACTGGCATTTCTAATCCTGTAATAGCTTTAACACCACTTGAAACAATTTTACCCTTTAGTTCATAAAGTTTTTCATGATCCCAGTCAGTCATTTTAATAAATGGGAAGCTTTCAGCGACTTCTATTACGTTCGGCAACGTATAAGGGCTGAATCCATCAAATCCTAATACTTCAGCTGGTGCGTATGTCCTGGTATATCCTCTGCTTAATCCACCGGAGTAGGTTAAAGAATGTTTCATAGAATGTACGCCCCAGCCTTCCTGATAAAGCATAAGATTATTCAACACACTTCTTATGGTTAACTCCGGATTTTCTTCTATAGGATAGTCTTTTAAGTTTTCGTCACCGCCATCCCCATCGATAATATGCTTCCAATCTGGATAATTTTTCCTGATGGCTTTCAATAAAGCAAAATTCATCGTTGCAGACTGTATATCAAGGGGTTTGTAATCCTCAGTGACTTTTATGGTTTCCTTCCAGTCAATATCTTTTATGTCTACTTCCACAGGTTCGAGGAACATTTCTAGGTTCAATTCCCTCAAAAACTTGTGTGCCTGTTCCAGGTCTTCTCCTTTTCCTTCCAGGGTTAATGTAAAAGCCTTCAATCTTGACGGGCTCTCACCTAATTCTCTTAAAGCATGATATGTCAAAAGAAAGACAGATCCGCTGTCAATTCCCGCCGAAAAAGTTACGCCTATGGGACCAGTTTTAGCCCGATTCTTTAACCATTTCTTAATTTCTTCATACAAGACAGACATGTATATTTTACCCAGTATTTCTGGTTTCTCTTCTTTGATACTATTTCGTTCAGGATAAAAAAACCGTTCATAAACCGGATTGGGATCCGGACATCCCAATAATTGAATTTTTGTAATATAGTGTGCAGGAGCCATCCTGGTATAAGAAGGGTGAAACTGGTCATCCAGTCCTTCCTTTTTAAGGTAATTGTATATCGTATCGATCCGGTCTGCAATGATCAAACAGGGCCCGTCTATCAATTTGGCAATAAAATACCGCAAAGGCCTTCCTATGGACCTGGCCAGGTGTACAGTCTTCCCGTTAACTGATACAAGGGCAAACTGGCCATCAATTTTTCTGACAGCATCCCTGTCACCTGATTTAACAATCTCCCTGGCTTCATCAGCCGTCATATTGTATATGATGTTTTTTCCCGGATCTGTTAAGTCAACAACTCTTTCAATATACTGATGGTTCATCTTGAATTTCGTTTTTGTATTGTAATATATATGATTCTGCACGTGCAAAATCAGAATTAAGCTACCAAATTTAATCAATAAATCAATTAATGTGGATGATGATAGATTTAGTTTGAACCTTTGCCCTGAACAATGGTAATATATTGGTTGATATCAATATTTTCAATGAATTCCTCTGAACCATCCGGCCATCTAATATGAATTTTCCGAACATATGTATCTTTCCCCAATCCAAATAAAATTCGGGGATCATTGTAGGATAGATAGCTTGTTGCCCACTGGTTGATCTTTACTTGAACCTTATTCGTTGAGTACAATGTAACTTTTGCTCCTATCTCTGATGCTGGTCCTTTATTACCTTTTAATGTAAGTCCGAGCCAGTTATTTTTGTTTCCGACATCATTTCGCAGAAGTACAGGCTTAGCCAGAAGATCAATGTGAGAAACCACCAGATCCAGATCCCCATCATTATCGAAATCCCAGGTCGCGGCTGCCCGCCCTGATCGTTTTGTATTAAAGTACGAATGCAATTCAGCACCTATATCTATGAAGTTACCTTTCCCATCATTATCCAGCAGCAAAGGTTTTTGAAGTATCAGTTCCTCGGCGGTACCATTGGCAGCAAAAATATCCAGATCGCCATCATTATTGTAATCGAACAATGCAGCTCCCCATTGACCCTTTCCGGAAAAATTATGTGCTATGCCTGATTTCCGGGTCACGTCCTCAAAAACACCATCCCCAAGGTTTCGATACATGGCACCGTATTTCAGATCCGTCACCAACAGGTCGATTTTGCCATCTCCGTCAATATCACCAATAGTGCCATGCATTGAGCCGGTAGGAGTGCCTTCATCGTTTACAGCCACACCCGCAGCTACAGCGATTTCAGTGAAATTAATATCTCCATCATTACGGAATAGAAAATTGAACTGGTGGTCATTCCCCTGGAATAAATCCAGGTCCCCATCATCATCAAAATCAAAGACTGTGAGTCCCATGCATTTCGAATCAGGATAAAACATATTCAGATCAGCTGTTACTTCTCTGAAGGTACCATTTGGTTGTTGCATATACATCATGGAAGCCTGACCTTTATATTCTGAAGGATGCGGCATTAAATCCGGTGTGGTTGGAGAGACATATTCAGGATTAAAAGCAAGAAAGTTGCCAACCATCATATCTACTCTTTTATCCTGGTTATAATCCCAGAAAGCAACACCCACACTCCACTTTGTATAGCCATTAAGGGTATTGGGGCCAACAAGGCCGATCTTATCAGCGATATTGGTAAAGGTCCCATTTCCATTATTCCTGTAAAACACATTCGGACCATAATTCAAGAGGTAAATATCTGTATCCCCATCCCCATCATAGTCCAGGGCACCAGCAGCCATACTCCAATGATGGTCATCTACTCCGGCTGATTCAGCTACCTCCGTGAAGGTCCCATCACCGTTGTTCCGGTAAAGGTGATTCGGGGTATTCTGAAATACTTTACCATTCTCGTCGCTGATACCTGCAAGATAAGTTCCATTTAACATATAAAGGTCCATCCATCCATCATTATTGTAGTCGAGTACAGTCACCCCGGATCCGCTGCTTTCAAGTATGTTCTCATAGGAATAATCTCCAAAATTGTATTTGAATATTATACCTGACTCTTCTGTAACATCTGTAAAAGCCGGCTTGATGGATTGAGCCATAACCATTGTGCCCATCATTACCATCAAGATAATCCAAATTCCAATTTTTATTCTCATTTTATTGCTCACAAATTCAAATTATTGTTTAAGAGAATTAAATATTTCATAGGTTTTGACATTTTCAGGTACTCTGAATATGTGTGGCCCCTGTGATAAATAAGTACTGCCAAAATAGAACTCCTGCCTTCTGACAGATCCATCGTCGAATAAGATATCTGCATATCTATCTTTTGTATTGAGTTCTACAATATTTTCATAGTACTTCGAGATAAAGGCTTTCAAGCTATCCTGATTTTGAGATACCAGGATCAGTTGACCCCCATCAGATAATGGCATGTCAACAATAGCTATGGCATCACCAGGTACCAGGAACCCGGATTCAGGGTATTCCAGGACATCAAATTGTCCATTGCCCCTGCCAGCAAGGAATAGCCCATTCATTGCGTCCATTTTGCCCCAGAAGGGATTATTCCCATAGAAATTGCCAACGACTAATACATCCAGGTACTGATCCTGGTTAAAATCACCAGTCATCATACCAAAAACAGGTGCAAACTGGGCTTTTAATGGAAGTGGGATGATCTTAAACCTGCTATTGCCTAGATTTTCTATGTAAGAACTTTCCATATAATTGCACATCAGTTTTTTGGCTGGTTGCAATTCATCATCAGAAAACATGGAATCAATAGTTGCCTCGCTGTATGATCTAAAGCTTGGAAATCTTTTTCTCATTAAATCCATCTGTTTGTTGAGATCATTTCTGAAGTGAACAGGAAATGCTTTCCGGGAACCGTCAATGTCTTTGGCATAACCCGCCAGCACCAGATCAGTTCGTCCGTTATTATCAAAATCAGATGCATAAGCGGTTATGGGTTCATCGGAGCTTACTTTATAATAGGAATTCAGACCATGATTACCAGCCAGATAATCGATGTCGCCATCATTATCGAAATCACCTGCGGCGAGGCTGTTCCACCATCCGGAAAGTTTCTCAAGCCCGGTTCTTTGAGTGATGTCAACCAATTGATTACCCTCGTTTTCTAAAAAAATGACTGGCATCCATTCGGCCACCAGGATCAGGTCAATATTATTATCGTTATTGAAATCAGTCCACAATGCATCCTTTACGACGCCCGCTTCTTTTAGCATAGGGCAATAAGAACTGGTTATATCTGTAAATAAAGGCTTATTTCGTTCTGAATCATTTCTCAGGATATAGCTTGGTGCGGGGAAAGGATATTGACCTGGAAAAGGTCCTCCTCCAATGAACAGGTCGATATCTCCATCATGATCAATATCAGCACCTTTTATACAGGTGCCCGGACTGACATGACTTGGTAATATATCAGGGGAGGGTGTAAAAGTACCGTCACCCTTATTGAGATACGCCCTGTCCATATATGATCGGGAATTAATTTCCTGTTCTACACTGCCGCTTACTACCAAAAGGTCTATATCTCCATCACCTTCTATATCAAACAGTAGTGATCCCTGGTCTTCAGACCACAGAGCATCATCATCAATTAATGGTTCACTTCTAAAACTTCTATTTTGTTGAAAATATAGACTGCCCGGATATTTTTTGGAACCCCCGATGTAAAAATCAAATTCACCATTACCATCCAGATCGGCGACCGAAATAGCCGGACCATATTGTGATAGCTGAAATGGAAGGGTAGGTTGAAAATTGAAATCGTTAAATGGATCTTCTTTATGAAGATAATCAATCCCTATACTATCCGGAACCGGAATGAAGAGCAGTTTAGATGAATCTGGTACGGAAGGAGCGGGTGGGGTTGGAGGCAATTCACTAAATTGACCATCATTAATTTCTATGATCTGATCAACGGGGATATTATACATGGTTAAAATTCTGCCATCGGGTCTTGAGATGATTAAGGAATCCACCTTTTCATCTGTGCCTAAACCTATATGGATTACGGGATCTACTGTGGATAAAAAACCATGATAGATGGAATGGTCGGAGTATATGGATTGTCCATGGACATACGCAGTCACTATATAACCCAGTCCTATCCCTGAATGAAGTTCTGAATTAAGCTTAATCCGGAGATAATGATTATTATTCAATGTGCTACCACTGGCATATAATCTATTTTCGTAAATTGAAGCTGGTTCATTTATA
>JAHEGY010000075.1:0-2236 GCA_024644875.1 Cyclobacteriaceae bacterium
AATTAGTGTAAATCTTATCATGGCATTATAACCTTTTGTTATAATGAATTTAAAGAGAAAGTACGGATAGCCCTAATTGAATTTTACCTGCAGAAAATTAATATTTGCACTTTTTGCAAAACATGATCAAATAACAATTTCCAGTATGAAAAAATAATAAAAGATTGCAGGATCGGCAAAAACACCTTTGCACCTGACTGACCCCAATAATCCGGCTGGAATAATTTTTTCAGGAACTATTATTCAGCAATAAACGTTGCCCAGTTATAACCCAAGTTCTAACCTTAAAACTACTGAAGTCATGAACAAAATTAAAATGAATGCTCTGATCGAGCAGGACCTTCATGTTTGGAACGATGGGGATCATCCAGTTTGATTATTATCCTTGTGTTGCCATTGAATGAAAAAGAATCATCTATGTCACCAAAAGCTATAATAACCTCCTTTGTTGAACAGCTGAAAAAGAATAGTAAAACCAATAGAAAGAAGAATCCAGCGATCAAATGATACTTTCGGATTGTAGAAGAATGGTCCATCAAGACATTGATAGTTTAAGGTATTAAATCAAATACTTTAAATTTAGTGAATGCGAAAATGCCATGCAATTGCTTTCTCAGATTACTTGTCAGAATTATTGCGTAGGTTAGATGCTCTATTAAATGCTGTAATACCTGTATGTTTAAACATATTACTGTATTCTTGCCGCTGAATTTCCCGGGCAGATTTAAGTCATTAATTATAGGCCCCCGAGCTCCTGTTTTATCCGGTCGATATCCACATCCATAATCCAGATATTAAAAGCTTTTGACCGGGTACTGTTAAAAGCAATCTTTTTCCCGTCAGGCGACCAGTTAGGGGCTTCATTATGTGCGTCCGAGGTTACGGCTAGAGGAAGTGAAGGGCCTCCATTTGAAGGCATGACATAAAGTCCTAAATATCTTCCTTCCATAGCTGCATAGACCAGGAGAGAACCGCAGGGAGAAAGGGCAAGATACCGATAAAAATTCTCGTGATGTCCCGTTATCCGGCTAGGCTCTTTTCCATCTGGAGATATTTTCCAGATCGTAGATTTTCTGGATTGTATGTCCATTAAGGCTATCAGGATACTCTTGCCATCCCTGGACCAGCATCCGGGAAGGGGCAACATACCCTCTTTCTTAAAAATGCGTCTCGTGCTTCCTGTTTTAATATCATATACGCATAATGACGATGTAGTACTTTCCATGAATGCTATCCTGGTGGCATCAGGCGACCAACAGGGTAGCCCACCCTTGCTAATACGAATTGAATCCGGAAGAAAGTTAACAGGCTTACCTCCTTCAGAAGGAATCATTTTAATACTATTGCCGGTATCCGCGTCAAAAACTATATAAAGACCGTCCGGCGACCACTTAGGGTGTTCAGCAATACCCTGATAAATTTGCTTGGCTCTGGTTCCATTTCCAGATTTTTTCCATAAGCCATTATTTCCCAGGGTATCCCACATATCACTATATTGATATACAATATACTCACCATCCGGCGACCAGGTGGCGAATCCTTGTTGTGCAGGATCAGTCGTCAAAGGCCTTGCATCAAACATATCCTGAGCATTAAGTATGATTGCCCAAATGAAGAATATAAATATTAATGTGACACGCTTTTTCATTATACTGTTTTTATAGACTATCAATAAATTTGAAATAACTCATAACAGCTCTTTTAATCATTGGATGATATCATTGATTTTAAGATGATAATATAAATCAGGCGATTTCTCCTGAAGGGGATCAAGGTTTTTAAGCCATATGGTTATAACTTAATAACAAAAACAAACGATACAATAGTTCAATTCTTATCATCTATGAATTATTGGGATGCAAATAAATCACACTTAATAATCCTGAGAAAGCAGGGCTTTATTGCTGTTTTTATTGATTATAAAGAATGTATCAATCATCCCCACAGTTATCTTGTCTGCGTTTATAAGCCTGATGTGGGGCATCTTGAAATAAAAAATCTTCGTAGCGCCCTAGAAAAGACTGGAGGAAAGATATTTGGTGAGCATGGGGAATCCAGTCTCATAGGCATACCACCCACTACATTCTGTTCAAAAATAAAAAAATATGGCATACCCAATAAATAAAATTCCATCGCAAATATTCTTTCTTGATGAGAGCAGGGAAGTAGTCACATTATTCCGTAGCGATTGATCAATTTAGATTACGTAAGGTTGGTCGGTATATTCGGAAGTTGC
>JAHEGY010000075.1:2336-23642 GCA_024644875.1 Cyclobacteriaceae bacterium
GAAAACAACTATAGTGTAAATAAGCATATCAATGCCTTGCCGGGTTTATTGGAAGCCGCCAGGAATAATAATATTGGAGTATATGTGGGCCTTTATTTCAATGAGGAATTCTGGAAGAATACCACTGAAGAAGAAATACTGAACAGTCACGCACAAAGAAGTATAGACCTGGCAAAAGATATTTGGGATCAATATGGCGATTATGCCTCATTCATTGGATGGTATATATCTCATGAACCGGCACCATACTATTATAACAGTGAGAAAAATTTCAATATATTAAAAGACAATCTGGTGGATCCGATAGCTGATTACTGTGAGAAAATTAGTAGTCTGCCGGTTGCGATTGCACCTTTCTTCAATTATAACTTTTCAAACTCAAGTGTTTTTTCCACCTTTATGAAACGGCTTGGGAGTTGTAATCTGGACATAGTAATAGTACAGGATGGTATTGGAGTTGAACACTGTACACTTAGTGAATTAGAGGAATATTTTGCTGCCGGAAGCAGAGGGCTGTATGAGGAAGGAAATTTCAAAGGTGCTTTCTGGGCTGATATCGAGACTTTTAAACAGATGCCGGATTCTTTTATCCCTGAATCATTTGACATAGTGCTGCAAAAATTAAGGATTGTAGATGATTATGTGAGCAATATTGTGATTTATCAATATTATTCAAATATGTGTCCTGATGGACCAAATAATGAAAGTGCTAAAGAACTCAGAGACAATTATCTGCAATATATTTCAAATGAACCACCGGATAAAGAACTTCATGCACCTGAGGAGTAATTTCAAAGCTAGTTGTGTTTATCTCATTAAAATTCTGAATTAATTATTAACTGCTGAACCCGCATCAATTTATAAGCAGAAAAAAGGTATTTAATGGAAAAAGGAAACTTATCGTCGATCCCAAGGGAATGGACTTCTTTTACATCCAGAATCAACAAATTTGAACTTAAATGGTTTAAGTATTATGTATATTCTGTAAATTTCCCTTTGAATTTAAATTTAAATGCCAAACAATAGACAATGAGTGTTTTAAAACAGGTCCAGGATAAACTGGGCAAACCCTATTTCGACCTTCAGTTTCTACTGGAGTGTCTCAATGAAACATTAATTGAAAATGGAGAGGAATCAATTGCCTACGCAATTCCCTGGATCACTACCAACCATGAAATCGATCTTGAAACATTTAATAACAGGCACATCCAGCTCTATTCAATGGTTTTCCAGCTATTGAATATTGTAGAGGTGAATGGCGCGGTTCAAAACAGAAGAAAACAGGAAGATCTGAATTCCATGGCCAGCGTAAATGGCTTGTGGGCTAAAAACCTCCAGGACCTGATTAAAGACGGTTATACAGACAAGGAAATTGCTACAACCATGCCTGAAGTAAAGGTAGAACCTGTATTGACAGCGCACCCTACCGAAGCGAAAAGAGCTACAGTCCTTGAGCATCATCGAAATATATATCTGATGATGGTCAAGCGGGAGAACCAGATGTATACAAAAAAGGAACAGAATGAGATACGGCGGGAAATAAAACTTGAATTGTACAGGTTATGGAAAACCGGTGAGATCTTTACTGAAAAGCCTGACCTGCCCTCTGAACTGCGAAATGTATTGCATTACCTTACAAATGTATTTCCTGAAGTCCTGGGTATACTGGATAGAAGGCTCTCACTCGCCTGGGAAGAAGTAGGCCTGGATCCAAAATATATGAAAGATTTCAGGAATTATCCGAAATTATCTTTTGGCAACTGGGTTGGCGGAGACCGTGACGGGCATCCCTTCGTAACCAGTAAGGTAACTTCGGAAACATTGAATTCATTAAGGCTTTATGCCTTCATTATAATCAGAAGAGAACTGACAAAACTTGTTAAAAACCTGAGTTTCTCGCTTGATTATGAAGATGCTGACCGGAAATTAAGGGAAAGGATGTCAGATTTATTGAATGAATTGGGCCCCGAGGGTGGAAAAGCAATTGAACGGAATAAAGGGGAGGCTTTCCGCCAGATGATAAACCTGATGATCACAAAATTACCCCTTGATGTTCAAAGGGAGCATGCTACTGCCCTGCATGAGCATAAAGGATCTTATAAGTTCGTCCAGGAATTATTAGATGACCTTCTGATCCTGCAGAGATCACTTATAAAGTTCGGCGCCCTGACAATAGCCCATGCGGACCTGAACCAGATGATCCGGCTGGTCGAAACTTTTGGATTTCACCTGGCACACCTCGATATTCGCCAGAACAGCCATTTTCATGAAAAAGCAGTAGCTGAATTGATGAATGGTGCATCACTGGATGGAAACTGGTTCCTCAATGCAAATGAATCAGAGCGATTGGAATTCATTAACAAGGAACTGGAAACAAACCGTCCGTTCACACACCCGGCCATGGATCTTGAGGAGCATGCGGATGCTGTTACATCATGTTATAAAGTTTTACTAAAGCATATTGATAATTATGGATCCCGGGGTATAGGTTCACTGATCGTCAGTATGACCCGCTCACTCTCTGACCTGCTATCCGTTTATTTACTGGCCCGCGAGGCTGGTTTGACGAAAACGACGGAAAATGGGCCTGTATGTTTGTTGCCGGTTGTGCCTCTTCTTGAGACGATAGAAGATATGAAGAATGGACCGGAAATTGTAAGATCTTTCCTGAAACATCCATATACAAAAAGAAGCCTGGAATACCAGAAGGCACAGAATAAACAAAAAGATCTTGTTCAACAGGTGATGGTTGGATACAGCGACAGCAATAAGGATGGAGGTATACTTGCCAGTCAATGGGGACTCTACCAGGTTCAATCCACGCTTGCAACAGTAGGGGAGCAAGAAGGTGTACGCATCAGGATATTCCACGGCAAAGGGGGTTCGATATCAAGGGGAGCCGGTCCGACACACTGGTTCATTAAGGCCCTGCCATATCATTCCATTAGGGGCGACATCCGACTTACCGAACAGGGTGAGACCATAGAACAGAAGTACGCGAATAAGATCAATGCCAGCTATAACCTGGAACTGTTACAGGCCGGGACAACTACCGCTACGCTTCTCTTTAAACGATCCGGGGAGACAGGGTATGAATTCAGTGACCTGATGACTAAATTGGCTGATGAAAGTAAAAACTATTACCGACAGTTAATTGAACATAAGGACTTTCTGCCTTTTTTCAGTGAAGCTACTCCCATAGATGCCATTGAGTCCAGTAAAATCGGATCGAGGCCGGCAAGGAGAACAGGCAAAAGAAGTCTGGAAGACCTCAGGGCCATACCCTGGGTTTTCAGCTGGAGCCAGTCCAGGTTCAATATCACAAGCTGGTATGGCATAGGCAAGACTTTTTTCGATCTTATGGAATCGGATAAAGCTGAATTTGATCGGTTTAAAGAGGGCGTTGTTTATGATTCTTTTATTAGGTATGTCCTTACCAACGTGGATACAAGCCTTGCTGCCACAGATGAGAAGATCATGAAGCAATATGCATCACTCGTTAGGGACAATAACGTAAGAAGAACCATGATGGATTTGATCATGGAAGAGTTAAAGAGGACAAGATCGATGTTTGAGCTGATCCTTGAAAAACCTATCAGTGAACGACGTACACAGCATTGGTATTCAAACGTAATAAGGGCTTCTGCCATGGAGGACCTCCATAAAAAGCAAATAGAACTGTTAAGGACCTGGAGATATCAAAAGCAGGAAGGTAATTCAGAGCTGGCAGAAGAAACACTCACCAGTTTGTTGCTTACGATTAATGCCATTGCAAGTGCCCTGAGAACTACGGGGTAGTATTCGTCAGGGATACTATTTTGCCGGGAACATATATCACTCAGCTATTCCACGAAAGAGCCTTATGCTTTGGTCCCATGGGATTCTGGATAAAATCAAGATGAATGCCAGGGTGAAATAGATGGCAGCATTCCTGTGTTTACTAACTGCTGAGTGGACTTTTTTTATCCTGATCCTTCCTACCTGTGCTATTACTATGGACAATAACATTATAAATATATGCTCTACAGCCCAGTACCGTAACTGACTGTCTTTCATGGCCATACCAAAATCCTGAAAGGCAGAACGGACTATTGGACTGTATACAAAGTACAACAATAATCCAAGTATTAATTGTATATGAAAAATGGCCACAAGTACCACGGACATGGTATTATCTGATTTCAGATAGCTTTTGTCCCCGAACCAACCAATATATGACCTAATAATAACAATTAAACCAAGGATGAGTAAGACCCATCTAAGCCAGGAATGAATGAATATCAAGAATGTGTACATAGAGCAATCGTTATTTGAAAGAAAATTAAGCACTTATCTTATAACAAACAACGATTTATCTGATAAGGTTTTGACGTGAGTGTGTCAAATACTGCCAAAAATGCAGTATTTCCGGATCGAGATAGCAAAAATATCGTTTATATGAATAGGGGCGCCTTTTAAAAAAACTGGTATGCAAATTGCAATACCTACATTGAAAGGCGAATATCATGAGATTTAATGATTTTCACATATCGAAAGAATTACTCAGGAAGGTAGATGTAATGAACACCTTGAACGGAGGGATCAGTAAACCTACCGTACTCATGCTAAAACAGGATAGTAGATACCTTGTTAAAGCACGAATTCCTGGTGTCGACCCGGAAAAAATGCGTGTGGAAGTCCAGAATGAAAAACTTTTCCTGTTTCATGATATATCCGTCGATAATACTTACCTATATAAGGAAACCGATCAGATACCCTTTAATATCGGATATGTGCTCATACCCTTCGATGTAAACATCAAAAAGATCAAAGCACAATATGAGAATAGTGAACTGTTGATAAGTCTTCCTTTTAATGAACTGGCCGGAGGATATAATAAGAATATAGATATTGAAAAGTAAATTTGGCAGCCGCAAATTGATGATAACTATTCTCCGCGCTTTTGATTTCCGAAACCTTTAACAGAAGCCGGTCTGCTTTCATCCTGATCATAATAAAACCGCTGCGTAGGATAGGCAAACTGTATATCCTCATGTTTGTCAAAAGCTCTTAAAATGTCTTCCCAGATCACATGTTCAGTAGCCCTTCTTTTTCTTGGTTCGCATATATACCTGATGGTCAGCATTATACCGCTATCCTTGACTGATGTATAAATATTGGGGCTCAAAGTATTGTAAAAGATCATGAATTTCTTGGAAGCTTCTATTAGATTTTTTTTGGCAGAAGTCGTGTATTGTGCCGTATGCTTACCTATAATTTTTTCTAATATAGATTTGGCTTTTTCCCAATCACTTTCAAAAGTTACCAGTACCGGGATCTCATTCCAGAGGTGGCTGAACCCTTGGGTGTAATTTGCCTGTGTTTCGGTAAAAACCTTACCGTTTGGAATGTGTATAATTCTTCCTGTACTTTGATCAGCATCCACCCAGTTGCCGATCTCATTTAAGGTGAGCTGAAAAACACGGATATCAATGATATCACCTGCATGATCTCCAATCTGGATGCGATCTCCCACAGTAAAAGGTTGACGAACAAGAATAAATATCCAGGCGAACAAATTTACGATGGGATCTTTTAAAGCAACAGCAAGACCTGCTGTTAATAAACCCAGGAAAGTGGCTACTGACTGGAATTCTTGTAGCCATATCGCTATTATGATTATGAATGCGAAGATAAAGAGGGTATACCTGATGGCATTGCCCCAGTAGTATTTGTTCTTTACATCCTTGACATTTAAATGGATGAGCTTCAGGATAATGGATTGTACTATCGCAGTGATCACAATAACCAAAGCGGAATATATTATATTCCACTGTATGGCGGGAGGAATACCCCAATGCTCATGTATCCATTTTATCAGTTCCATTGATTCAAAATCGTTCTGAAAAATATCAGTTTATGAAATTTAACAGATAAATTTCAAAATCAGTAATATAAACCCTGAAATTTGATCAGTTTCTTGTATCGGCTTAATAATCACTGAAGAGGCTGTAAGATTTTAATCAACCACTTTGGTTATGATAAAAAAGAGCACAAAATATCTTGGCCGCGGCATCATGTTAATTCCTGATATGGGAAGAACAAAACTCTAACTATTGAATGTCAACCAGCTCGATCTCAAAGGTTAGGTCTTGACCGGCTAATGGATGGTTTGCATCAACAACGATGGATGCTTCCTTAACCTCAGCGATCTTTACAATCTGCTCCTGACCATCGGGGCTTTTGGAAACCAGTTCCATGCCTACTTCAGGCTTCAGGTTTTCCGGAAGTTGCTGGTTCTCAACTTCAATCATCAGTTCTGATTTCTTTTCTCCGTAAGCTTCGACAGATGGAATCTTTATGGTTTTGGATTCCTGTAATTTCATGCCGACCACACCATTCTCAAATCCCGGGATCAACTTACCTTCACCAATCTTAAATTCAAGAGGTTCACGATCTTTGGAAGAATCAAATACTTGACCACTGTCTAATTTTCCTGTGTAATGGACCTTAACTACGTTGTCCTTTTTAGCTTCACTCATTTTTAAGCGTTTTAAGTTTTAAATATTTACGATTTATAATGATCGATCCGTTGTGTTTTGGAAGTTGTTGATTAGTGGGAATCCCAAAAGAAGGTCAGATAAATCAAAGACGGTTAAATAACAAAGTATAAAGTAACAAACGATTCCTGCCAATGCCAAATAATTGGAATATCTTCCGATGTTTTGGTCAATCTTTTCATCGCCCAGCTGAAGGATTTCGTTAAGCCCTGCAGGAAATTTCATGTACCTTCAGCCTGGTCGTTATTCCTTCTTCCAACATATTTTCCCTGTCATAGGATGAGTAATAAATAGGAGATGATAAAGGTTAAAAAATGCTTTTTCATCAGGCTAAAAGTAAGTAATATCATTATTCCAATTTGCTGAAAGAATATCCTTTTTCCTTGAGATACCCAATCAGTTTGTCTAATTTATTGTAAAACTTATCTGTCCTCCTGGCATCTGTGCCTATATGGGATAGAAATATGAATCCATTCATTCCTTGATCCTCTTCATAACGGATAACCCTGTTGAAAATGGTGTCGGAAGAAATGTATGTTCTACCCAATTCCGGGTATGTCCAGTCCTGGTTTGAAGATGTCCCGCCTGAGAAGTTAAAGAGAGTAAGCCCGAGCTGGCTTGTCCAGTTCGATATCTCAAGATTATACCATTCGTATGGCGGCATATAATAAAGCGCGTCATCTTTTGTAATCCCGAATTTTTCCATTTCAGCATAATTATCCAGCACATCTTTATTGAAAACTTCCTGTGAAACGAGTAGGGAATCTCTCTTCTCCCATGTACAATACAACAGATGTTTGTCTGAATGGGCTCCAAGGTAATGACCATCATCTTTAAGAACCTGAATATACTCCCTGAATTCAGCAGTCCTGTAAAAGTCACCCGTTAAGAAGAATGATGCTTTTAAACCATGTTTAGTAAGTGTTTCATGAATGGTAGCAAACCCATCAGCAAATTCATGGGCCGTAAATACGAGATAAATCGTTTTTTTTGTAGTATCCATCCGGACAATGGCGCCATGTTCATCCACAATATAATTGCGGGTAGCATCTTTCTTATCATCGCATCCCAGGGATAAAATCAGTAACAAGCAAAAAAATGTATATATAAAAAATGATTTCATCGGGTTGAAGATAAGTATTTTTTGAAGATTTTCAGCCTGGTATCTAACAATACACCATCAAAAGACCATTCCTTAATGTAGATTTTCTAAATTTAGCACAAAATTTAATTAGCCTTATTCAATGTATAATAAAAAGTTAGTTTTCGCAGCCGCCTGTGTTGACATCCTGGTATTCGGGGTTGGCGTGATAAGTCTGGGATCTATTTTACCCTTTCTGACTGAAAAATTTGTCCTGGATGACTTATCAAAGGGAACATTAGCGTCTTTGTTGCCGCTGGGCATATTAACAGGATCACTTGTATTCGGACCAGTGGTGGATAAGTACTCTTATAAAAACCTTTTAAGTCTTTCTATATTATTAAATATTCTCGGATTTGAATTAATTGCCTTCGCTGATTCCTTTTTCCTCCTGGGTTTGGCTTTCTTCCTGATCGGATGGGGGGGCGGTATGATCAATGGTGCCACGAGCGCACTGGTTTCTGATATCAGTGAAGATCATGGTGAGAATAAAGGGGCTAACCTGAGCCTGTTTGGAATATTTTTTGGCGTGGGAGCCCTGGGAATGCCTTTCATTATCAGTTTTCTATCCGCGAGATATGATACGGATAATATTGTAGCAGGAATAGGATCAGCCATGATAGCTGCGCTTGTTCTTAATCTTGCTTTAACCTTCCCGAAGCCTAAACAGGCCCAGTCCATTGCGATGAAACAATTTTTCCAGCTGGCAAAAAATAAAGTATTGCTTCTTTTCGGATTTATTCTCTTTTTCCAATCCGGGATGGAAGGATTGACCAATAACTGGACCACATCCTACCTCATCGAGGTGATCCGTGTTGATGAACAAAGGGCATTAATGTCTTTGACTATATATGGAGGTATCTTTACTGTTGGACGGCTTGTTATTAGCCTGCTGCTAAAAGTAATTTCAGCCAGAATCGTATTGGTTTCATCTGTTATCCTCGCGCTGGCAGGAGGGATACTGACATTGATGGCAGGTAATATCAGTATGTATACGGCCGGGCTCTTATGTATCGGGTTTGGATTGTCTGCCGGCTTCCCCGTTGTCCTTGGCATGGTGGGTGACCGGTTTGCGGCCTGGACGGGTACAGCCTTTGGTGTTGTGTTCTCCATAGCACTGATTGGCAATATAATTATTAATTATCTGACGGGTGTGGCAGCTGAATTGTGGACTATCATAACTTTCCCGATCTTATACGTGATTTCAGGGATATTAATGTTAATCCTGATTCTTTTCAGCTTTCGGATCGCAGGGCAGGGTCAATAATTGTTCTGTTATCTAAAGGTAGCCAAATAATTTAACTACTGATATTTATGGCATTCATGAATTACCGGTTGTTCCGCATAGATAAAAGTTATTATTCTAAATTTAATTTCTGAACAATGAAAAATCTATATCTCTACCGAATTCAGTTCCTGATTCTGATTTTAATCATTTCGAATTACACCCTGGCACAAAATATTCTGATAACCTATTATTCTGAGACCGGGCATACCTCAATACTTGCAAAATCAGTGGCCGAAGGAGCAATGGGTATTGACGGTGCAGAAGTCAGGTTACTGACCATAGAGAATACTTCAACAGATGATCTGCTATGGGCTGATGCCATTATTCTGGGGAGTCCTGTCCATAGTGCAAATATTGCAGCCCCGGTACAGGAATTCATCAGGACCTGGCCGTTCAAGGGTCAGGAACTTAATGATAAGATAGGTGCCGTGTTTGTTACTGGAGGGGGAATCTCAGCCGGTGAGGAACTAGCTCAGATGAACCTTATTCATACGATGCTGGTATTTAATATGATCATTGTTGGCGGGCCTTCCTGGGACCAGCCCTTTGGGGCTTCGGCTATAACGGGAGAAGGACCGTTTAGTACTGAATCTGAAGAAGTTGAAATCGATTCGATATTTACAAAAAAAGGACATGCCCTGGGAAAGAGAATCGCAGAAATAACATCAAGATTTGACCACTAAACAAATGCTTAAGACAAAACCAGAATATTAGTAAAAGATATCTCTGGTCAAGATAAGATGTCTTAATACATTGAAATGGGATTAGGATTATTCACCCTGGAACATCAAATATGGAAAAAATCATGCACTTCCTTATTTTTACTTTCAAGGGCATCTTTAATCTTGCCAGTAAAGATAATTTTACCTTCATCGATAAAAACAATCCTGTCAGCGATCCTTAAGATGCTCGAAACCTCGTGAGTAATAATTACTATAGACATACCCAGTTCTTTGCGTAGGTTTAAGATCAATTTATCAAGAGATGCCAGTGAAATGGGATCCAATCCGGCCCCGGGCTCATCACAGAAAAGGAGAGGCGGATCCATCACCATGGCTCTTGCCAGGGCCGCCCTTTTTAACATACCACCACTTAATTGAGAAGGGAACATGTCATAAACCCCATTAAGGTGCATAAGTTGCAGTTTTGTTAACACAATTCTTCTGATCAGATCATCATCCAGGTGCGTATGTTGCTCTAGTGGTAGGGAAACATTCTCGCCGACAGTCAAAGAGTTCAGTAATCCCCCATTCTGATAAAATACCCCCATCTTAAGGTATAAATCTTTTTGTTCCTCTTCATTCAAATCACTTATATCATTGTCGAGGATGGAAACATAGCCTTCCTGGATGTCATATAATCCCAGTAAATGCTTCAGTACAGTCGTCTTTCCGGATCCACTTTCTCCTAAGATCACTGTTACTTCCCCCTGATAAGCTGAAAATGATACATCCCGCAAAACCTCCCTTTCTCCAAAAGTTGCAGAAAGTCCATTAACTTCAATGATTTTTTTATCAGCCATGTTTTTCTCAATAGAATATTAAACCAATTATACTGTCTGCAATGATGACAATGGATATCGCTACCACCACAGCCTGTGTGGTGACCTTTCCTACACCTTCAGCACCTTCTTCCACGTTTAAACCAAAAAAACTGCCTGTCAGTACGATTAAAACAGCAAATACCAGGCTTTTGAGAATTCCGATCAGTATATCACGATTGTATAATGTCTCTCCCATGCGGTTGATGAATATCTCCGGGCCAATATCCAGGTACAGGTAAGCGATCAGCATACCACCAAGAATACCCATTACATTTGCTAAAATGGTTAAGAATGGCATGGTAATGATGCTTCCATGCATTTTGGGAACTATCACGAATCTGATTGGGTTGAGGGCCATTGTTTTGATGGCATCCAGTTCAGAAGTTACTTTCATAGTGGCAATCTCAGCTGCGATTGCTGAACCGCTCCGTCCGGCAACAAGAATTGCGGTGATTAAAGGTCCCATCTCCCGCATCATTGAAATGACGATAAGGTCCACAATATAAATATTAGCTCCGAAATTTCTGAGCTGGGCAGCAGATTGCAAAGCTATGACCAGGCCAATAATAAATGATAACATACAGATGATATATACAGCATTTACACCGATCAGAACCGCTTGATTGTAGAACTCACCCTTTCTATGTGTCCGGGATTTGAATATATCGGTGACCGACCAATAAAGGACGTCAGCGGCTAGTGTAAAATACCTAACCATATAATCATGATAGAAATTCAAAAATGATTCGGCAGTAGATTCAAAAAATGACATTCTCCTTCTATCCCTGGAGGCGGGAGGTTCCTGATAAGAAAACAGGCCTATTTTCTTACGTATAGAAGGGCTTCCGCCTACGATTTTTACATCTTTGCTATTTTTAATCAATTCATCTTTTAGTTGAAGTATAGCCGCTACGCCAGCGCTATCAATTTTCTTCAGACCATCCAGGTTGATCTCAGTAATAGGATCCTGCATATTTTTTATATACTCCTGCACAGCAGGTATCCATCGGTCCAGATCTCCTAATAATAATGAATACTTCAGGTACAAGGTGCTTTGTTCGATTTTAAAGTCCTTGTCAGGGTCTTTGGAGTTATTATGGATCTTGGGTTTAACCATTCGGTATTTAGACTAAAATCTCAAACGGATTTTAAGGTGATACTTGTATTTCTGTTATGATTTTATCGGACAAATAAGCCAGTTCCTGGTAGAAAATTTCGCCAATAGCGGTTGCGAATAGATTCAGATCATTATTTTCCAGTTCCAGATACCGGTCGGCCCGGTGCTTAACGATATCCTTATCGCTTTCCGTTTCTTTTAATCGAAATTCAAGGTTCAGGTGTGCCGAAAATGAATGATCATCCTGAATGACTTCAAGGTGGTAAACTGTGGTTTCCAGTATATAGTCGGGCTGGACCCTCCAGAAACGGTCTGATACGTTTCTGAATATTGGAGTATGTTTAAAATAATCCAGGGTAAGTCGTGTAAAAGAGGTGGCTGGACGTATGGCCCAATGATGTTGGGAATAATAGGTAATGGCCCGTGAGTTGTTCCGGTTTGCTATCTGCACGGAAGAGTAGGCAGGATTCACATCTACTTGCGAGATCTCACAATACGTTTCAGTAGGCGGAGTTGTATCATTAAATCTTTCCAGCACACTATCCATGGGGATTTCGATAACATAGTATTTTGTTGCTACAACTTTCTGGCTTCCACAGCCCCACAAACAATATAAAACAGGCAGAATGAATGGTATAATTTTATTCATATTCTAATTTTTAAGATCATCATCCGGAGTATTTTTCTGTTCTACCCCCCGGAGAATAATGGAGGGATCATTATTAATTTTCCTGGAAGTCTCCAGAAGATTTTCCAGGGTCATTTTAAGTAATTTAATGCTTTCGGAAAAATCCTGACTGCTTTGGTCCAGATCACTATCCACCTTTTTCAATAATTCCTGTGTCTGACTCGCCACCATTGTTAAATTTTCAATCAAAGACTGTACATCCGCTTCTTTCAATTTCAATGATACATCTCGTACATTTCCCAGAATCTCACCCAGGGTATCGCTCTCCACAGTTTTTTGGATCTTTTCAATAGTAGCAGCAAAAACACGGCTCGATTGATCCAGTCGATTCGTAATATTCTTGAAGCCAGATATTGTTTCCCGTATATCAACCCGGTTTTCCATTACAACCGTATCTATTCTGGTGATGGACTCATTTGCTTGCCGGGCCAATGAGGAAATGTTTTCAGCCATATCCGTAATCTTATTCAGATTATCCGGTTCTGTAAAGTCCTGTAAATTATTTAAGACTTTTTCCACTTTTTCCGCTATAATTTCAGCTTTTCCGGTAATTTCCTCCGTGATGGAAGACCCGGCATTGATGTTGGATCCGGGTTCTAAAAATGCTGCCTCATTACTTCCCCCATGAATCTCAATGGTCTTCAACCCTGTTATCCCAACTGTTGCAATTTCTGCTACAGCATCTTCTTTAATAGGAGTGGCCGGCTTTAAGGATAGTTCTACAATAACGCTGGCGACATTTTCCGGATCAATAATGATGTCACGTATGCTGCCTACCTTGATGCCCAGGTATTTAACCGGGCTACCAACTTCAAGACCACTCACAGATACGTTTTCATAGGCTACAAAATAAATGTCTTCTTTTTCAAAGAACTTGCGTGCCGTAAAAAAAACAAGTATAAAGAGTAGTATGCCGATGCTTATAATGAGGAAGATCCCCAGACGTATTTTTTGTGCTCGTTTTCTCATTTATATAATTCTAATGCGAATGGTTTAATTTACCAGCCCATCACTGGCATTTAGGGCCACCTTATATGAATTTGATTAATCATTTGACCATGGAGATATATTATTAGCCTTTATAAGATATTCCTAATGTTAAGTGCTTTCTATTTAGTATCTTAAAGATAATAAACCATTTGTCATTCTGAGCCATGTTTTGATCTATATTTTACCAGCAATAAACTTCTATCATTTTCACCAGGCAAATGATATGTTTTCCATTGAAAAAATATAAACCTGAAATGCTCTGAACATTTAAATTTCCTTAATCCTTTTTTTAGTCTGAAAAGTCCGATGGTTTTCTCTAGGAGTCAATGTCCAGGCTTTCAGATTTCTTTAAAAGATTTGCCAGTTCATCCATCTGTTTTTGTAATTGTGAAACCCGCTCATTGAGATTTATCTCCGATCCTTCTGATGTATCAGCATGGGTATCTGAGTTTTTTGTATGAATATCTTTTTCTCTTTTCAATTTACTAATCTCATATCTCAGGTCTTTTGAATAGACTGTTAACCATAGTAAGAAAATTAAAATCAGTCCTATAGTTTCAACGACCAAAAAAAGCGGTGCACTGAAGGAACCAAATCCATAATTTAAGTCCATGGATACGGTGTATACATTCCAGTTGAATACCATAAGGTATATATTGACCAGGATGTACAATATCACCAGTAAAGCTTGTATAAACTTTAGAAATTTAATCATGATCTGTTATTATTTAGTTTTATCCAATTCTTTTCCAATATGCAGGATTTCTTTATCGATCAGTTCAATTTTAGTGAATAGCTCATTCATTTTATTTGTCGTGAGGTACCTTTTTGAGATCCTGCCATTCTTTTTGTATTCATGAAACAATTTATTACCCAACACAACATAAAGTTTCATTTTCTTATCAGCCAGAGTTTTGATTTCCCGGTTGCTTTGGTATTTGTCCATGTAATCCTGGATTACTCCGGAGGCTTGTTCAAATTTCTCATAGCCTGCCTCATAAAGTTCTTCTGCTTTTTCTTTCGCTTCTTCATACAATTCAGCTGACATTTCACTGAGTGCTTTTGCACCTTCGCTTACATATTCTTTAACATCCTCGAAGAATTCGCTAAATCTTTTTATTTCTTTATTTGATTTAGATTTTGCCATTATTCTATTTTTATTTTGTTCACCAATACTTTTATTTCAGTTTATGTATTATGCATTGAGAAGATCCTGTCATCAACTCATTTTTTTTAAATTTATAATCCATATGCTATTATATAAAATAGTAATATTCGGGGAAAATGTCAATAAAATCCACCTTTGATTTGGAGCAATATTTATTTTCAAACGCGTTTAGAGAAAAGTATGAAATTTGTTTAGTGTCTAAAAAGAAGCTCTTTTTAATGAATAGAATAAACTAAGTATGTCAATTCACAATTGTAAAGTATTATGCATGTGATTGGTCGTACGCTTCGATCTTTTTTATGACCATCTCCTCAGCGCTGTTATACATTTCCCGGATAAACGGGTCATTGAAGTTAAATACGCGCTGTTCAAGATCCATATCTTCCACCCGGTCAAAAAGCATTTCTTTCGCCTGTTTGATGTCCTTCCCATAAATGTGGTATGAATCAGCCTGCCAGTTTAACCGACCAAGTTTTACAGGCTTACCACTTCTCTTTTCTATTTCAGCGGCAATGATCTCTTTGTTGAACTGAATAAAGCCAAACATATTCATAAAGCTGGCACCCCATGCATCATTACTTCTGAATCGGATATTACAGTTAAGCCATTGAATTCCCTTATCATCTTCCAGAATCCGGTACCATAAAGATTGAAGGCAGGGCGGGTCATACACTTTTACGTCCATATTGGGCATCCAGGTGATCATCTGGGCCTGGCGGGTGAAAGGTTGATCCACCAGCTTCCGGATGACATGCTCTATCTGGTCAATTTTAAAACCCACATCCACACTTTTGCTTCCTTCCCCGTCAAGCATCTCTTTCCAACTCCCATATTCTGCCAGTCGTCCATGATAGGTATATTCCCACCTTGTATCTTTGGGATCATTCATATTCTTAACCCAGTGATCTTTGAATCCTTTTAATTCCAGAACATACTCCTTAAGATCTTCTATCCCGCCCGGGAAGGCATGATGGATCATCGGATCTGTCTCCGGTTCTTCAATGGTAATATTCATCGTGCAATCGATACTTAAAGGATCGCCAGGTTTATCATACTGTGTCTTGAAACGGGTACCTTCATGATATAACTTGATCAAAGCGGATTCATAGGCCTGTGCCAGGGAAGTTCCTGAAACACATAAGACGGGTATGTTCTTCATAAATTAAAAAAATTGGGTGAAAAAAAGTATAGTCAAATATAATGCCTTTTGGATGATCTCACCTCTAATAATATGAAGAGTTTAAGATCAATATACTAGTCCCCGGAATATTAACCGTTATTGAGGTATCAGAAAGGGATTCCCCGGGTTTATATTCTCCTATAATAGCTTCCAGTCCTTAAATTCCAGTTTAACATTTTCCGAATCAGCCGGATGATATTCAGGCAGTTTCACTTTCAGCGGTTCAACCTTCCAGATGTCGTTACAATATTCACATATGGTCCGGTCGCTTGAGAATTTTCCACTTCGGGCTACATTAAGAATAGACATTTTAGTCCATTTATCCTGGTTGCGATAGGTTTTATCCACTTCATCCTGACATTCAATATAGGACTGGTAGTCTGCCAGGGCCATGTATTCATCATGGAAGATGAGGGAATCGACCAGCGGCTGGAACAGCTCCTTGTTATCCCTGGAAAAGTATCCGGAGGATATCATGTCGATCACTTTTTTCAATTCAGGATTTGATTTGTAGAACTGATATGGATTATATCCTTTTGCCTTGAGTTTCTGGACTTCTGCAGCTTTTAAACCAAACAGGAAGAAATTTTCTTCACCTACTTCTTCCCTTATCTCGATATTGGCGCCATCCAGGGTCCCAATGGTCAATGCGCCATTCATGGTAAATTTCATATTCCCGGTGCCGGAGGCTTCCTTGCCTGCCATGGAGATCTGTTCTGAGAGATCCGCGGAAGGATATACACGCTGGCTGTTTTTCACATTGAAATCAGGCAGGAAAACAACCTTTAACCTGCCATTAACATCAGGATCGTTATTTACAATATCCCCAACTGAGTTTATCAGTTTAATGATGAGTTTGGCCATATAATAGCCGGGTGCAGCCTTTCCACCGAAAAGAAATGTCCTGGGTATAATCTCTGTATCAGGATTTTCCTTAATCCTGTTGTATAATGAAATGATATGAAGCACTTTCAGGTGCTGTCGTTTATATTCATGGATTCTTTTAACGATAATATCGAAAATTGAATCAGGATTGACCGTTATTTTGAGATGAGACTGAACATAAGCTGCCAACTCTTCTTTCATATCCTGTTTACATTTTCTCCATTCCTTTTGGAAGTTTTTATTATCTGCAAACGCTTCGAGTTTTCTTAGTTCACTTAGGTCCTTGATCCATTTCTTGCCAATCTTTTTTGTGATCAAAGCAGTCAGCCCTTGATTCTTAAGTACGATCCAGCGTCTTGGTGTTACCCCGTTGGTCTTGTTGCTGAATTTCTCCGGCCAGAGTTCATAAAAATCTTTCATAATTCCCTTTGTCAGCAAATCAGTATGCAAGGCAGCAACACCATTTACTGCATGACTTCCCACTACGGCCAGGTGAGCCATCCGGATATATTTTTCTCCGGATTCGTCGATAATGGACATTCTTTTTACTCTTTCTTCATCCCCCGGGAATTTAGCTCTTACCTCCGTAAGAAAATGGTAATTGATCTCGAGGATGATCTCCAGATGCCTGGGGAGGAGGTATGCAAACAGGGCCATTGACCATTTTTCCAGGGCCTCAGGCAATAATGTATGATTTGTATAGCTAATGGTTTTGCAGGTGAGGTCCCACGCCTTGACCCATTCCAGACGATGTATATCCACCAGCAGATGCATCAATTCAGCCACAGCAACAGCCGGGTGGGTATCATTAAGCTGAATGGCATTTTTTTCATATAGATTATCCAGTGGATTCCCCAGAAGTTCATGAATGCGTATAATATCTTTAAGAGAAGCAGAAGTAAAAAAATACTGTTGTTCTAATCGCAGCTGCTTGCCACTGATCTGTTCGTCATTGGGATATAGAACTTTGGAAATATTTTCTGATACCACTTTCTCATCCACAGCGCCGTAGTAATCCCCTTCGTTAAAACTCTGGAAATCGAAGGCTTCATAGGCTTCAGCTTTCCAGAGGCGGAGAATGGCTGCAGTATTCGTCTCATAACCCAGTACCGGTGTATCGTAGGGCACGGCCTTGATTATCTTATCCGGGAGCCAGAAAACCCTGAAACTTCCGCCCTTATCATAAATGATCTCGGTCTGTCCTCCAAATTTTACATGCTGAGCCAGTTCAAGCCTCGGGATCTCCCATGGATTTCCATTTTTCAACCACTTATCAGTAACTTCGACCTGCCAGCCGTTCTTGATCTTCTGGTCGAAGATCCCGAATTCATACCGGATCCCATATCCAGTGGCTGGGATGTCGAGGGTGGCCAGAGAATCCAGGAAACAGGCCGCTAATCTGCCCAGCCCCCCGTTACCAAGTCCTGGTTCTTCCTCCTGGTCGAGCAGATCATTCAGGTCAAGCCCCAATTCGCTCATAGCTTCCTTAATCTTATCATATAAGCCCAGGTTGATCAGGTTATTGCCCAGGTGCGGTCCCATAAGGAATTCAGCAGACAAGTATGATACTGATTTTACATTTTTCTCCAGATATATTTTATTGGTATTGAGCCATCTATGCAGGAGCCTGTCCCTTATGGTATAGGCCAGCGCCATGTAATAATCATTTTTGGTGGCCACTTCAGGAATTCTTCCCTGGAGGTAATATAAATTGTCGAGAAAAGCTCTTTTCAAGGTTGGAATTTCAAGTCCGGTACGATCGTCTTCTACTTGAATTACAGGTTTGGTAGATGTCTTCTTTGCCATGGTTTTGGTCTATTGTGAATTATGGGAAATAGATTTTTTAACATGTATTAAATTATATAAAGATATCAATTCTTCCGGAATACACAGACAGGTAAGCGGCCACTACTGCTCCACCAATCCCTAACCATTCCACCGCATCGCCTTCCTTCAAATCTTCATTACTTGAAAGGATGATGCCACTAGCCAGTGCTGCTGAAACCAGGCCGACAATAACGTCTGCATTCGTGTAATTATTCCTGATCTTATTGTTTGATTCTGTCAACAGGTTATTGAGTCTGACCAGGTTTAGTATATTGCACTCTATAAAACTTTCATAAGATTCCAGTTCCAGGAATGCCATATCCAGGATCTTGTCAATTTCTTTTTCCTTTTCGAGGATTGCGATCCGTACACTATCTGAGGATCCCAAATTAGCTTCCGATTTTTTCAACCTTTCCAGTATTGTTAAATCATCAATCAACCCATAAGCATTAGCTATCACCAGACTGTTACAGGAGTATTTATCAGTTAAATTTGAATCGAATTGAATATTCTCTAAAGGATCAGTGTTAGATGGTCCATAATTGATTACCTGTGGGCAATCAAGGTCATATGCTACATCATTAATGAGACTTCTCGGTCCCCTGCACTCAATAAAGAGTGTTAGAGAGAATGTAAGAAGCAGGATTCTCGAATAAAAAATGCGGGAATTCATCAGCATGTGATCAATATAATAAAAAAAAGTATTGGAGACCAGCATCATACCATGTATGACGGGACGGTAAAATTATTTCCTTAATCCTGAACGATTAAACTTATTTTTAAATTTCCTCATAATTTTTTTTTATCTTCAGATCGTTCAATTGAAATCGATTTTTAATATGGCCAAATCCAGATCTATTCTTTTAATTCTAATTATTCCTATTTTCTTCCTTCAATGCCAAATTGAAACAGATCCTGAAAAACCGAATATTGTTCTTTTTTTGATTGATGATTATGGCTATGCAGATATTAGTTATGAAGGAAATACACAAATCAAGACACCCGGCATTGACCGTATCGCCAAAAACGGAGTGCGTTTTACCAATTTTTATCAGAGCGGGGCTGCTTGCGCCCCTACAAGGGCCAGCCTTTTGACCGGGCGATATCATCTGGAGACCGGCGTATGGGGAGTACATGCTGGCAGGGATTTTATATTAAGGGATGAAACGACCATTGCCGATGTGCTTAAAGAGAACGGGTATGTGACCGGGGCATTTGGGAAATGGCATAGTGGTAAAACATGGCCTTATTTTTCCTGGAACCGCGGATTTGACGTGGGCATCCATTCTAAATTATACCAGTATTTTGATACCCAGGTGATTTATAACAACAAACTGATAAATGTCGAAGGTCCGATTACTGATGTAATCGGTAACCAGGTAGTCCGTTTCATACGTGATAATCAAGACAATCCCTTTTTTGCATATATACCTTTTCAGTCTATACATGAACCCTATAATTGCCCGCCGGATGTTTTTCAAAAATATAAAGAGGCAGGATACACGGATCATGTCGCGAGATTATATGGTATGATCGAAGTGCTGGATGATAATGTTGGTAAGATCCTCGATGTCGTTGAGGAACTCGAGCTGGCAGAAAACACAGTAATTATGTTCCTGAACGATGACGGTCCTTCCCCGGGATTTGATCTGACATACAGAGGCCGTAGAATGAATGATGAGGAAAAGGCTGAAAGAAAACGCGGCTGGGCAGTGGAGCATCGTGGAGGAAAGGGATCCATCTGGCAGGGTGGTTCATTGACCCCTTTCTATTTTCAGTGGAAGAACAGGATTGAAGCAGGGAAGGATTACAATCATATGGCAGGTGTGATCGATCTATTCCCTACCATACTGGATATATGCGGCATAGAATATACCAATAATGCCTTACCCGTTCATGGCCGCAGTATCTGGCCTGTAATCAATGGCAATACACCAATGGACTGGGTTGAAAGAAGATATTTTGACAATTCCAATTTTTATTTGAGGCCCAGGTCAGAGATTAATATTGAAAAACCTCAAATGCACCATATAGCTGTTCACTATAAAAATTACAAACTGGTCCGTAGCAATGATGCCTTATACGGCGGAGCTGATTCAGTGTATTACGAGCTCTACGATCTGAATAAGGATCCCATGGAATCTGAGAATATTGTTGAAAGAGATGTGGATATGTCAGCCCAGCTGATTATTGAAATAGAAAACTGGTATGATGCCGTTTTGAAAAATGGCCGGGCATTTGGTCAGGCCATTTATGAGGTGGGCAACTGGGAGGAACCAAATTCTCCGATCAACCTGGATGGATTAAAGGATGTGTGGGGTTCCCTGGCTGAAAAAAGGCAGGTTGGTTTCAGGATTGATAACTGGACTTCGAATAATAGTGGCGTTAACTATGAAATTGATGTAAAAGAAAAAGGTGTTTACCAGGTTGAGTTAGGTTATTCCTGTCAGGAACAGGATCTTGGATCAGAATTCTGGATATATACGGAATATGACAGCGCATCACTTTTCATCCGGGATAAAGAGTCTGCTATTTCCGGATCTTTATCCCTGCCAGCTGGCCGGCAGGTTCTTCATATCGAGTTGAAGGAACTGGGAAAAGGGTCCAGGGGGTTTGATATATTAAGAAAGCTGGTCGTACACAGGATTCCGGAAGAAAGCGATAATGGGGTGCTTAAAAATATAACATTAGTCCTTTCATCAGAAAATGGGAATGAGGAGATTTTTAAACAGTCTGCTGCTACTTCCGATTTTCTGTATGGCCTTAGTGACCGGAGAGCGCTTGAGGTTAATGCCGGCGGTGCTATTACTATACAAATCAATGCCGATAACATGGAACAAATTGAAACAATTAACCTATATCAGGATTTTGATAAGACTGAAACCCGGACGGAAGCTCCGTTTTTATTTAAAATAAGGACGGATCAACCAGGAAAACAAA